>CAMDFL010000036.1 GCA_945897475.1 Bordetella parapertussis
AGCATCGTGCAGGTGCTGCTGTTTTGCATCTACATCGCGATCTTGAGCGTCGTCCGTCCCCAGGCCATGCCGGCAATACCCCCGCAAGCGCGCACCCTTGGCGGCAAGGCACTGTTTGCCAAGCTCATGTGGGGGATGGTGCCTTCACTCGCACTGATATTCCTGGTGCTTGGGACCATATTCATGGGTCTCGCCACGCCCACTGAAGCCGGCGCCATGGGAGCGATTGGAGCGCTGGCACTTGCCGCAATACATCGCCGCCTCACCTGGCCACTATTGCATCAGGGCATGGCATCGACCATGCGAATCACCGCCATGGTGATCTACATACTTATCGGCTCCACTGTTTTTACATTGGTATTCCGCGGAATGGACGGCGACCTGTGGCTCGAAGGCTTGCTCACTTCTCTGCCGGGAGGCGCCACCGGCTTTCTTATTTTCGTCAATGCGTTCGTGTTTGTGCTCGCCTTTTTTCTCGATTTTTTCGAGATTGCCTTCATCATCATTCCTCTGCTCGCGCCGATCGCCACCAAGCTTGGCATCGATCTCATCTGGTTCGGCGTGCTGCTGGGAGCGAATATGCAGACCTCCTTCATGCATCCCCCTTTCGGCATGGCGCTGTTTTATTTACGCGGCATCGCACCCAAGGAGGTGAAAAGCTCGGATATTTACTGGGGAGCCATACCCTGGGTTCTCTTGCAACTGATGCTGGTGGCCATTTTGATTTACTGGCCGGGCCTGGTTACCGATTTCGTTCCTCGGCATCAATCAATCGACCCCGCCGGGGTAGAAATCAAGCTCGATGAACGGGATCGTGAAGGGCAGGGAATACCCTCGCCTTCAGCAAAGGGTAGCTCCTCTACAGCGGAGACTCCAAGCGAAGAGGACGCCGCCGCCGAGATTCAGCGGCAATTCAAATCCGGCAGATAACAACCCGCCTACTTCGCAGATACGCCCTTGGCCGCGCCTTTCGCGGGCGCCTTGGCGGCCGCCGCGTCGCGTTCGCTGGCAGGCACGCCGGTGAAGGCGAAATTGTCGTAGCTGCTCTCTGCCACGCGAAACCACAGAAATTGCTCGGCGCGAAACCTGCGCCACTGCGAATAAATTCGCTTCCAATGTGGGCTCTTAGCCGACAGCTCATCATAGAGTTCATTGGACGCACGCAGCGCCGCCTCCATCACTGGCCGGGGGAAAGCGCGCAACTGAGCACCTTCGCCAATTAATTTTCGCAACGCTTCGGGATTTTTCGCGTCGTATTTGGCGAGCATCAACGCATTGGCCTCGGCGCATGCGCCTTCCAGCGCCGACTGAAAGTGCCTGGGCAGTTCCGCCCATTTCTTTTCGTTGACGAACAAACTGAGCTCCGCGGAACCTTCCCACCAACCCGGGTAGTAGTAGAACTTCGCCACTTTATGCAGGCCAAGGCGCTCGTCGTCGTACGGTCCGACCCATTCCGCTGCATCAATGGCGCCGCGTTCCAGCGACGGATAAATTTCACCCGCAGGAATCTGCGTCGGCACCACGCCCAGTTTGGCGAGTACCTGTCCGGCCAATCCGCCAATGCGGAATTTCAAGCCCTTGAGATCAGCGACACTCTTGATTTCCTTGCGGTACCAGCCTGCCATCTGGGTGCCGGTATTGCCCGCGGAAAACGCAAGCACACCGTAATCCTTGTACAAGGCCGCCATGGCTTCATTACCGCCGCCGTAGTACTTCCAGGCGTTTTGCTGGCGCGCGTTCAAGCCAAATGGCACGGCAGTGCCGAATGCGAATGCGGGATCCTTACCGATGTAATAGTAAGGCGCGGTATGGCAGCACTCCACCGTGCCGGCCTGTGTCGCATCCAGGACCTGAAGAGGGGGAACCAGTTCGCCGGCCGCGGCGACACGAATCTGAAAACGGCCCTCGGTCACCTCGGAGACGCGACGGGCGATATGTTCCGCGGTGCCAAACAAGGTATCAAGAACCTTTGGAAAACTCGATGCCATGCGCCAGCTCACCACCGGTTGCGACTGCGCCAGCGCCGGCCCGGCGACCGATCCCGCCGCCAGACCAACCCCTGCTTTCTTGAGAAATGAGCGTCTTTCCACTTTTGTCCCCTATGAATTGTTCGCGTTGCCGCGCCGTATCAGCGGGGAAACATCGCAGAGCTTACCTGAGGCATTGCCGCGGACAGATCAACTTCCCGCGATAGTCATATTCTCAATTAAGATTGACCCACAATCGCGCGAACCGCGTACCAGCCTGTCGCAACCGATGGCAACTATGGACTTGAACATGTCGCCTAAATTGCCCGCAATGGTGATTTCCTCGACGGGATACTGAATCTGCCCGCCCTCCACCCAGAAACCGGCGGCGCCACGGGAATAATCACCGGTGAGGAGATTGATGCCCTGCCCCATGAGCTCGGTGACGAGGAGGCCGGTGCCCATTTCGCGCAGCAGGCCTTCAAAATCTCGCTCACCCGGTTGCACGATGAGGTTGAAATTGCCCCCGGCATTGCCGGTGGTATCCATGCCCAGCTTCCTCGCCGAATAACTCGATAAAAAATATCCCTGCACCACCCCCGCGCTGACAACCTCCCGGTCGCGTGCCATAACACCTTCATCGTCATAACAACCACTGGCATGGCCACGCGCTATAAAAGGCCGCTCGGAGAGATTGACCATCGGCGAAAACACCGACTTGCCAAGGCTATCCACAAGAAACGAGGTCTTGCGGTACAAGCTGCCGCCGCTGACCGCCGCTACGAAATGTCCAAACAGGCTGTTGGCCACCGGCGCCTCGAACAATACCGGCGCCTGTCGCGTATCGATCTTGCGGCTGCGCAGCCTTGCCAGCGCGCGCCGGCCGGCGTAATCGCCTATCGCCTTTGGCGCTGCAAGGAACTTGCTTGATCGATCGGAGGAGTACCAGTCGTCGCGTTGCATCTTGTCACCCTCGGCGGCGATGACAGCGCAAGAGATGTAATGGCGCGAGCTTTGCTGGGCGCTGCGAAACCCTGCGCTATTGCCCATCGCATAATGGCTGTGCTGGCAGGAAACGCTCGCCCCTTCGGAATTTACCACCCGCTTGTCCAGGCGAAACGCCGCTTTTTCGGCTGCCTTGGCCATGCCGATGGCTTCCTCCACCGGCAGCGCCCAGGGATGAAATAAATCCAGATCGCGCGATTCCTTGCAGAGCAGGGACGCATCGGGCAGCCCATTACAATCGTCGCTCGCCGTGAATCGCGCGATCGACAACGCAGCATCCACGGTGTCGGCGATGGCCTTGGGCGCGAAATCCGATGTGCTCGCATAGCCACGCTGCTTGCCGATGAATACCGTCACGCCCACCGATTTATCGCGGTTGTGCTCTATGGTGTCAACTTCGCCGCAACGCACCGTCACGGTCTGTCCATAGCTCTCGGAGGCGTCGGTTTCGCATTGCGTCGCGCCACGACTGGCCGCTCGCGTCATAACATCCTCGACGATGGTTCGTAGCGTGTCCTGCTCGACTGCAAATCGGCTGCTTGTCATGGGGAGTACCGTGTAAAAGCCGCTATCATAGCAGCCGACTTTCAGGGCAGATTTCGGCTCGGATTGGATTGTTGTATTTCACTCGCAAATTTTTGTTCAAATCATGGACCGCACTATGGACGACGTCACCAAACCTAGTAAAACACAAAAAAAACAGGTGATGGCCGAGCTGCAGGCCATGGGCGAGCGCATGGTGGCGTTAAACGAGGGCCAGATCGCCTCAATAACGATGCCCGATTTCTTGCGCGAGGCGGTGCTCGCGGCGCGAGCCATCAAAGGCCACGAAGGCCGTCGCCGGCAAATGCAGTACATCGGCAAGCTGATGCGCGATGTCGATCCCGCGCCAATTCGGGAAAAGATATCCCAATGGGACGGACAATCCGCGAGCAATGTGGCGCACGAGCACGCCATCGTTCGCTGGCGCGAGCGCTTGCTCGCCGATGAGAATGCAGTCACGGAATTCGCCCGTGCCTATCGCGGCGCCAATATTCAGCAATTGCGCGCGCTGGTGCGCAACGCCAATAGCGAGCACCTCGCTGGCAAACCACCAAAAAGCTTTCGCGAATTATTCAAGCGGGTACGCGAAATCATGGACGACGCGGCCACGCCTGCCGCGGAGAATGAAACGTGAGCTACTCTGACAAGGAACTACTGATCGGTCTTGTGTCCATCAGTGATCGTGCCTCGGCAGGGGCCTATAAGGACGAAGGCATCCCATCGCTTCGCGAATGGCTTACCGGTGCATTGGCCTCACCATGGCGCATGGAATCCCGTTTGATCCCCGATGACCAAGCATCAATCGAGGGCGCACTTGTCGAACTCGTGGATCGCGTAGGCTGCCATCTGGTTCTGACCACGGGTGGCACCGGCCCAGCACCGCGGGATGTGACACCCGAGGCCACGCAAGCGATAGCGGATCGCATAATGCCCGGCTTTGGCGAACAGATGCGCCGCATCAGCCTGGAGTTCGTGCCCACCGCCATTTTATCGAGACAAATTGCGGTGATTCGAAAAAACGCATTGATCATCAATCTTCCTGGTCAGCCGAAATCGATTCGCGAAACCCTGGAAGGACTGAAGACCCCCGAAGGCAGGCCGCTGGTTCCGGGTATTTTCGCCGCCGTGCCCTACTGCATCGATCTGATCGGGGGGCCCTACATCGAAACCCATGAGGAAGTGATCAAGACATTTCGTCCCAAATCGGCGATTCGTCCAAAACCCGCCAACTGAAATATTCGTCGCGATGGAAACCTAACTCGAAACCCAACTCACGAAGATTTCACATCCCTGCCGCAATCAACTTCCTCTACTAAATGGTGCACCTTGTCCGATCTGCTTGAATGCATGGAAATTGAAACCGCACCCGCGCCGGGCGCCGCAGTTATCTGGTTGCACGGCCTGGGCGCCGATGGCAATGACTTTGTCCCCATTGTGCCCGAGCTCAATTTGGCTGATCTGCCGGTGAGATTCATCTTTCCGCACGCGCCGCGACAAGCAGTCACCATCAACAACGGCATGGTAATGCGCGCTTGGTACGACATCAGTGACGCCGCCATCCGGCGCGAGGACGAAACCGGCGTGCGTGCTTCGCAAAAACTGATCGAAACCCTGATAGAGCGGGAACAGCAACGCGGCATTGCCAGTTCCCGCCTGGTGCTAGCGGGTTTTTCGCAAGGCGGCGCCATCGCCTTGCATACCGGCACGCGATTATCCGAGCGAATCGCGGGCGTCATGGCGCTGTCTTGCTATCTGCCGCTCGCCGATAAATTCCCGGCCGAGGCATCCGCGGCGAACCGGGAAACACCGATATTCATGGGCCACGGACTCTCTGACCCGGTGGTCATCCACAGTCGCGCGGTGGAGACACGCGAGATCCTGCTACAAAACGGCTATCGCGTCGAATGGCGCGACTACCGTATGCCCCACTCCGTGTGTGCTGAAGAGGTGGCCGACATCGCTGCCTGGTTAAGGCGGGTTCTAGGCTGCGGCACCGGCCCCTAGCGCCGCGCAGGAATTAGGTTGAGGGCTCCCTGGGCCGGATCAATCAGTATCCCGAAGCATGACGCGATACTTCGCCAAATCATAGTCATCGCCGCGCTCCGTAATACCTTGTGGCAGCAGCATGATCTGCTTGCCCTGATACTCGAACTCCATGTTCTGGCCAGGAACGAATACGCCGCTTCGCATCAGGATATAAGCGTCCGCCGCGGTAATGACACCCTGGGAGTCGAGCAACACGCAGACTTCGCCTGCTTCGGCGTTGCCTTGCGCGCGCAGTTGCACCGATTCCATGGTGCGCGCCAGCGTTTGTATGCCCACGCTGCCCTGCTGGGGAGATTCGCGATTGAAGCGTCTTACGATTCCCAGCACCCAATTAGTACCGCCTTCGGGTTGCATGGCCAACAGGCAAGCAATTTTCAGCCATTCGCCCTTGATTTGCGGAATGCTCGCGCCAAAGCCGCCGGCGCTAACGTTCTCCACAATCCAGCTCTCGGTCGCTGCGGATTCAAAATCCATGGATACAGACGCACCCAATGCGCCGAGTACGCCATCCAGTCCATGGCCCACGGCGAGTCGGGTTTTCACGCGATGGCGCGGATGCTTTCTCTCCGGGGGTTTGCTCGACCAGTACAGGGTCAGATGACGCAATACGTCAAGGACCATGGCCGCTTCATAGGCGCCGCCCAGATTGACGCTGGCGGGAACAATGTTCGTCGATTTGACCTTGGTGAGCAGCTCATCCAACTCCTGCATCGCACGGCCGGCGGCAAAGAATCTGAGCGTCGGTGCGTGCTGCGGGGGACGGGCAATGCGAAGCGGAGGCTGACTGGTCGCAAGATCGATCCAGTAGGCGATATCCGGTTGCTGCTCGAGCGCCAAGGTGAACGACGCTGAAAAATGCGCGATGAGGCGCTCAAGCAATTCGATTTCCACCGGCAACAGGCTGTCCGGCGAAGACGAAGCGAGCATGACCGCGCGCAAAAATTCCTGTTCGGGCGAGGATTCACCCGGGATCCCCGTATAGCAGGTGACCTTGTTGCGCGCATATTTTTTGTTCTCGGCAAGCGCGTAAATTTTCGCGACAGCGCCCCAGAGACTTTCCTCAAACGGGCCATAACGCATGTATTGCCAGCGCATCTGTTGCGCCAATGCGCGCAGCGCGCGAACGGTTAAAAGAGCAATATTCCCTTTGTATCCTTCGGCGCCCTTGAGGCCTGCGCCGTAGGCCTCGACACAGATGGCGAATGCAAGCGCCGCCTGCCGCCAGTAACCATGAATGGCGCCCCACAGCCTGCCTTCTTGAAATCTAGACGGACGCGTCGAGGAGATGTAATCGCGCACCAGCTTGCGCACATGCTGCTGAGCTGCCTCATCGATCTGAAGCAACAATTGCGCACGAAGCTCCGCCTTGAAACCTTCGGTGCTGCTGACCGAATCCAGCCAATTGCCCAATTCCTCCAAGGCCCTATGCGCATCATTGGCCGGTACTTCATCAAGAATCTTGTGGGCCTCCTTGAGGTCCGACATCGGATGGTCAGGTTTTCCGCCACCAAAAATATTAAGCATTTCCCCTCCGATCTCACGAAGAATTACGCATTCTGGCCATTGCTATTACCCCCCTCACCCTAGGTTTTGAGCATTTTTAAACCCGGATTTCAATCATTCTAGCCCTTCACCGTGGCGCAGGTAATGGATGGAATTGCGCTTGGAGGAAATTGCTTGCCATGAGCGTCAACAGTATCGAAAGGTTGACAAAAGGACGATAAATACGCCCTGACTACAAAGTATTCAATCCAAAGAGCGCGACGGGAATGACATACACTTCACCGTCGCGACTAAAATCCACACGGATTGCACATGTCATTGGCGCCCGGTTCCGCAAATTCCACGCCTACGCGGTCGAACTCCGGCCGCTTCACGCTGACCCGCACCGAATTCCTCCACGAACGTATCGCCTTGCTCTACAGGCTCTCAGGCGATGATACGCCCATGATTTTGCTGGTCGCCGCGATCGCAGTGTTCGCGCTTTGGGGTGTGGTCAAGATATCGCTGCTGTTGGCCTGGGCGCTTTGGCTGGTAGCCGCCAGCGTTGCCCGTTATCTGCTCGCCCGCTTATATGCGCGGATGCAGCCTGAGCCCGACCAAGCGCCGCGCTGGGAGAATATTTTCTGCCTGGTCAGCGCCGCCCTGGGCACGGGCTGGGGCTTATCGCTGTTGTTCCTGACAGCAGAAGCGCGCTCGGTGCCTGAACTTACCGTGGCGTTCCTGCTGTCCTCCATCAGCATGGGCCTGCCACCCTCGCTCGCGCCCAGCCCCAAAGCGTTCGTGAGTTTCGTATTTCCCATTCTCGCCCCGGTGGTCTCGCTGATGTTTTCCTCTGGCGGCGATGTCAATACCGCCACTGGCCTCTTGTTGCTGGTTTTCACCGGGGTATTGCTTTCGCTCTATCTTTCCGCGCATCGCGCCCTGATGACTACGCTCGCCCGCGGCCGCGAGAATGCCAATTTGCTGGAAATGCTGACGGCCGCTGAAAAAACCGTGAGCGCCGCCTTGCGCCAGCAGGAAACCATCTTCGAGACCGCCTCGGTCGGTTTGGCGTTCGTCGCCGAAGGGAAAGTCGTTCGCTGCAATCGCCACCTTTGCGAAATCCTGGGCCAGACGCGGGCTGACCTAACCGGCAAACCGCTCGCATTGCTCGAACAGGCGCCGGCGCGCGACCGATTCAAGCCGATCACGGGCGTTCACGCCGCAGCAATGGCGGCAGGCGCGCAGCCCGATGAAATTTCGAATGAACGCGGCGATGGAAGCCTTCAATGGCTGGCCGTGCAGTCTCGCCATGTAGAACCAGGCAATGCGCTGGCGGGGCTGATCGTTTCGGTCATCGATATCACCGAGCGCAAAAAGGCGGAG
Source organism: Bordetella parapertussis (assembly GCA_945897475.1). Taxonomy (GTDB): domain Bacteria; phylum Pseudomonadota; class Gammaproteobacteria; order Burkholderiales; family SG8-39; genus 2-02-FULL-62-17. The sequence goes on from CAMDFL010000036.1 coordinate 8,430, forward strand.
AGCGAACTGTTGCGCGCCACCGAGCGCATCGACCTCGCGGTGCAATCCTCGGCATTGTCGGTCTGGGAGTGGGATGAGGGGCGCGGCACGCTCTACCTGGACGCGGCATGGCGCAATATGCTGCGGATGAAAGCTGAGGAGTCCCACGTCACCCTGGCCGAGTACACCAGCGTCATTCATTCGGAGGACATCGCGCGAGTGCACACTGAGCGCATCGACTGCATCAAAGGCGTGACCCCCCGTCTTTCAGTCGAGTACCGAGCGCGTAGCGCGACCGGCGAATGGATCTGGATACATACCCAGGGCGAGGTGGTAGATCGCGACAAGCTTGGGCGCGCGCGCCGATTGGTGGGCACCAACATAAATATCAATCAGAGAAAAATCGCCGAAGCCGAGCTTTTTTCGGCCTTGCAGCGCGAGAAGGAATTAAACGAGATGAAATCCAAGTTCGTCTCGATAGCCTCGCACGAATTGCGAACACCACTGACAAACATTCTTTCATCGGCGGAACTGCTGCAGCATTATTCGAGTACGCTTTCCGCCGAGGATCAGGCCAAGCTGCTGGAGGCCATCAAAAACGCCGTGCTCGGCATGACCGCTCTGATCAACGACGTACTGCTGATTGGCCGAACCGGATCGGGAAAATTGAAATTCAATCCAGTGGCCATCGATTTGGAGGAAGCGCTCACGGGAATTGTGGAGGCGATCCGCTTCAGCCATGGCGCCCAGCACCAAATGGAATTCAAATGCCAATTGACGCAACGCCAAAGGCAGGTCGACGAACAACTGCTGCGCCACGTCGCGGTCAACCTGCTGACCAACGCACTCAAATATTCGCCGGCGGGCAGCACCGTCGCCTTCACGGTGGCCGAAACCGGGGATGAGATCTCCCTCACCTTCACCGATCAGGGCATCGGCATTCCGGTTGATGATCTGCCCAAATTGTTCGAGAGTTTCCATCGCGCCGCCAACGTAGGCGACCGTCCGGGCACCGGTCTGGGATTGGCCATCGTCAAATCCGCCGCGGAATTGCACGGCGGCGGCATTATCGTCACCAGCAAACTCGGCGTGGGCTCCACCTTCCGTGCACACATTCGCGCGCTACCGGCGTGAAATAGAGCACTAAGGAAATGGCCAGAATTCTTGTCATCGAGGACGAATTCCAGATTCGGTTGAACCTGCAACTCATGTTGAAAGCCGAGGGGCATGAAGTTGAACAAGCCAGCAACGGCAGGGAGGGTCTGTCCAAATTCGCCGAGTCTCGCCCCGATCTGGTGCTCTGCGATGTGATGATGCCCGAGCTGGACGGCTTTGGCGTGCTCGAGGCCTTGCGCGCCAACCCCGACAACGCCGATCTGCCGTTCGTGTTTGTCACCGCGTTGGATGATCGCGCCAGCATGCGCCGCGGAATGAACCTGGGTGCCGACGATTTTCTGAATAAGCCCTTCACACGCGATGAACTGCTTGAGGCGGTAAATACGCGCCTCGCCAAGCACAAACACACGCTGAACGCACTATCCAGTCGGATCGTATCCGCACCTGATGAAATGCGCACCCGCTTTCGTATCCGTACCACCGGCATGCAGGACGCGCTGTACAGCAACAAGCTCGCCCTGGACGCCACTGGCAAGATGATCGTCGGAACGGTACTTTTCTCGGATATTCGAAACTTCACCACGATTTCCGAACGCCTGACTTCAGCGCAAACCGCGGAACTCCTGAACGCGTATTTTCAAACCGCCTGCGCGCCTGTTCTGGCCCAGGGCGGGCGCATCGTGAAACTGCTCGGCGACGGCATGATGGCGCTATTCGCCTCGAAGGATCCCCAGCACAACCATGCGCGCGACGCGCTTATCGCCGCCATGGGCATCGCTCTGGCGGCGTACCGGTTCGGCGACTGGATCCGGGCGCATTACGGGGAGCATATGCTGCCCAAGTTCGCGGTCGGCGTAGGCATGCATAGCGGCGAAATGATTGAATCCAATATCGGTCCGGCCGGTGGCAATGCGGTCACCTTGATCGGGGACAGCGTCAATGTCGCGTCGCGTCTCGAGGCGCAAACCAAGGAAATCGGCTGGCCGGTTATCGCCAGCCGCGCCACGGTCGAGGCCGCCGGCGCGGGAATCATCACCGGAAGGAGCACGCTGCTCGATCTGCGCGGTCGAAGCCAGAAAGTGGAAGCCGTCGAAATTACCGGAACCGACCATGAGCTGCCGGGCCTTGATGCAACGGGTGAGCTCCCAGCGGAAATTCGCGAAGCCCTTGTCGCCAACGCCAATCACGCGGCTGATGTATCCAAGGCTGTGTTGAACGAGACCTTGCACATGATCACCTCGGATCTCGCCAACGCGATCAGCGGCATAGCACCGCCGCCCATCCGCGGCTACCGCGTCATCTCCAAGATCGGACAGGGGGGTATGTCACACGTCTACCTCGCCTGTCGCGACCGCGACGGTAAAAAAGTTGCGCTCAAAATTCTCAATGCGCGCCCCACCGACGATCCCGATATGTTCAAACGATTTGTACAGGAGTACGCGCTGATTTCCTCGGCGCAGCAGAACAATGTCGTAAAAATATACGAGCACGGATTTGCCGATGCCTATGCCTTCATCGCCATGGAATACCTGCCCAATGGAACCTTGAGCGAGACCATCAGCAAAGGCCTGGATACGCGCCAGGCCTTGTCGATCCTCGCGCAACTGGCGGGTGGCCTGGCCGAAATTCATGCGCGCGGCATCATCCACCGCGACCTCAAGCCCGCCAACATCATGGTGCGCGACGACGGCACCATGGTGATCGCTGATTTCGGCATCGCCAAGAGACTCGAGACCAGCGCGCAACTCACGCAAGGTGGCGAACTGTTCGGAACCCCTTATTACCTCGCCCCCGAACTGATCGAAGCCCAGCCGGCATCGGTGCGCTCGGATCTCTATAGCCTTGGAGTCATATATTACGAAATGCTCACCGGCCGAAAACCCTACGACACACCGGCCATATCCGAACTAATCGCCCTGCACCTGCGCGCACCTATTCCGCAGCTTTCCAAGGAACTCGCCGATTGCCAGCCGCTGATCGAGGGCATGCTCGCAAAAAACCCCAAAGACCGATTCGCCGATGCCTATGCGCTGCTCGACACGATAGACGCACTGTGGAACGCGCGCGCGGCGCGCGCCCAGGGCGCCTGACTAGGAACACGGGATATCGATGCTGTGGTGCTGGCGAGACGAATCGAACGCCCGACCTACTGATTACGAATCAGTTGCTCTACCGACTGAGCTACGCCAGCCCGCGAACTCGAATCGCTACATCTGATACGAATCGAGCGCCCCACTAATGCGGAGTAGGATTATAGTGGAATCAAGCCTTTGGCAGCGGCTCTTTAGCCCAGCTGGCATATCCCGGGAGGTGAGTTGTTCCTGGCCTGTTTCTGCTATAACTTCGATTGTTTGAACCACAGCCAACACAATGAATGCATCAGCGCGAATTACTCCTGACACCGCCCCAGGCGGCGCGGAGTCGCTCGCCGCAAAGCCTTTGCATTTGCTATTCGTGGAGGACTCTGAGTTCGATTGCAGCCTGCTGGTAAGGCTATTGCGACAGTCGCGATTCGTCCTTGAGTGGCTGCGTGTCGACGACGAGACCTCAATGCGGGCAGCGCTGGCAGCGCGGCATTGGGACGCGATCATTTCGGATCACAACATGCCGCAATTCAGTTCCACGCGGGCACTCGAAATTTACAATGAGCAGGGACTCGATGAACCCTTCATCATCGTGTCGGGCGAGATTGGCGAAGACGTGGCTGTAGAGGCCATGCTTGCCGGCGCTGACGACTACGTTCTCAAGTCACGCCTGGCGCGCCTGCCGCCTGCGCTTACGCGCAGTTTGCGCGCGGCCGAAGGGCGCAGGCGCAGGCTTGCGGCCGAATCGGCGCTGCGTGAGAGCCAGGCAAGACTACAATCGATTACCTCCAATCTCCCCGGCATGGTATTTCAAATTTCCTACTGGATTAAAAGCCGACAGTGGCAATTTGAGTACGTCAGCGAGGGGGCGGCGCGCATCCTTGGGGAGTCACCCCGGGAATTGATCAGCGATAGTGCGAGCTTTCTCGCTCGTGTAGCGCCGCAGGATCGCCAGATTCTCGACCGATTGTTCCAGGAAGCGCTTACCCTCATGGGGGAAATCCGCTGGCAGGCAAAAATAGAACCGGTTGGCGGACCGCAGGGCAGCGACCCGCAAGCCATGCATTGGGTGGAGTTAAGTGGAAGCCCACGCGCGGTCGACACGGATTGCGTCATGTGGGAGGGCGTGATCATGGATATCACCGCGCAAAAAGAGACGGAGCAGGCGCTGGTGCGCTCGCGCGAGGATATTCGCGCCTTGTCACTTCACCTGGAGAACGCCAAGGAAGAAGAGCGCAAGTCGATCGCCCGCGACATACACGACGATATTGGCGGCATGCTCGCGAGTCTGAAGTTCGACATCGCATGGCTATCCACCCATCCCTCGATCGACCAGGAACAGGGCAAGCGAATTGCCTCGATGGCAGAAGTATTGCAATCGGGGCGGCAAGCAACCTACCGCATCATCCGCGACCTGCGCCCAAACATACTGAATCTAGGCATTGTCGCCACCATTGAGTGGCTGGCTACCGAATTCCGCAAGCGCCACGCCATCCCTTGCTCCTTTGCGAGCAATCGCGAATCCATCACGCTTCCCGATATGTATTGCACCGCGATGTTTCGCATCTGCCAGGAGGCCTTGACCAACATACTCAAACACGCAAAACCAACCGCTATTCGGATCGAGATTTTCGACAAATCCAGCGACGTGACCCTGGAGATCGTAGACGACGGCGTCGGCCTTTCAGAGGAGAACCTGGTTGATCTGAATCGTTTCGGCATCCGAGGCATGCGGGAGCGGGCGGTCAATCTGGGCGGCTGGGTCGAGATCCACGGATTTCCCGGCCGCGGCACCAGCGTGATGGTTTCCCTGCCAAAGACAAGGGCGCCTCGCGCATGATTCGCGCGATTCACCAATGATCAAAACCATCTAGTAATTATCAAAGCCATCTAGTAATTATCAAAACCATCTAACAATGATCAAAACCATCATTTGCGACGATCACACCATCGTTCGCCGCGGTCTGCGGCAGATACTGCTTGAATCCGGACGCATCGAGGTGGTTGGCGAGGCCGCCAATTATCGCGAGCTTCGTCCGTTAATGAAAAGCACCGAATGCCAGATACTGCTCTGCGACATAGAAATGCCCGGTAAGAACGGCATTGAAATCACCGAGCAGGTCAAAAGCGATTATCCAAAGACGGCGGTCATCGTTTTATCGATCTACCCTGAGGATCAGTACGCCATTCGCGCACTGCGGGCTGGCGCATCAGGTTATCTAAACAAAGACAGCGCGCCGGAAAAACTGCTGGAGGCGGTTCTGCAGGTCGCGGCGGGCAAAAAATATATCAGCCCCGAAGTATCGCAATCCATTCTGGAAATGTTTTCCGGCCGCACCGACAAGCTTACGCATCAGTCGCTATCGGATCGCGAGTTTCAGGTGATGCGCCTGATCGCGTCCGGAAAAAAACTCTCGGAGATCGCCGAGTCGCTTTCCCTGAGTCCGAAAACCGTGAGTGTTTACCGTTCGCGAATTCTGGAAAAACTGCATCTCGCAAACAATGTCGAGATCGCGCATTACGCGTCGAAAAGTGGCCTGGTCTGATTGCAGGCATGCAAGTCGCCATCATCGTGATGGCTTATGCATACCAGGGCGGCATTGGCTTGAAAGCCAATATCGGAGCGCCCGTCCAAGCATTACCCAGCCGCTGACACGCTAGATGAAAATCACCTTGTTCTTGCCCGTCGCCTTGGCCTCGTACAAGGCCTGATCGGCGCGCGCAATCACGGTTGACTGGTCCTCATCCAGAGCCCGACGTGTCACGCCGGCGCTGAAAGTGATCAATAGTTTCTGGTTGTCGCCCAGGAAAAATCCGCGCGTCAACTGACGCTGCACCCGCGTCATGATCTGCACTGCCTCATCGGCATCGGTTTGCGGCATCAGAACGATGAATTCCTCGCCGCCAAATCGGGCCACCACATCGGTGGGGCGGATCGCCTCCCGAATGATGTCGGCCAGGTGCTGCAAGGCTTTGTCTCCAGAGTCGTGGCCATGGGTGTCGTTTATCTTTTTGAAATTATCGACATCGAGCAAGGCCAGGCAAAGTGGTCGCTCCGCCCGATCGCTGCGTGCGGCCTCCACCACGAACGCCTCCGCCAGGCCGCGGCGATTGAGAACGCCGGTCAATGGATCTTCGCGCAACAGACTCGATACGTCCGACAATTCACGCTCGAGCCGGCCCACCTGCTCCTCGTACTGTCGGGCGCGGCGCTGCGCATCCACCAATTCGTCGTGGCCTCGCAGAATATCGGCCTGCGCGAGACGGGTATCCTCCAAAAGGGCTTGCACTACCGCCGACAGGGAACCAATATCCTCGGCGCCTTTGATCTGCCTCGAATATATCTCAACCTTGGATTGATACTGCCCGGTCGATTCCGACATCGAGGACAGCCGTCCTATGAAACCCGCGAGCATATCTTTCATTGCCGCTTGTGCTGCCCGTATGTTCTGCTTGATGCTGCTTTGCTTGACGATTATTTCGCGAAATGCTTTTGCCGCTTCGGCGAGCGATTCCCCGTCCAGTGGCCCAGCAATCAGGCCGCGCAGACGCTCCACCTGGCCCCTGACCCAGCGTTCGTCGGGAACCAGCTCCTCGATGTTGCTGACAATCAGATGCAAGAGACCGAGCAAGGATTGCAGAATTTCTCGCTGCGAGCCACGCACCTGTTCGGCGCGGCGCATCAGCATCCTGATTTTTGGCGCAAGTAGAGCCAGCTGTCCTGAATTCGAGGCGGATCGCAGACTCTGAATCAGTTGCCCAGCCTGCGCGATCAGACGTTCGTCGCCACCCCCGTCCTCCCCAATTGCGAAAATCAACAGGTCGATGGCGAGGTCGCGTAGTAGCGCGCAAGCGTCTTCGGCGTGCGGATCAGCGCCAGGCGCGCGCGATGAGCCCGCCGGCGCCGAAATCAATGATGGCGCTTGAATTCCGATCGTTGAACCCTGCGCGGCATTCGCTGGCGCGAGCGCCCCAATGTCGTTCCTTGATCGCAACGGCACCGCGGCTTGGTCTGACACGTCATCCGAGAGCCGCGCGGCCCGCGCGTCAGACCCGCGCGCCGACCAGCTTTTAATCAAGGCACGCAGGCGCACCGCGAGCTTGTCGTCGTCGGCGCCAAACGCGCAGGCGACGTGTTCCAGGCTTTCGCGCTTACGCGCTTGAGTCCAATCGGGACTGCGAATATCCCAGGTGCGAATAAGCTCGCGTACCAACCCCCCCCAGCGGTCTGCACCTCCCGCGTGAACCTCCGCCCCACTCTTGGCCGCGACCTCCTCGCCGCTCTTGGGCGCGACCTCTTCGCCACTCAATTCAGCGTACAGCGACGCGTAGTTCGCGGGCGTGGGTGGCAGGCGGCGCAGCGCCAATTGTCGAATGGTCGCACGCGCAAGATCAGATGAATTCGCCGGCAAATGCACGCCGGGGGCCGTCGTGGGCTTGTGCTGCGCGGGTTCTATGGCGCCCATTGATTATTTCCCATTGGTTATTATTCCTATTGGGATGACGCGAGCGTTTTCCTGCCCGCATCGAAAAGATGTATGACGCGGTTCTTGTCCGGCGAAACCCAATCCTGGCGAAACCTGGTGTTCGAGGTTTGCCGCAGCAATTCCTCGAACTGCTGTTCGACAACCGGTCGACTGAACAGAAACCCCTGCATCAGCGTAGAACTGAACATATTAAGAAACGCCATCTGCGCCGCAGTTTCCACGCCCTCGGCCACCACCGACAAATTCAGGCTTCGCGCCAGACCGATAATCGCAGAAACAATCACCTCGTCATCGGAATCCACCGCGATGTCCTTGATGAAGGAGCGGTCAATCTTCAAGGTATGTATCGGTAGCCGTTTGAGATAGGCGAGTGATGAGTATCCAGTGCCAAAATCATCGATCGCGAAATGAACACCGAGTTCTCGCAGCGCATCAAAGATCGGCAGAATCTGATCGATTGCCTTCATCAGCACCGTCTCGGTAATTTCAATGTGCAGGCAATTAGAGTTGAATCCGGTTTTATCCAGAATATCTGCGACCACGCGAACCAGATTGCGCCGCTGAAAATGGCTGCCAGGCAGATTGACAGCGACATAAATGGGATCCAGCCCCAGTTCATGCCAGGCTTTCACCGTTTTACACGCCTGTTCAATGGCCCACTCGCCCATCGGAATGATGAGGCCGGTTTCCTCCGCCAAGGGAATGAAGTCGCCGGGTGGGATAAGCTTGTCGCCGTGCTGCCAGCGCATCAGCACTTCGGCGCCGACGATTTTGCCGCTGGTCACGTTGATAATGGGTTGATAGTGCAGGCGAAACTCATTGCGATCCAGCGCCTTGCGAAGATCTGCCTCCAGGCGGAACAAATCCAGACCGCGCGAATCAAGCGACGGCGTATAGAGCTTGTGCCCATCGCGCCCGTTGGCTTTCGCCGAGTACATGGCTGAATCCGCGCGCATCAGCAAAGTCTCCGCAGTTTCGCCATCCTTCGGATAACTGGCGATTCCCACGCTTGCACTGATCCATATTTCCTGATCATCCACCACCAGCGGCTGGCGCAGCGCCTCGAGCATGCGATCGGCGACCTTGGAGGCATCGTCCACATGCTTCAAGGCAGTGAGCAGCACGATGAACTCGTCGCCACCCAATCGCGCGACACTGCTGTGCGTCTCATCCTCGCCAAAGCGCGTGACCGAATCCCCGCCGCGCACACAGCGGTTCAGGCGCGCCGCGACTTCGCATAGCAAGCTATCCCCGGCGCGGTGTCCCAAGGTATCGTTGACCACTTTAAATCGGTCCAGATCCACGAACATCACCGCCAGTTGACTGTGGCCACGCCGTGCCGCGGCCAACGCCCGCTCAAAACGCTGCGCAAAAAGATTGCGGTTGGGAAGGCCGGTGAGAGTGTCGTAGTTGGCCAGACGCCTCACCTGCTCCTCTGCCTGCCTTCTCTCGGTAATGTCCTGGACCGTGCCATGAACTATCGAGACCTCACCATCGGCGTAGACCTCCGCTTCGGCTTCGATCTGTATATGACGGCGCATATCGTTGGCCACGACCAGATCGAATTCACCGCAGAATATGCCCTGGTCGCGCAGATCGGCATATATCCGCCCTCGAATCGATTCCGGGTCCGAGGCCGCAAATTGCCCGAACAGGCGCTCCTCCTCGATATCAAAAGGCTGCGCCACAATGGCGAGAATCCGAAAACACTCTGCGGATCCTGTGATGCGGCGATGCTGCGGTCGCCACTGGAAGCTTCCCAGGCGCGCCAGTCGCTGCGCCTTAGCCAGATGAACCTGGCTGGTTGCAAGTTCCTTGTTGAGTTTTCCGGCGCGCAGCAGGTGACGTACGCGCTCCACCAATAAAGTCGTTTGTGTGGATTTAATATAAAAATCGGTTGCACCGGCCTCGTAGGCCATGGCAATCGACTTGTCATCAGCCAGCGCAGTCAGCATGAGAATGGGAACATGCCGGCAGCTCGGGTGGGCGCACAACTCCGCGCAGGTGGCAAAGCCATCCTTGCCCGGCATCATCGCGTCGAGCACGATGATATCGGGTGGCTGCGCGAGTGCCATTGCAATGCCTTGTTCGCCGCTCGCGGCCTCAGTGACCTGCATTGCGCGCCGTTCAAGGGCGCGCCTGACCATCAAACGCGTAACCCCGTCGTCGTCAACCAGAAGTACCCGATCCTGAAGTCCCGCGCTATTCATTCCATCTTCCGCCTTCGGTGCGCTATAAGCCGCGCCGTGCGCGGCGCGCATACTGGGCAATGAATGGCTTAGCAACAATCCGTCAGGAACCAGGACTCTCGCCGCAGCCCCCTATGCCACAGACAGATCTACGGCATGGGAGTGGAAAAATTGAGCCGCCGGCGTACGTCCCATCATCAGATTATTTTGCTCGGCTCAGTCTGACCAACCAGGTCCGACCGACTAAGTCGGACCTGCTGCTAGAGAAGATCAAACAGCGAGCGTCCCATCACCCGGGCGAATGCCTTTTGCGATGCCTCGACGGCGGTCTGCTGGCGAAGCAGTTCGCTCACCGCCTTGGTGTAGTCCAGATCGCGAAGCTGGGACATCTGCTGCTCGTAACCGATATCAAGCCCGCTGGTGGCCGATTCAAGCCGGTCCAGGTCGCCCAGGGCCACGCCTGCCTCGGTACGCGCCTGCGAAACCTGATCCAGGGTACGGTCCACATGCGCCATGATGCCGGCAATACCCATGGCCAGCTTGGCCCGCGGTGCGGCGGAGCCAGCCCCGCCGCGCAGAAGTGCTACCGCGTCGTTGATGCCGTTAAAAATATTTTTCATCGGACTCGGCGTTAAAGCAAAGGAATCGCCCTCGGAGGGCGGCCCGCTCACGTCGGACTGCATGCCCGCCACGACTATCGACGCGCCAGGCACATAGGCCACACCGGCGGAAACGGTAGTGGACGCCGTGATATCCAGAATATCGTAAGTGGTCGCGCCCGCGTTCACATGAAAGACGAGGGAATAGGTATGGCCATCGAGCGCCTGGGCGTCGGCGACCTGTCCCAGACTGATCATCGCAGCCCCGGTGTTGGTCGCGGCCGCGCCGCTGGTGAATACGCCGTTGCCGGTGCGCACCCGGTCGAACACCTCGGCCGCAGAGAGCGAGGTGTTCAAGGTGCGCCCGTTGGCGACCTGAACTTCGCGACGCCCTTCATCACCCTGAAACAGCACGCCTGCGCCGGTCAGTTTGAACGCTGGCGTGTTCTCCTGAAATCCGCTGAATGCATAACGGCCGCTGGCATCGCGGCTATTGGCCAGCGCCAGCAATTCTTCGCTTCGCACTTCGATTTCACGGGCAACATCGGCGCGCTCCCGGTCACCATAGGCGCCGTCCCCCGCCTGAATCAGCAGAGTGCGGATGTCTTGCAGAATATTGGTGGCCTGCCCGAGGTGGGACTCTGTAATTGAGATGTCATTACGAGCCGCTGTCTGGTTGGCCAGATAGCGGGCATTGAGGGCCTGGGAACTGGCTACATCGACAATACGAGCAGCGGCTATAGGATCGTCCGAGGCTGTCATGACGCGCCGGCCGCTGGCCAACTGCTGCTGCGTCTTGATCAAATCATATTGCTGCTTGGCGATGCCTGCGGCGCCACTCTCGAAGGCCATGCTGGTGCTTATGCGCATGTCACGATCCCTTTCATTTAACGACTGGCCTGTAGTATCGATTGGAACATGGTGTCAGCGATAGAAATTACCTTGCTGGCCGCTTGGTAGGCCTGTTGATAGCGCAGCAAATTAGCCGCCTCTTCGTCCAGATTCACCCCCGATACCGAGGCTATCGATTCACGGGCTTGCGTGAGAATGCCATCATGAGATCGCGAGGCGGCGGCCACCTCCTGCGCCTTGCTGCCCACGCCTGAGAGAATGCTGGCATAGGCATCGGCGTAGGTACCGCCATCCAGAGCCGCCGATTGGGCGAGCGTGGCGAGCAACAAGGCATTGCGATTGTCCCCAGTTCCAGCGGTATTGGCACCGATGGAAAACACATCGCCCGCACGCGGCGTGCCGCTGATGGCCACGCTCCAACCGTTCTAGGAAATGACGCCACCCTCCACATAGGCAAGACCGCTTGGATTGCCAGTGCCGACACCACTGACCGAATAGGCACCGGGTGCGGTAAACGTTATGGTGACCGCTTGAGTCAGGTTGGCGCCTGTGGCCACAACCGATCCCGCAGTAATGCGCGCATCACCGCCATTGGCGGACGCCGACGCGGTGCGTATCGGCGCGGCGGTGGCGATCTGATTGACGTTCAGCGGTGCCGCATTGATGCCCCAGGCGCCTTGACGCGCGGCTTGCACCAGAAACGCGTCGCCCGCAGCAGGTGCACCAGAACCTATCGAGATCGTCATGCCGTCCAAGGTTTGCGGCAGGCTGGCGTAGCTTGTTTGGGTGCTGTCGGATACGCGTGTGACCACATAGTTTGCGCCGTCGTAGTTCACCCGATAGTCACTGGTGGTCAACGCCGAATAGTCGACCACGCTCGCGGCAAGGGCGGCATTGCCAAGATTGTGTCCGGCGCTGAGAATTCTTGGCGGGGCAAGGCTAAACAAGTCCGTGCCTGTTACGCCGTTTCTGTCCTGCCCGAGGGCATGCTGTGCATTGAACTGCGCCCCCACCACCAGGGCAAGTCGTCCGATGGCATTCTGCGCCGGATCGAGCACTTGATCGCGAAATGCGATCACGCCACCCAGAGCGCCGCCGACAATTTCCTCGTCTCGAAACGCGCGCACGCCGCCACCCGCCTTTACACCGATGTTTTTTTTCTGAGCGTCAAGGTCGCTACCGGTCACCGCAAGTTGCTCGATATTGCCGCCGATGACGATCGACTGTCCATTAGCGAGAAAAAGATTGACGCTGCCGTCTTTCTGCGCAACCGCGGCGACCTGAATCTCCCGATTGATATCGGTAATGGCCTGGTCGCGCTGATCCAAAAGGTCGTTAGGAAGGTGTCCAGAGCCCGCCGCCTGCACAATCGCGACGTTCAATGCCGCCACTTGCCTGGACAAACCATTGATAGTTGATACGGAGGTCTGCATGCGGGCGTTGACGCCGACGCGGATATCCTCGATATGCGCATCAAACGTTCTAAATCTCGCCGCAAGCGTCTGCGCCGAGGACAACAAGGCCTGGCGAGCTGCGGTATCCGCGGGACGGGTCGAGAGATCCTGAACCGAAGCGAAGAAACCGTCGACCGCGGCATTGACGTTGAGATCCTCGTCGCTCACCACGTTGTTGAGGCGCGAGATTTCCGAATCGTAAGCGGCGTAATGGGCGGCCTGGGATTCCAGGGCGTGCGCCTGGGCCTGAAGATGATCCGCGTAAATTCGCTTCACATCGATTACGTTGACGCCGCCACCCATGAATCCGCCGCCGGTGTAGGACGCGCCGGAGCTCGCCTGGACCGTCTGTTGCCGGGAAAATCCGGGCGTATTGACATTGGCCAGATTGTGACCGGTGGTAATCAATCCGGACTGCGCGGCATTCAGCCCCGCAAGAGCAACACCCAACACCCCGCTAGCCATGATTCACCTCGTGCGTTTGCGCATCGTCATAAAATGCAATTGCTCTGTCCATCACGCCACGCCTTGCATCGAGAGCGTCTGATTGATCACCCGCGTCAGTTTCTGCGCATAAAGCGGATCGGTCGCATAACCGGCGGCCTGAATGTTTCTCGCAAATGCAGCGGCGTCGCGCTGTTCGCCCACCACGCGCGAATAGCGCGGATTTTTTGCCATCAGATTGGCGTAGTCGCGAAACCCTTCGGCGTAGGATTCGTAAGCACGAAATTTCTCCACCACCTTGCGCGGCGCGCCATTCACGTATTCAGTGGTCATGACACTGGCGGTAGCGCCCTTCCAGTCGCCACTGGCTTTGATACCGAACAAGTTATGGCTGTTCGCGCCGTCGGCGGATCGAATCTCACGCTTACCCCAACCCGATTCCAGCGCCGCCTGACCGAGTATGAAATGCGCGGGAATCCCGGAGGTCTTTTGTGCCTCCATGGCGTTATCAATATTCCGGCGGATGAAGTCCTGCGCGCCCCCGGAGGCCGAGGCCGCACCCGGCTGCGGGCGCACCGCTGCTGCATCGCGAGTGGCCGCATCGAGCTTCTCCCGCAACCCTTGAATAGATGCCGCATCGGGTGTCGTGGCGCTGCGCGGCGCGACTCCCTGCGATGCCGCGGACTGATTCTTTGACAATTGCTTCACCATGGCTTCGGCGAGGCCCAGCCCCTTGCCCGAAAGGTTCTGCGCGTATTGCTGATCGAGCATGCCGGTATACATGCGCGTCGATTCCGTGTTTAGCGGATCATCCTGCGGCAGGGCCTCGCGCATGCTCTTCATCAGCATGTTCATGAAAACCGCCTCGAACTGTGCGGCAGCCTGGCGCAGCGCCTGATCGGGATTCGATTTGGCGTTTCGCTTGAGTTCGTTCAATGAGCGCGCATCGACAGCCAGAGAAGAGGCGCGACCCAGTGAGGTAAAACCAGGTGGTGAGCTAGAACCAAGCGGCGAGCTAGAACCAAGCGGCGAGCTAAAACCAGAGGGTGAGCTTGGCGTACTCATATGATCTCCAACTCCGCCCGCAACGCGCCAGCGGCCTTCATCGCCTGAAGAATCGCCAGCAGATCCTGCGGATTGGCGCCAAGGGCATTCAAAGCCTTAACCACATCGGCCAACTTGGTGCCGGCCTGCATCATCACCAGATTGGCGGACTCCTGGCGTATCTGTATATCCGCTTTTTCCGTGGTCACGGTCTGCCCCGCGGAAAGCGGTTTTGGTTGGCTCACCTCAGGTGCGGCGCTGATCGTGACCGACAGATTGCCGTGCGCCACGGCACAGGGCTGCAACGTGACCGCCTGATTCATGACCACCGAGCCAGTGCGCGCATTGATGATGACTCGGGCCGCCGCCGCACCGGTTTCAATCACCAGGCCCTCCAGTTTTGCCAGGAATTCGACGCGGCTGTTTGAATCCATGGGCGCACGCACCCGCACCACTCTTGCATCCACGGCGTTGGCCACTCCCGGGCCCAGATTGGCATTGATGGCCTCGACCACCCGCCGTGCATTGCCAAAATCGCCGGTGTTGAGTTCCAGGTCGATGCTCTCGGTGAGCAGTAACGGCGAGGCGACAGCGAGCTCTACCGTGGCGCCGGCGGGGACGCGTCCCGAGTTGAGCTGATTGATCTGCACCTTGCTGCCGCCTGCGGAAGCTCCGGCACCGGCGATCACCACATTGCCCTGCGCGATGCCATAAACCTGGCCATCGACCCCTCTGAGCGGCGTGAGCAAAAGCGTGCCCCCACGCAAGCTCTTGGCATTGCCCATGGATGACACCGTCACATCCAGCGTCTGCCCAGGTTTGGCGAACGCTGGCAACATCGCGGTTACCATCACAGCGGCGACGTTTTTCAATTGCAGATTGACGCCTGCGGGCAGGGTTACACCAAGCTGCGACAGCATCGCCTGCACGCTTTGTGTCGTAAATGGCGTCTGCGTGGTCTGATCGCCGGTGCCGTCCAGACCCACGATCAATCCATATCCGATCAGTTGATTCGCCCTCACGCCCTGGATGCTGGCGATGTCCTTGATGCGCTCGGCATGCACATCAAGCCCAAAGGCAAGCAGAGTCGCCAATGGCAAAACCCTCAGTAGCAAGCGCGATAGAAAATTGTGCTTCATGGGCGGCTACCTGAAAGGAAGGAATGACAGGAAAAATCGACCCAGGAACCCGGCCACCCGCGCGCCATCGATATTGGATCTCGATACGGTTTCGATGCGCGCATCGGCCACCTGCGCCGAGAACACCGTGTTGCCCGTCTGAATGGTCATGGGATTGACCACCCCGGAGAAACGCAGCGTGTCGATCTCGCCGTTGACGCCCACCTGCTTCTCACCCGAGACCACCAGATTTCCATTGGGCAACACTTCAATCACCAGGACCGTAATCGACCCGGCGAACAGGTTGTCGTTCTTGGCCGAGTCCTTGTCCTCGAACTTGCTCTGCGCATTGGCCACCAGCTTGCCGCTGGAATCGAAAAGTCCGCCAGGCATACTGCGAACGCCCGGCACGGCCACATCCGCACTGGCGGCGCGGCTGGCGTTGTTCGACGTCGTATTGCTGGCGCTGGTTTTTTCACTCACGGTGATGAGCAGCGTGTCCCCTGGATAGCGTGCGCGCCTGTCCTCGAACAAGGGTCGATATGAGGCGGCCTGAAAGATTCCTCCGGTCGCGGCGGCGGGTGTCGCTATCGGCGCCAGAGGCGGCCTGATGGTGGTGGGCTCATGAATACGAACCTGGTTGGCGCAGCCAGTTATCCCCGCAAGCAGTATCAATATCAACAAGGCTTTCACGGATGTCCTTCGATTAAAGTTGTGACAGACGTTGCAGCATCTGGTCCGAGGTCTGAATCGCCTTGGAATTAATCTCGTAGGCGCGCTGTGCCTGAATCATGCTGACCAGTTCTTCCACCACGTTCACATTCGATGTCTCTACGTAGCCTTGGCTGAGCAAGCCCATCCCGGTCACCCCCGGTGTGCCGGTGCTGGGCGTACCCGAGGCCGCAGTCTCGCCATACAGGTTCTGGCCCAAGGCCTGCAATCCGCCCGGATTGACAAAATTGGCCAATTGAATCGCGCCGACCTGCGTGGCCGCGGTAGAACCACTTTGGGTGACCGAAACGGTGCCATCCTGCGCCACGGTGACGCTCAAGGCGCCGGCTGGAATGGTCACCGGCGGTTGCAGAGTGAAGCCGTTCGAGGTGACCAATTGCCCCTGTGAATCGACGTGGAAGGAGCCGTCGCGGGAATAGGAGGTGGTGCCATCGGGCATCAGCACCTGAAAAAATCCCGCGCCATTGATGGCGATGTCCAGCGAATTGCCGGTCTGTTGGAGATTGCCCTGGGTGAAAATCCGCGCCGTGGCGATCGGCCGAACACCCGTGCCGACCTGCATGCCCGCCGGTATCTGCGTCTGTTGCGACGACTGAGCACCGGGCTGGCGCAGCGTCTGATAGAGCAAATCCTCGAACACCGCGCGCGAGCGCTTGAACCCGTTGGTACTGACATTGGCCAGGTTGTTCGATATGACATCGAGCTGCGTTTGCTGCGCGTCAAGCCCCGTCTTTGCTATCCATAAGGATCGAATCATGCGGCTCTCCTTTAGCCCACACTTTGTAGAAGCGCACCGGCGCTACGCGAATTCGCCTCGGCCGTTTGCAACAGCTTCATTTGCATCTCGAACTGCCGCGCCGCGCTGATCATTCCCACCATGGCTTCGACCGGATTGACGTTGCTGCCCTCGATCGCCCCCACTGACAGTGCGACCGCGGCGCTCGCGGCTACAGGCTGCCCGTCGCGCGACCGAAACAAGCCATCCTCGCCTTTTTGCAGGTCACGACCGGGCGGGTCAACCAGCTTCAACCTGCCCAACACCTGTACGTTACTCAAACCTTGTCCGTTTTGCACCGCCGAGATGGTTCCATCAGCCGCAATCGTCACTTCGGAATCCGCTGGCACTTGTATCGGACCGCCATCGCCAAGCACGGCAAGCCCGCCCGACGTTTTCAGAACGCCCGTGGCGTCCACCACCAGCGCGCCATTTCGTGTGTAGGCTTCACGCCCGTCGCGCGCTTGTACAGACAGCCATCCACTGCCACCGATGGCGACATCCAGCGCCCGGCCGGTGCGTTGAATGGGGCCAGGTGTGAAATCCGATCCAGCGCTCGCCTCCAGCGCGAAAACCTGGGCTGGCCGGGACGCCGATGACTGGTCGTCCCCCACCGGCTGGAACGACAACATCTCCGCGCGAAAGCCCGGCGTGCTGGCATGCGCCAGGTTGTGGGCGAGATTGTCCTGACGGCGCATCATCGCCTTCGCGCCCGTCATCGCCACATAAATCATCTTATCCACGCTGGTCTCCGTAAATATTTGCGATTTATTTTCTATCTCAAATTCACCACGGTCTGCAATACCGAATCCATGGTCTTGATACTTTGCGCCTTGGCTTGGTAGACGCGTTGCACTGTGATCATGGCGACCAGTTCTTTGGTGAGATCGACATTCGAGTCCTCGACCGCGCCCGATTGCACGATGCCCAGATTGCCGCTGCCGGGCGCGCCTACCAGCGCCGGACCCGATTCGGCGGTCTCGGCCCAACCGTTCGATCCCAATGGCCGCAGCCCCTGGGTATTGGTGAAATTGGCCAGTACTACCTGGCCTTGCGGGCGCGTCTGGCCGTTCGAGTAACGCGCGATCAGGATGCCGCTGCCGTCCATCGTAAAACCGGCGAGCTTCCCGGAAGCGTAGCCATTCTGGTCCAGTTCCACCACGCCAAAGGTGCTGCCGAACTGGGTGCTGCCGGCGAGGTCCACAGTGAATGCAAAAGGCGTGTCCGCGCCATTGGTCAGCGCCGCGCTGACGTTGAAGGGCATGGTGGTGGCGACCGTGTCCATGTCGCCATTACCCTTGAATGTCATGGTCCCGATCGCGCCCGCGCCAATCTGAGTGCCGTCGTTGGAGGCGAAAACCTGCCAGATGTTGGGCGCGGTTTTCACGAAATAGGAGGTCAGCGTGTGCGGATTGCCCAGACTGTCGTAGACCGAGGCTGAGGTTGCGCTGTGAAATGTGCTGGTGTCGGC
This sequence comes from Bordetella parapertussis, assembly GCA_945897475.1. GTDB lineage: Bacteria > Pseudomonadota > Gammaproteobacteria > Burkholderiales > SG8-39 > 2-02-FULL-62-17. Next base: position 26,774 of record CAMDFL010000036.1, read on the forward strand.
GGCATTGAAAGATGCCGCAGCCTTGGCGGTCGCTCTGGAATCCACGTTGACGACGAATTTCGAAGTCGAAGTGGCCTTGGGCGAAATGTCCGCGGTGGCGACTTTCAGATCCGAGGGCGATGAGGCGACGATGGCGCCGGTGGTGCTTGCTGGAAATCCGCTCAAACGCGCGCCCTGCCCATTGATGATGTAGCCCTTGTTGTCGAGCTGGTACTGGCCGTTACGCGAATAGGTGATGGCGCCGTTATCGCTGACTCTGAAGAAACCCGCGCCATTGATCGCAATGTCCAGGGGATTGTTGGTCACGGTCAGATTACCCTGCGTGAAATTGGGCAGTATCGCGCCTACGCTCGCGCCAATACCCACGGTATTCGACCCGCTTCCCGACAGGGAGCTGGCGAACACATCGTTGAACTGGATGCTCGCGCCCTTGAAGCCCACGGTATTAGAGTTGGCGACGTTGTTGCCGATAACGTCAAGATATTTTGCCGCCGCATCCAGACCGCTCAGTCCTTGCTGAAAACTCATGATTGCTTCCTTTGTTTTCTGTTTGAATTCGTTATCGCAATCTTCGTCATCGCGCCCGCCCTGACCCGCGGGTTACTGCATGATCTGCCTGACTTGATCGAGGGTGCGCATACCCAGCCGCCCGACGTTCAAGGCGAATCCATCCGCCCCCCTTGAAACTCCATCCACCCGTCCAAATGCGAGCGCGGTGACAGCAACGTCCTTGCCCTGAGCCAGGGCCTGTATCTTGTAGGTGTAGGCGCCATCGGCCGCAGCTTGCCCGGCATCGGTCATTCCATCCCACTCAAAGGCATTCACGCCGGTTTGCTGCGGCCCCAGCGACACGTGATGCAACGGCGTTCCCGAGGCGTTGCTGATGACGATGTTCAGATGGTCCACCGCCTGATTGAGATCGAATCCCCCCACGCCCTTGCCTTGCGAGAGCTCCATGGAATTTCCGGTCGCCAGCACTTGACGACCGGCAAGCGCCGCGCCTTGCACCGCTTGCGTGTTATCCATGCTGGTGGACATGGATTTCATAGTGCTGTTCAATCGCTCTATGCCATCCACGGTGCTGATCTGCGCGAGCTGCGAGGTCACCTCGGAGTTGTCCACCGGATTGAGTGGATCCTGATTTTGCATCTGCGCGACCAAAAGGGTAAGAAACCGGCTTTGCTGCTCGGCGGTGGCGGAACCCTTGTCGACGGCGGCGCTGGCGTTGGCGGGGGACAAAGCACTCAGTGCAGCGCTGCCTCCTGTTCCTATCGAATCGATCGTGGCCATGATGTCTGCTCCTCCTCTAGTTGCCCAAGCTCAGCGTCTTCACCAGAAGACTCCGGGCGGTATTCATCACATCTACATTAGTCTGATACGAGCGCGACGCAGATATCATGTTGACCATCTCATCGACCACGTTGACATTGCTCATCGATACGTATCCTTCGCCATCCGCGTTGGGGTGGCGCGGGTCGTAGATGCGGCGCGCCGGCGAACCATCTTCGATCACGCCGGCAACCTTGACACCCGCCGCCCCCTGCAGCCCCCCCGTCACCGGCGCTGCCTCAAACATCACCTGGCGCGCGCGATACGCGCGGCCATCGGCGCCGGCAACGCTGTCGGCATTGGCGAGGTTGCTGGCCACCGCGTTGAGTCGCTGGCTTTGCGCCGCCATCGCGGAACCCGAGATCTCAAATATTTTCGCTAATGACATGATCCTTACCCCTGAATAGCGCTCAAGAGAGTGCGCAATTTGCCGTTAATGAAACGTAAGGTAGCTTCATACCGCAAGGCGTTATCCGCGAACTGAACGCGTTCGATGTCCAGGTCCACGGTGTTTCCGTCAAGACTTTGTTTGCCATCTGAGCGCTCGCGAACCGCGATTGTCGCGGGCGAAAAAGCGCGGCCGACGGCAGGAGTGGCGCTTCGCGTCGCATCTGTCAGCGATCGGGCGAAATCGAAATCCCGCGCCTTGGTGGATACCAATGCGTCGCTTCGCGTCGCATCTGTCAGCGATCGGGCGAAATCGAAATCCCGCGCCTTGTAATTCGGCGTATCCGAGTTGGCGATATTCGCGGCGAGCAATTGCTGGCGCTGCGAGCGCAACTTGAGTGCTTCGGATTGAAAGGAGAGCGATGAATTTATTTGGTCGATCATGATCGATTAAGCGTTCGTGACATTTGCCTGCTATTTGATGCGCTGAATTGTGAACCTTGCTCCACCGTGAAAAGGATGGAGCAAGCGCACTTTTCAATGTCTGCTCCCGGCTTCCGCCCCTGGGCTCGGCACTATTCTCGGGTCTGACTTTTCACGTCATTCGCGACGAACGTACTGGGGGCGGACATGGGCGGCAAGAAATCCAAATGCAAGCAGGGCGCAGCGATGGCGATGGCCTGGTTCGCAATTGTCGCGTCCCCTGTTTTTGCAAGTGCTGTTGAGGCCGAACAATCGGTGCGTTTATTGCTGGAGTCGGAAGCCAGTAGATTGCCCGGAAGAGTGGAGCTGGAAATAGGCCGGATCGACGAGCGCGTAAAACTGGCTCACTGTGCCGCGCCCGAACCATTCATACCCAATGGATCGCGCCTGTGGGGAAAAACGATGCTGGGCGTTCGATGCCGCGACGGCGCAAAAGCGGGGGCGCAGTGGAGTGTTCTGGTGCCGGTGCAGATCAAGGTGTTCGCACTGGCGCCAGTGGCCACGCGCGCGCTGACACAAGGATCAATATTGTCCGAGGACGACTACCGTATCGAGGAAGTCGAATTAACTCGCGAACCGCCAGGCATCCTCGTCGACGTGGCCAGCGTCGCCGATCACCTGATCGCTCGAAACGTAGCGGCTGGCGCGGCACTGCGACGCGACCATTTTCGACCGCGTCCGGTGGTCGCTCCCGGGGATTTGGTCAGGCTGGTATTCGCTGGCGCGGGATTCACCGTTGCGGGTCATGGCAAGGCGCTGCACGCCGGGCTAGACGGTCAAACGGTACGTGTGTTGGCGGACTCCGGAAAAATCGTGAGCGGAACCGCCAGGCCGGGTCGGGTCGTGGAGATACGATTTTGAAAAAAGGTCTGCGGCGCCCTAAAGTTCGCCAAAACTACGCCGATAGATTCCTTGTAGCACCCCAGCCGCGCATTGGTCGCGGCGTCTGACTCTTTTGCAGCACCGATGGAGGTCCCCATGAAAATTGAACAAGCTGGTGGTAGTACGCCCTGGAGTCCGAGTCCCGCTAATCGAGGCGATGCAACGGGAAAAACCGTGTCGGTCGCCGGTGGCGCCGCGCAGGTGAGCATCTCGGCGCTGTCCGGGCAACTTCATGACATACAGTCCAAACTCACCCAGGGCGTGGATTTCGACGCGGCACGGGTAGACGCCATCAAGACCGCTATCCGCGCGGGCGAATTTCGGGTGGACCCCGGAAAAGTGGCCGACAAGCTGATCGCCAGCGTGCGCGAGTTGGTCGGCAAGTAAGCATGTGCCCGGACAAACCTGCGTGAGCACGGGCTCGCTCGAGCAAACGCTAGGGCGCGTCTGCGCCGAACTGGAGGGCTTTATCTCGCTGCTGCAACGCGAACAATCCGAAATACCCGCCGCTTCACAAACGCGAATCGAAGAACTCTCCAGTGAAAAGCGAAGCCGCCTGGAGGCGCTGCAATCGCTGCTCGCGAGCGTTGCGCCATCGTCGAATCAAGCCCAGAACATGACCGATATCAAAGCGCTGGCCGACAGAGCGCGCAATGCTGGCGCGAAAGCCGCTACCTTAAATCGAGTCAACGGCCAGATGATCGCCATGCGCGCGCGCTTAGTCGATGCTCACCTTGACGCACTGGCCATCGCCGCCGGACGTCCGAGCACCTATGGCGCGGACGGGAGTCTGCGCATGATCCGCGGCGCGCGCCATAAAGCAACGGCATAAGTTCTATTATTACCCGCTCTTTTTTTACCCAACATGCATTTTTGTTCGCAGGCGGGCAACGGCTTGCCCGTGCAGCTGGCACACCCGCGATTCGGTCACGCCAAGCACTGTGGCGATCTCCTTGAAATTGAGTTCCTGCTCGTAGTAGAGGCCCATCAATAGCTTTTCACGCTCGGGAAGATTGCCGATGGCCACAACCAGCGTTTTTCGGAATTCCTCATCGGCGAGTTGTTGCAAGGGGTCCGAATCCGACGCGGGCAGGTTGTGATCCAGAAAATCCGATCCGCCGTCATCAGATTCCAGGTCGTCGTAGAACAACATTCGCTGGCCATGCGCTTCGCGCAACATCTGGCCGTATTCCTCCAGATCGACACCCAACTCCGCAGCGATTTCACGCTCCGCCGGCGCGCGTCCCAGCTTCTGCTCGAGCCGGGCGATGGCGCCGTCCAATTGGCGCTGGGTCTTGCGCACGCTGCGCGGCATCCAGTCGTTCTGTCGCAGCTCATCCAACATCGCGCCGCGTATGCGTTGCGCGGCATAGGTCTCGAACTGTACGCCTTGCTCCACTTCGTAACGGCCTACCGCATCCATTAATCCGATAAGCCCTGCCTGCATAATGTCGCCAATCTGCACACTGGGCGGAAGCTTTACCATCATTTGACGGGCAATACGCTTTACCAATGGAGAAAATTGCTCAACATAGTGCTGCTTGTCCAGACTGCCAACGGCGGTGTACATGCTTGTCTCCCTTATTTCAATGCGTCGCCGCGTTCACGGACGATTCAAAAAGATTCCACGCCGGCAGACCCGCTACCAGTTGCTGAAACGCCCTGGCTGCGGGAGCTTTGTCGCCATTTTTGCTTGCCCCGCCCAAATGGCGGCTGCTTGGCACCAATCCGCCCAGATTCAGGCGTGCCCGCAAAAACCTGCCGGCGGTAGCGGCCAGTTTTTCGAACGCTCGTCGCGATTCGCATTCGTCATCGACGCCGCAGATCAGCACCCGGTAATTGACGATTCCGCGCGCGAGCACCATTTGTTTGACATGCGCGTACGCCCCGGTTATCGAAGCGTTGGACGCATTGGCTACCAGGAGTACCTCTGCGTCCACGCAAGGCATCAATTCGGCGGCCGTCAGGGGATCCTCGATATTGAGAATTACCAGATTGGCCGGACGATCCAGGCGCGCGAACGCATGAAAAAACGACATCGCGTGAGCCGGTTGCGAGGCGAGCTCGGCGATGCCCCGGGCGGCCGGTACCAGGCGAATGCCAGAAACCGTTTCCAGCGCGACCTCGTCGAATTGCTTTTCGCCTGAGAGCAAGTGATGCAATTCATAGCGCGGGCGCAGGCCGAGCATCCGCGCGACATTACCCCTGGATTGATCGAGCACCACCACCGAGTATCCCTGCGCACCTGCCGCGACCGCGAGTTCCACCACCACTGCCGCGCGCTCCTGCCCATCCGCGCCGCCGGCCACTGGCAATACCCGCGGACCAATATTGCCGAGTAGGCGGCGCAGACCCGCAGCCTGATCGCGAGTGGCGCTGCTTCTTCCAGGCTTGGGCGCAGAAGATTTGGAAGAGGCGGTTTTTAGCGACCCAGGCCCCTGATTCACCATTTCCCTAGACATCGATCCGCCCCGCAAGCTCCAGCGCCATGCAAAGTTCCACGCCATCGATTCGCGAGGCACCATCGCCCACCTTCAATGCACGATGCACCAACAACTTGGCGTTGGCCGGATGCAAATCCTCTGGAACCCGTTGTCCATTGGACATGAAATGCAGCCGCAATTTTTTTCGCAGCACCAAATCCAGCACACCGCCCAGCTTCATCGCCTCATCGATCTTGGTGAGAATCGCGCCGTACAGGCTGACCGCGCCAGGCGTGCCGGCCGATGTTCCCGTGCTTGTTCCTGCCGATGTTCCTGTTCCTGAATATGCCCGCACCACGTCATCCAGAGTATCGTTCTGACAGGTTGCATTGAGCAGCAGCAGTCGGCGTACCTTGGGCAGCGACAGCAAGGCATGCTGCTCGGCCATGCGGGAGTCGCGCTGCCCCATGCCGATGGTATCGATCAACACCAGGTGCTTGCCGACATAAGCGCTGATGGCGTGCTCCAGCTCTGCCGTATCCTGGGCGATGAAAACCGGTACGCCGAGAATTTTTCCATAGATACGCAATTGATCCTGCGCGCCGATGCGATAGTTATCCGTGGTGATCAGGCCCAGTCCTTGCGCGCCATGCTTCATCACGCAGCGCGCGGCGAGCTTGGCTGCAGTAGTGGTCTTGCCAGCGCCGGTGGGGCCCACCAGCGCGTAAATACCGCCCTGATCCACAATGTCCGGACCCGCCTGGCAGGCAAGATTACGCGACAGGACCTCTTGCAACCAGTGTCGCGATTGCGATTCCGAATAATCGTCTGGAAGGCGTTCGGTGATGCTACGCGACAGCGCGCCGCCGAAACCCGCGACCAGCAACTCGCGCAGCAACACCCCACGCAGAGGCCTCTTGCGCAGCGACTCATTCCAGGCAAGCGTCTCAAATTGCTGGGTCAGCAAGCCTTTCATCTCGCGTAACTCGGCCATCACATCTGGCGCACTCGACACGCTGTGGGCCGTCTCTAGGGCTGGCACGATCAGCGGAAACTGCGCCTGACGCGCGGATACCGCTTTCGAAGCTTCGCTTGATTTCGCCCCACCTTTTGATTTATCCACACCGCCTGATACCTCGGCCATGTACGCGGCGGTCGCCGGTCCAGCTCGAACGTAGTCGCTAAAACTGCGTTCTGGAACGCCATCGCAGCGGGGGGAAACCGCCTTCGCGGAGCCACTCGATAATGAGTCAAAAACAACACCGCCGAAACTCCTGTCTGGTGCGCTCACCGCGCTTTTCGTCGCGCTTTTCGTCGCAATTTGTGTCGCGATTTGTGTCGCTATTTTCGTCGCAAACGTCGACCCCAT
>CAMDFL010000037.1 GCA_945897475.1 Bordetella parapertussis
GCAAATTCTACTATGGCTCACAAGGATCAGGCTCACCCACGCACTTGATCGGCGCCGCGTTCAGCCAGATCACCGGCAATTCCATGGTGCATATTCCCTACAAAGGAACGCCCCCCATGGTGCAAGCCATGCTCGCCGGCGACATTCAAGTGACGTTTGCCTCCATGACGGCGCTGCTGCCGCAGATCAAGGCAGGCAAGCTGCGCCCGCTGGCCGTGATGGGCCGCAATCGTCAGGCCGAGTTTCCCGATCTGCCCACCACTGTCGAAGCAGGCTTTCCGCAATTGGTAATGTCCAACTGGTGGGTGCTCGCCGCACCCAAGGGAACGCCGGCGCCGATTCTCAATCGCCTCGGATCAGAGTTCCGCACAGCGCTTGCCGACCCGGAAGCGCGCAAAAAAATCTCCGGATTTGGACACAACCCGGTGGGCCTGACGCCGGCGGAAACCGCGGCGTTCGTGCGCACGGAATCGGCGCGCTACAAATCGATTATCGAGCAGGGCAAGATCACGTTGAATTAAAAACAAATGGATTAACGCCCGACAAGGCAAGCGCCAAGATGTGTTTCTTGGCGCCGGCGTGAAATTAAGCCAACGCCACCTTGAATTCACACCCCGTCTTCGCGGTCACTTGATCCACCGTAACCCCGGGGTGCAGCTCTTTCAACACCAGTCCCTTGCCATTCTCCACCTGGAAAACGCAAAGATCGGTGATAATCATCGAGACCACGCCTTTCGCTGTCACCGGCAACTTGCAGTCTTTCAAAATTTTGGGGCTGCCATCACGCGAGGTGTGTTCCATCAGCACGATCACGCGCCGTACTCCCGCCACCAGATCCATGGCGCCGCCGGGGCCTTTCACCATCGCGCCGGGCACCATCCAGTTGGCGAGATCGCCGTTTTCGGCCACCTCCAGACCTCCGAGAATCGCCAGATCGATGTGACCGCCGCGGATCATCGCGAAGGAATCGGCGCTTGAGAAAAAGCTGGAGCCGGGAATGGTGGTCACCGTCTGCTTGCCAGCATTGATGAGATCGGGATCGATTTTGTCCTCGGTCGGGAACGGACCGATGCCCAGCAATCCATTTTCCGATTGCAGCGTGACGTTCACACCCGCCGGAATGTAATTGGCCACCAGCGTGGGCATGCCGATGCCCAGGTTGACGTAATAGCCGTCGCGCAGCTCCTTGGCCGCGCGTTGCGCGATCATGACGCGCATCGGCGATTCCTTTTTTGATGCCGCCTGACCGGAGACCGTGCGAAACTCGATACGCTTCTCGTAACTCGCACCTTGCACGATACGATCCACATACACGCCTGGCGTGTCGATGCCATCAGGATCGAGTTCGCCGATTTCAACCAACTCCTCCACTTCCGCGACTGTTATCTTTCCACAGGTGGCGATCATGGGATTGAAGTTCATCGCCGTTTTGTTGTAGATGAGATTGCCCGCTTTATCGCCCTTCCACGCCTTGACAATGGACAGATCGGCGCGGATTGCCTCCTCCAGGACAAAGTTCTCGCCATCGAATTGCCGCGTGTCCTTGCCTTCGGTCAACTTGGTGCCAAAACCCGTGCGCGTATAAAAGGCCGGGATACCGGCGCCACCGGCGCGCAGCTTCTCCGCGAGCGTGCCTTGCGGCGTCAAGGTGAGATCGAGTTCGCCGGCCAGGACCTGGCGCTCAAATTCCTTGTTCTCCCCAACGTAGGAGGCGATCACCTTTTTAACCTGACGGGATTTCAGCAACAGGCCCATGCCAAAATCATCCACGCCGGCGTTGTTGCCAATGATGGTGAGATTCTTAACACCGCTCTCGACCAGGCCATGAATCAGATTCTCGGGAATGCCACAAAGGCCAAATCCGCCGGCGGCAATCGACATTCCGTCTTTGAGCAAACCATCCAGGGCCGCTTTGGCGTTTGGAAATACTTTTTTCATTGGAGCATCACCTAAAAAGGATATCGGAAAGAAATTATAATCTCCCATGAACCTGCCACCACGCAATGCTTTTTATCAGGATGCTGGATACCTGCCACATAAACAAGTCTGCGTACCAGCATTTTCTCAATTACGGATGAATCATGGCCGAACGTGACGTTATGGAGTACGACCTAGTCATTGTCGGCGGCGGACCCGCGGGCCTGGCCACGGCCATTCACGCCCGGCAGCTTGCCGCGCAACTCGGTATAGAGATCAGCGTCTGCGTCTTGGAAAAGGGCTCCGAGATCGGCGCCCATATTCTCTCCGGCGCGGTGATGGACCCACGCGCCATCACCGAACTCATCCCCGATTGGAAAGCACAGGGCGCCCCGCTGGATGTCGCAGTGACCGAGGATCGCTTCCTCTTTCTGACCGAATCCAGCGCGAAACGCGTGCCCAATGCGCTGTTGCCCGATTGCTTTCGCAATCACGGCAACTACGTGGTGAGCTTGGCCAACATCTGCCGCTGGATGGGAAAAAAAGCCGAGGAGCTGGGCGTCGATCTGTATCCTGGCTTCGCCGCCGCGGAAATTCTATTCAATGATCATGGCGCGGTGAAGGGCGTTGCAACCGGCGACATGGGCATAGGGCGCGACGGAAAGCGCGGCGCACGGCATCAGCCCGGCATCGAGCTGCATGCCAAATACACGATTTTTGCCGAAGGTTGCCGCGGACATCTGGGTCTTCGTTTGATGGAACAATTCAAGCTGCGCGCCGATTGCGATCCCCAGGTACATGGCATCGGATTGAAAGAGCTATGGGAGATAGATCCCGCGAAGCACCAGCCAGGCTTAGTAATTCATTCGGCGGGCTGGCCGCTTCAGTCTGACACCTACGGTGGTTCATTCCTCTATCACATGGAGAACAACCTGGTTTCGGTTGGTTTCGTCCTAGGTCTGGGCTTTGAGAATCCTTACCTCAGCCCATTTGAGGAGTTCCAGCGTTATAAGACCCATCCGGCAATCAAAACTTTTTTCGAAGGCGGTAAGCGTCTAGCATACGGTGCACGCGCGATCGCGGCAGGCGGTGTACTTTCCCTGCCCAAACTCTGCTTTCCTGGCGGCTGCCTGGTGGGCGACGACGCTGGGTTTCTCAATGCTTCGCGCATCAAAGGCAGTCACGCCGCGATCAAATCGGGCATGCTGGCCGCGCAAGCGGCAGTCCTGGCGATAAACGCGGACCGTTCCCACGATGAGTTGACGACCTATCCGGAATCGTTCCAGAAATCCTGGCTGTTCGAGGAGCTGTGGCAGGCGCGTAATTTCAAGCAATGGATGTCAAAGGGGCTGTACACCGGTTCGGTGATGGTGGGCATGGAGCAGTGGCTGCTTGGGGGAAAATTCCCCTGGACTTTGCATCACCAGCACGCCGATCACGAAACCTTGAAGCCCGCAGCCGAATGCACGCCGATTGAGTACCCCAAGCCAGATGGGAAAATCAGCTTTGATCGCATGTCCTCGGTCTTCATCTCAAACACCAATCACGAGGAAGATCAACCCATTCACCTCGGCTTACGCGATTCCGCGGTTCCGGTATCCGTGAACCTCGCAAAATTTGCCGGCCCGGAGGCGCGCTACTGTCCGGCTGGCGTCTATGAATTCGTGAAAAACGAAGACCATACCGACAGATTGCAAATCAACGCTCAGAACTGCGTTCACTGCAAGACCTGCGACATCAAAGACCCCACCCAAAACATCATCTGGGTCACACCCGAGGGCGGCGGCGGTCCGAATTATCCGAATATGTAACAAGGGAGGAGACGCGATGGCGCATGCGTGCGCTCCCATTCACGCCCGATAAAATTCTCGCCAGCCTAAGCTAGGGGCGAATCATCAACCAAGGAGAGCACAGCTTGCCAAGCGCCAGTCTTACGATTACCTGGGATGCATCGATGAACCGCAATACCGCGCACCACATGAGCGGCCGGGAGTACATCGAAGCCGGAATTGCCGGGCGAGTACCGCGTTCACCCATGTCGCAATTAATGGGCTTCACCACCGTGGAAGTCGGCGAGGGTTTCATCGCGGTCGAATGCACGCCGGGGGAACATCACTACAATCTTCTCGGTAGCGCGCATGGCGGATTGGCGGCGACGCTACTCGACAATTGCATGGGCGGAGCCGTGCAATCGACCATGCCTGCGGGATTATTCGCCACCACGATCGAGATGAAAGCCAACTTTGTGCGCGCCATTAGCGCCGCTTCGGGTAAATTGCGCTGCGAAGGCCGTGTCATTCATCCCGGAAAACGCGTCGCGACGGCTGAAGGTCGTATCCTCGATGCATCAGGAAAACTCTACGCCCACGGCAGCACCACCATGATGATTTTACCTATGAAGGAAAATGCATAAGCGGGTTACAGAACCCGCCTACGCGGCTAGAGTTCAATTTTGCATTACGGATCAGGCCGCTTGCTTGAGCATTGCCTCACTATCGGCCTGCAATCGCGGCAACACTTCCTTGGCCAGCAGAGTCAGGCTGTCCACAGTGTCTTCGTGCGACAGGTGACCAGCCTGACACATCGCCAGCAGATTACCCAAGCCGCCGCAACGGTCACGGAAGCTAACAATTTGCTTGTAGACCTCATCCGGTGTACCCGCGAATATGACGCCGGAGTCGATCAAGTCTTGTACGCTGCCTTCCAAAATGTTGACGCTCTTGCCCTCGCGGGTCATGGTCGCTCGTTTCACGTTCGACTTGAGTTGGCGCACCGCGTCCGTCGGTGAAAAATATCCCGGCGGCGTCTTAAACGGATCAGCGACGATGCTGCTGGTCTTTATGTATCCCATTAAAATTTCGGCGCGCCGCAGTGCCTCCTGAGTGGTTGAGGCAACCGCGACCAGCCCCAGATAGGCGAAGCGATCAGGCGTAGGTTGCGGCCGCCCCAATTCGACACACGCGGCACGATAGTGATCGAAGAGATCCTTGGTCCTGAACCCGGACAGAAACGTCGCCAGGACATAGCCGCGCGCGGCAATCTCACGAATATTGATCGGCGCCGCACCAGTGATCCATACCGGCGGATGCGGCTGCTGCCAGCACTGCGGCCAAACATTGACATTGCGATATTGAAAATACTCGCCCTGCCAATCGAACGGGCCGTCGCGCGTCGACAATGCCTTCAGGATCAGGTCGTGTGCTTCCCAGAACCGGTCCATCTGCCCGACAGCGGAACGCGGCGAGACCGCGAGCTCGTAAGGAACACCCCGCACCAGCCCCATGTCGAAGCGCCCGCGCGAGATCACATCGATGGTGGCGAATTCTTCGGCGATGCGCACTGGATCGACGCGGTTCGCAATCGGCATACCCAGGGTCAGAATCCGAGCGCGTTTGGTGATTCGCGCGAGTATCCCCAGCGTAATGGTGCAAACCGAGGTGATGCAGGTCGCGGTCGCATGGTGTTCATTCACCATGATGTCCAGGCCCAGTTCGTCAGACAAACACCATTCGTCTTCGTGACGATGATAGATGTCGGCCGCGACACGCGGATCGCATTCGCGGTTGGGTAAATTGACGCGCAATGACGCAACACCATCGCGCCAAGCATTGGGATACGGTTGCTCGGTAAAGTGATAAATCCTCATGACTTCCCTTCCTCGTTATTCATTAAAACAGGGTCAGAGTGACATTAACCAATCTAACTCTGACCTCGATTGATTATTTTAAAACCGGATCAGAGTGACATTGACTAATCTGACTCTGACCTCGATTGATTAAGCTGCGATGGGCTGGCCTGCGAATTCCAGCAGCAGGGTCGCCAGCGCCTGCGGTTGCTCGATGTGCGGGAAATGACCGGCGGCGGGGATTTCCTGGTACGCGGTGGTCCCGGATCCGGGGATGGCTTGGGCATAACGAAGCCCCCATCCCGGGGCCATCATGCGATCGCTTGCGCCGCACAGCACCAGGCTGGGGATACGTATGCGGTGCAGCCTTTGTGCCAGCTTCGGGTTATGCATATAGGGATTCCACGCGTAGAGCGCGGAGGACTGCCGGTTCCTGGCGATGATTGCGAGATCATCGTCGCTGAACGACGCGTAGTCGCGCTGCGCTTTGGCGACGTCGTGGAAAGCCAGTTCATGCAGTTTGGGCTGCGGCACCGCGAAAATATCGGCCACATCGCTAGTCTCGCGCGACCCGAACTTGGCCCCTACCGGATCGAGCAGTACCAGCTGGGAAATACGCTGCGTGTTCTTGATCGCCAATTCCATAGCGATCCACGCACCGAACGAAGAACCCACCAGCAGCACATCGCGAAGATCGAGTTGATCCATCAGGTCCAGATAAAAATAGGCAATGTCGTCAACAGTGGTAAATCCCTTGGGCAGTCCGGTGCCGCCAAAGCCCGGATGCGAAGGGGCCAGTACCCGCCAATCGGCCGCTAAGCGATCAATAAACGGCTTGGCGCCATGCAGGCCTATGTGCGGATGCAGGAAAAGGATGGTCTTGCCCTTTCCCTGTTCAATCATTTCCAGTTGCGTTCCACGTACATCCACCACTTGCTCTCCTTTGACGGTCTATCTTCAATTGCGAATAAAAAACTGCCGCGGATCAAAAAACTGCCACGACCCCCAAACCTTCCGCTGAGCCATCCCCTAAGCCGGCGGAGCCGAAACCAAACAGAGTGGCATTGAGGCCACCTTTCCCGCCAAAATGTAGCGTTGCAAAAAGCGCAAACCTACATTTAGCGGGACGCATACAAACTCTGATTCTTTGCCAGTATTTTCAACACTCAACCTGTAAGTGACTAAAACTGCTCCTCGGTCAGTGCCATCACGCCCGCCGCACCGTATAGCACGGTATCGCGAAGGCCGCCAGCCTGACTGAGAAGGTGGCCGGCATAAAAACGCGCAGAAATGATTTTCGCCTGATAAAACACCGCATCCCCCGATGCGGCGGCAAGCTGCCCCGATACAGTGGCAAGCAGCCTATTGGCCGCCAATGCAGCTCGCGCCATCTGCCAGCCGCCGCAAACGATGCCCATCAGCTTGAGAAACGGCACAGCGCCCGCGTGCGCGGCCTTGATGTCAACCGCATACGTAGCCACGATCCAGTCAACACATTCGGATACCGCGGCTATGCCCCGGCCCAGCGACTCGCGGATCACGGTGAAGTCCTCCCCCGATACCCTGGCAAGATCGGATTCGGCGGCGCGCATCAAGGCAATCAACTCGCGCGCGGTGGCGCCGCCATCGCGCGCAATCTTTCGTCCAATAAGATCGTTGGCCTGAATGCCGGTGGTGCCCTCGTAGATGGTGATGATGCGCGCATCGCGCAAATGCTGAGCGGCGCCGGTCTCCTCGATAAAGCCCATGCCACCGTGAATCTGCACACCGGTGGTGGCCACATCGATACCGGTCTCGGTGCTCCAACCCTTGACCACCGGTATCATCAAGTCAACGAAAGCCTGTTGCCTGGCGCGCTCCGACTTGTCCGCATGCCGATGAGCCGCGTCCATGGCCGCTGCCACCACATAGGCAAGCGCGCGCATGGCCTCGGTCTGAGTTTTCATGCTCATCAACATGCGACGTACATCGGGCTGACGAATGATGGGCACCGACTTTGCGCCGCCCGCGAGGTCACGGCTCTGGATGCGTTCGCGAGCAAAGGCCAACGCCTGCTGGTAGGCACGCTCGGCGATCGCCACGCCTTCCAGGCCCACGGCAAAGCGCGCCGCGTTCATCATGATGAACATGTATTCGAGACCACGATTTTCCTCGCCGACCAGCGTGCCAATCGCACCCTGTTTCTCCCCGTAGATCATCACCGCTGTGGGGCTGGCATGGATACCAAGCTTGTGTTCGAGAGAAGCACACTTAACGTCGTTGCACTCACCCGGCGTGCCATCAGCATTGAGCACAAATTTAGGCACGATAAATAAGGAAATGCCGCGCACACCCTCGGGCGCATCGGGTGTTCGCGCCAGCACCAGATGCACGATGTTCTCGGTGAAATCCTGCTCACCCCAGGTGATGAATATTTTCTGGCCGTGGATGCGGTAGCTGCCGTCGGGCTGACGCTGGGCGCGCGTCTTGATGAGACCAAGATCAGACCCCGCCTGCGGCTCGGTGAGATTCATGGTGCCGGTCCAGGCGCCCTCGACCATTTTCGGCAGATAGTTTTTTTTCTGCTCGTTGGTGCCGCGAAGCAACAATGCTTCGATAGCGCCAGCGGTCAACAGTGGGCACAATGAAAAGGATAAATTGGCCGACTTCCACATTTCCATGACCGGCGTGGATACGAGCTTGGGCAGGCCCTGTCCACCGTATTGCGCTGGAAATTGCAAAGCGTTCCAGCCGCCTTCGACGAATTGCCGATAGGCATCCTTGAACCCCTTTGGCGTGGTGACGGCGCCGTCTTTGAGTACTGCTCCTTCCTGGTCGCCACTTTGATTCAAGGGGGCAAGTACCTCCGAGGAGAAACGGCCGTTCTCCTCAAGAATCTGCCTCACCAGTTCTTCACCGACATCTTCGCAACCGGGAAGGCTGGCGACTTGATCCAGACCGGCAAGTTCACGCAGCACGAAGAGCATGTCCTTGATTGGGGCCTTGTACTGGATCATGGCTGAATTTTCAAAAAAATTCGGAAAGCTTCAGAACGGGGGAAGGGACAGTTCCGTCCCTTCCCCCGTTACCCCCAACCCTGCCTAAAAAAACCGTGCCGTGTTTGCGCTGGTACGGTCATTTTATTTGTTCCGCCTAACCCAATTCCTTCACCAGTTCGGGCACGATCTGAAACAAATCTCCCACGATGCCGTAATCGGCCACTTGAAAGATAGGTGCTTCCTCGTCTTTATTGATAGCCACGATCACGCGGCTGTCCTTCATTCCCGCCAGATGCTGAATGGCACCTGATATTCCGATTGCGATATACAAATTGGGCGCCACGATCTTGCCTGTCTGCCCGACCTGCCAGTCGTTGGGCACGTAGCCCGCGTCCACCGCGGCGCGAGAGGCCCCCATGGCGGCATTCAATTTGTCGGCCAGAGGTTCCAATATTTTGAAATTTTCACCCGACCCCATGCCGCGTCCGCCAGAAACAATGACTTTTGCAGCGCTAAGCTCCGGGCGTTCGGACTTGCTCACACTGCGCCCGACGAAACTGGATAGTCCTGCATCGGCGCCGGCAGCGATATTTTCAATAGCAGCGGTTCCGCCTTCTGCCGACACCGCATCAAATCCGGTGGTGCGCACCGTAATGACCTTCAGCTTGTCCTTGGACTGAACCGTAGCCAGCGCATTACCGGCATAAATCGGCCGCACAAAGGTATCCGCGCTCTTGACTTCAATGATGTCGGAGATCTGCGCCACATCCAGCAGCGCGGCAATTCGCGGCGTGATATTTTTTCCGAAGCTGGTGGCGGGCGCGAGGATGTGGGTATAGCCGCAAGCCATCCCCACCACCAGCGCCGCAACGTTCTCCGCCAAGTGCTCGCCGTAATGCGTCGCGTCGGCGATCAGCACCTTACCGACCCCTGAGATGGCCGCCGCGGCCTTCGCCGCGGATCCACAACCGGACCCCGCGACCAGCACGGACACCTCCGCGCCGAGCAATAAAGCCGCCGCCACCGTATTACGTGTCGAGGCAAAAACCTTTTGATTGTCGTGCTCCGCGATGACAAGAACGCTCATGCGATCACCTTGGCTTCATTCCTGAGCTTGTCCACCAGCGTCTTTGCGTCCGGGACCTTGATGCCGGCCTTGCGTTTGGGAGGCTCGTCCACTTTGAGCGTCACCAAGCGCGGCGCCACATCCACGCCCAGCGCATCGGGCTTGATCACATCCATTATTTTCTTCTTCGCCTTCATGATATTGGGCAGCGTCACATAACGCGGCTCGTTCAGGCGCAGATCGGTTGTGACCACCGCCGGCATCGCCAGCAGAACGGTCTCCAGTCCAGCGTCGACTTCACGCGTCACCGCGAGCTTGTCCCCCTCGCGAACGACTTTGGAGGCAAACGTCCCCTGCGACCATCCAAGCAGCGCGGCCAGCATCTGCCCGGTCTGATTGCAATCATCGTCGATTGCCTGCTTACCCAGAATCACCAGTCCAGGCTGCTCCTTCTTCGCGATGGCGGCAAGCAACTTTGCTACCGCCAGTGGCTGCAAATCTTCATTGCTCTCCACCAGAATCGCCCGATCCGCGCCAAACGCGAGCGCCGTTCGCAGCGTCTCCTGGCAAGCAGTGGTGCCGCAGGAGATCGCAACAATTTCAGTGGCGATACCCGCCTCCTTGATGCGCAATGCTTCCTCCAGCGCGATTTCATCGAAGGGATTCATCGACATCTTGACGTTTGCCGTTTCCACACCGCTTCCGTCGGATTTGACCCGGACTTTGACGTTGTAATCGACCACGCGCTTAACCGCGACCAATATTTTCACTGCGAACCTGTATCGCTATTTTGATTGACGATTAAGGCATCCAAGGCCAGAACGCCTTTCCCTTCTGCAAATACCAGCAGTGGATTGACATCGATTTCGACAATCGATGGCACAGTCAGCATTAATCGTCCAATCGCAGTCACGCTACGGGCCACGGCCTCGACATCCACGGCGGGGGAGCCGCGAAAGCCATTCAACAATTTTGCGGATCGCAATTTTTGCAATTCTTCGATGACCGTTTCTTCGGTGACGCTGGCGGGCACCAGGCGCACGTCGCCCAATGCTTCTACCCATATGCCGCCCAGGCCAAGCAACAGTACGGGCCCCCATTGAGGGTCGCGTTTGGCGCCCACCATCAGTTCCAAACCTTTCGATGCCATGGTTTCCACCAGAGCGCCATCAAGCTTCAAGCCAGGTTGAGCGCGCGCAATATTCTGCTGCAAGGTATTCCAGGCATCGCGAAGCGCGGTTTCATCTCCTACATTGAGAATCACGCCGCCGGCTTCGGTCTTGTGCAACAACTCGGCGGACTGAGCTTTGATGACCACCGGATAACCGATTTGTTTCGCGGTCGCAACCGCTTCATCCAGCGTTTTCGCCAGTGCGCCCGCGGGAACGCGTATGCCCGCGGCAGCGAGAACTTTCTTGCCCAACCATTCAGGCGCAGCGCCCTCGCCCATCGCGGGTAGACCGGAAAATGGCGCCGGATTGGCATTGCCACGGGGCCGGGCGAGGAGACGTCCATAGCGATGAAAATGCGTGATGGAGCGCAAGCACCGGTCCGAAGACCGATGAAACACGAACGGGCCCGCATCAGCCGCCGCCTGAAGCTCGGGTATCAAGGGTGAACCATCGCCAAGCGCCACCAACACCACCGGTTTGGTATTGCCTTCCATGCCTTTGACGAATTCGCCGATGCTGGTGACGCCTTTGGGCCCGGCAATAGGATAGGAAATGAACAAACTGCCGACATTCGGATCTTCAAGCAACGCACGGGTCATCGGGACGTTAGAGCCCGGCGCCGAGCCTGCCGTGGTATCGAGCGGATTACTGGGCGTCCCGAACGAAGGCAAGGCCGCGCGCAGTTTCTCCATGGTTGCCGGCGTCAGCGCGGGGAACTCCAGGCCGATGGTTTCCGAAAAATCATTGATTAGAGCGACGAACGCGCCCGACGCAGTCAGCACCGCGGGACCCTTCGCGGGTGGGTTGGGATAATGAGTGAGCAACTCCGCGACATCCATGACCTCGTCCATGGTATCGACCACCAGCACACCGGCATTGGCAAGATTTGTCAACATCGCACCGTGGTCGCCAACCAGCGCTCCGGTATGCGAGGCCGCCGCCGCGCGCGCCTTGGCGCCACGACCAGGAGCCAACACCACCACCGGTTTTTTCGCGGCGCGCGCGCGCTCGCACACGGCCATGAATTCCCGCGGACGGCGAATCTGCTCCGCATAAAAAACCATGACGTTCGTATGCGCATCTTCAAGCAGGAATTCGGCGAAGTCGGCCAGATCGAGACCGGCTTCGTTGCCTGTGGTCATCAAGTAGGAGATGGTCATTCGGCGCGCTTCCGCGGCACGGTGCATGTGTCCTATCATTCCCCCGCTTTGCCCTACAAAGGCAATGCCGGGTTTGGCGCCGGCTTTCCATTTATTGGCTGGCCCCGCGAACAACATATGCAGTGAAAAGCCATCGACGTTATTGGTGTATCCCAGGCAATTCGGGCCGACAATGGCGAGGCCGCCTTCGCGTGCGGTTTGCGTGACCTCGGCTTGAACATCGTGCTGCCCGGTTTCGGCGAACCCTGCTGCAAACACCAGTGCCGCGCCGACTTTTCGCTGCACGCATTCAACCACGGCGTCCTTCACCCCTGCCGCTGGCAAAGTGAATACGGCGAGATCGACACCCTCGGGCAATTCCATTGGGCTCGATAGCAACTTGCGTCCGTCGATCGGCTCGGGATTGCGCCCCACCAGGTGGATGTCCCCCTGAAAATTATTGGCCTTCAGGCCGTTGAGAATATTCTGCCCGGCGGAACCAGGCCGCGCGGAAATGCCGATGATTGCGACAGACTTGGGCCGAAAGACCTTTGCAACCGCCTTGGGACCGCGCGCCAGGGCCGACAGGCCCGTAATCGCTCTACTCATTTTCTATCGACTCCAATGTAATTTTTCAAAGTAAGTAATTATGTGTCGGGCTGGAACATCAGCAAGTTGGTGCCGTCATCCATGGGCATCCAATACGGCTTGACCTTCATGCCGACTTTGAGATCCTCTTCCTTGCAATTCACCATATTGGCGATGTGATTCACGCCGGCGCCATCGAACGTCACGCAGGCGACCGCATAAGGTTCCACGGCACGAAAACGATCTGTGCCACGATAAGTGACTGTGTAGGAAAAAATTTCGCCTTTGCCGGATATTTCACGCCATTCGATGTCGCCCATCTTGCCGGTAAAAATACTGGTGGGACGTGGAAAATGTTGGAATTTTTTCGTCGCCTTGCAGTACTGAATCACCACTTTTTTCTCGCGTGTGCCCTCCCAGTAGGGTTTGGCGAAGCCGTAGGATCGGATCTCGCGCTTGAGGCCAAGCGTGTCATTGAGTGGTCTGGTTTCTTTGTTCATATATGCCTCTACCTCGTTTGTTGCCATCTGATTTTTAATTGCCGGGGCCATACAAGGGGGAGGCACTCCCCCTTGTTCTCCACCTACTTACAAGGGGGGAGGCATCCCCCCCTGTTATTTATTCTCCGGGAACCAGAACCAGCGCGGCGCTTGAGCCCCAGTTCCTGCCGTAATTGATCCAGCCGATGCCGGTGTTGAGCGCGTTCTTGATGTTCTTCATCTGACGCGCGCCGCCCTCGCCCATCAATTGGCGCACAGCTTCGATCAGATTATGCGAAGAACACGCCGCCTGTCCCGCGGAAATCTGTCCGCCACCGGTGTTAAGAGGCAAATTGCCAGAAAACGACAAATCGTTGTCGCGGATGAAATCGCAACCCTGGCCTTGTTTGCAGAAACCGAAATTCTCATACTGCAGCATGATGGCGATAATAAAATCGTCATAAGGGTGAAAAGAAGCGACATCCTTAATACCGATGCCGGCTTGCTTGAGCGCTTTTTCTCCCGCGACTTTGTGGCCGGAGAGGGAAGGATCCACCAGGTTCATCGCCCCGCCGTAATTGGTGCGCTCGCCATAGCCGATTGGGATAACCGTTTTACTCAGGCCCTTTTTCTTCGCCATGGCCTTACTCATCATGATGAGGCCCGCGGCGCCATCGGCAGGCATCACGCAGTCGAGCAGCCGTATCGGGTCGGCGATCATGCGCGAATTCATGTAGTCGTCGATGGTGATGGGTTTGCGCAATTTTTCACACGCGTTCTCGTTCATCACGGCGTGATTACGCTGGGTGACCGCGAGCTTGCCGAGCATTTCGTAATCCAATCCGAACTGGGATTCATAGCGTTTGGAGAGCAGGCCGAACGCACCGGGTGGCCCCATCAATCCATAGGGTTCGATCCATTCGCGCCGATAGCTGCGCTCGACGGTGTTATTTTCGCGACGACCGGTATCGGCGAACAGCAAAAACGCGATATTGCATAGCCCCGCGTCGATGGCCATCGCCGCGCGCGCCACGCATCCCGCCGCAGAACAACCACCAAGGTGGACTTGTTCGCAGAAATCGACCTCAAGACCGAGTTGGTCGGCAGTAGTCTGCGCCCAGAAGACGTTTCCCGCGCCAGTGCCGGTAAGGCCCGCCATCACCAAACCGTCGATCTCGGCCTTGTCGATTCCGGTTTTAACGAGTAAGGACTCGAGGATTTCCGCGTCCAACACCCACACATCGCGGTCGCTCACATCCATCACCTTGGTCTCGGCGTAGGCCACAATGGCCGAATCGCGCAAGCTCATGTTCTTCCTCCTGACTGATAACCTATTTGTTATAAAATTTTATGAATTACTCTTGGCTTAAAAATTATTTTTTGTAGAATGTTAAAAATTATCTCTGTATCAGTGATATGTACAGAGTGTTTTACATTCAATCCTGGGATACGGAACCCTGGGATACGGGTAGCTTCCATCCCATGGCTTCGTTATATTCGCGCTTGATTTCCTCTGGCTGACCGACCAGCCAGACAAATTCGCGCATCCCGGTCGCTCCCAGCGTCGAGTTGGAATTGCGCGCCTCGACGCGATCAAAAGCCTCGCGCGACAAACCGTCGACCAGGGGTTTGCGGCCGGGCATCGGTAGCGCCAGACATTGATTAGTTTTTTCATCGCGCACCACGGCCTTGGGGTCTCCGCCCGCCTTCACGATATCGATGTCAGCCAGGAAACGCTTCCTCATCATGGCAATGCCGCGATCAGATAAGCCAAGGTGCTCCCTGGTGCGGTCGGCGATCACACCCTGCCCCACCCAGGCCACATAATCCTGATTCATGGTGTGCGAGGTAATCCAGCGCCCGGTTTTCTCGTCGCGAATGGGACTCACCCAGTAGGGAATGCGCTGTTGCACATACGGCTCGCAATCATTCGGCACGCGGTTGAAAAACCAGCCAACCGAAAGCGTGGTGTGGTCATCGATCGGAACACGCCATTCGAAGTGGCTGCCCGTAAATAAAGCATGTGGCCAGAGGCAAACGCGACCGATGGTCCATAGCGGATGCTTTTCATCCGTATCTTCCCGGATGCGCTTGTAGACCATGCCCCAATCGAATTCATCAAATTCAATTTTCAGGTGCTTGGGACCATAAGGCGCATCCGCGCCCTTTTTCTGCCGGATGCTCCAGTTCTCGTGCATCCATTCGAAATGCACTGGATCAATCGAGTTCTCCTGGCACTGAAACCAGTTGCAGGGAATCTCGGAGAACACAATCTGAACGAAACCATTGGCCCAGGTGAAAGGTTCCCAGTTGGGAACCAGGGGTGCAGGCTCCGGGCCCATATAAGCCCATACAAGACCGGCCTTCGCCGCAGCCCGATACGCACGGACACTGGCTTGTACTTTCCCACGAAATTCCGGACGCGCGGTTTCCTCGAAGGGCCGCTCAATGGCCTCGCCTTTGTGGTCGTAGAGCCAACCGTGGTAATTGCAGCGCAAACCGACATTTTCGACAAAACCATAGGAAAGATCTGCGCGACGGTGGGCGCACTGGCGGTCAACCAAACCATAATTTCCGCTGAAATCTTTATAGAGGACAAGGTCTTCGCCCATCAGACGCACCGGCATGACGGGCTTGTCTTCCAATTGCGCCACCGCCGCGATCGGATGCCAATAGCGGCGCATGAGTTCGCCCATGGGAGTACCCGCGCCTACTTGCGAAAGAATCTGATTGGTTTCGTTATCCATGGCGCATGTGGGGAATCATCAAAGAAAAAGGGTATTGGATAGCGGATCGACTGGGCAAAAACCGTTGCTCTTGGCGCCAAACATGGCGCTATGCCGCTAACCCACGCATATTATAGCGGGCGATGCCAAAACTTTTCCTGGGCGTTCAGTAAACCAGCGTGGCCCACGCCTCATCGAGGGTTCGTCCGACGAACGCCGCGGCGCCGCCGATTTCTATGGGCTCTTCGATAAACTGCGAGCGCGTGAGGCCGTGTTCGTCCATGGCCTCGCTACAGGCGAAAAATTTCGCTCCGTGCTCGGCGGCGTGGCGCATGAATCCCTGCACCGTTTCACGGCCACGCGGTCCCGAGAACAAGGCCGCCGCGACACCCTGTCGCAAGAGCTTAATCGCGCTTGCCGTGAAATAGATTTCCACCTCAGTGTCCATGGCCGCCGCAGCAGCCGCATGAAAAAACGGCGCGCTGCAAAGATGCGGCGCGTCGGGATTGGCTGCCCAGAGCAGAATCGCCAGATGCTTTTTCATCTTATCTCCCGGCCGGTGAAATTATCCAGGTCCATGGCAGCCTCGAAGGCTGAACCAATGGCGTCGCCGCAAACCAAGTCATCGGGACTCCACTGTCCGACGTTCAATCGAATCAGCCACCCAGCGTGGTAGGGGGCCGATGCGATCAAGGAGGGATCGGCAAGCGCCGCCGCGTTGGCCGCGATAATCACGCCACTCACCGGAGTTCGCACCGAGACCATGGCTTTGGAGAGCTCCAGCAGACCCACCGCTCTGCCCGCGTCAATCTCGGTGCCCACGGCCTTGGGAAGGAAGGCAACAAACTCCACCGCCAGAGCAACGCCAAAGGCAGTTGCACCGATCAACACCACACCGGGGGACTCCTCCTTCACCCAGACATTGAAATCCACGTGGTAATGGCGGTCCTCGGGAAACTCGCAGCCGCGAACAATCATCGACGCACTCTGCGCTGGCGACGCGTCATGCCTGCTAGCTCAGCTTTGACCAGGAACGAATAACAAATTCGGGCTGAGACGCTCATAGCCCGATTCATCCATCAGAACATCGAGCGCAAGCGAAGCCAAGTCGTCGGCGACCGGGTCGGCAAGCGGGTCTTGTTCCCGGTTGAGGATTTTCAGGTAGCCACGGCAATCCTCGCAGGCCTCCGCTTTGATCGCCGTACTACCCCCTTCAATATGGTAGTAGGCGATCTTTTCGCGCGAGTCGCACTGCGTGCATTGGCCGCGCGAAAAATGCCAATCGGTGCCGCATAAGGTGCAGCAAAGATAGCGCGCGCCAGGCACGGGGATATCGATTCGAAGCACGCTTGCCACCGGCGGCGAACCGCATACCGGGCAGATGGCGGGAATATCCAATTTTCGGAACGATGCCTCGCCGCAGCCATGGGCGCGCTTGACCCAATGCACTTGCAAGGCCGCACCCAGAAATGCCACCGCGATCGGGTCGAGAGCCGGGTAGTCGAATGCCAGCAGGCGATCGGCCATGGCATCAAGCTGCGCGCCAGATGCGTATTGCAGTTGCCGAAGCACGGCTTGCGCTGGCGCGGGAGCTGCATCCATCACCTCGTCGATGATTTCAGCAAGCGCACCGCGCCAGGCGGCATCGCGAGCGCCATCCTTGGGCAGTGGCGGCAAGGCGTGCCGGTGACACAACTCAAGTTTAGTAGCATCAATGGCGCTTGATGCAGGATGCGCATCGAGAGCCAATTGCTGTGCTTGCGCGACACGCTCCATCAACAGAAGAAACGACTGGTCCGCATGGCCCGAGGCCGCCAGGGAAGCAAAGCGACTGGCCCGATCGGAGAAAAAAACGCTTGGGTCAGCCAACCGCAAGGCCGGCGGCTCGCCAACACCACCCGGAACCTCTCCTTGCGGAACAATTCGGATGGCAGAATTTTGATTAGCGATACTGCCCCCTTTTTCGTCGCCCGGCACTACTTGCCGGTCATTTCGCGATACCAGGCGCGATGGTGGGTTTTGGCCCATTTCTCGCTGACGCTACCTCGTACCATGGCTTGTACGCTGCCTTTAACCCAGATGGCTGCATAGATATGCACGATGATCCCAAGAATCAGCACAAACGCCGATAGCGCATGCACCACCACAGCTACGCGTATGAGATCAATAGGAATTTGCTCAGCCAGATAAGGCCGCCACATCAAAAGGCCGCTCAACAGCAGCAGGCCCAGGCACACCACAATAGTCCAAAAAAGGTATTTTTGGGCAGCGTTGTATTTGCCGACTTCGGGCAAGCCCTCATCCCGATTCATGATGACATCGCGCAAACGCTGTATCCACTTCCTATCGTTATCGGTGATGCGATTGTGATTCCAGAACCGCATCATGATGGCCAGAAAAAAGAATGCCATCAGTACGCCCACAAAGGGATGCAGGATGCGGTTCCAGGGTCCGCCGCCCAATATCGAAGCCATGAAATAAAACGACGGATGGAACATCGCCAACCCTGAACACGCCGCCACGATAAAGCAGATGGCGACCAGCCAATGGTTGCCGCGTTCGTGCGAGGTATAACGCTGAAGGTCGCTCATGCTGTCTCCTTTTCGCCCTTGGCACCAGCCCGGCCTTTATCGTCCCTGTCGTTATCGTCACCATCCTTATCGGCCCCACCCTCATCGACTTCCTTGGGACCCACGGTGACGTAGTGCAGGAATCCACCCAATACCGACAGACCCAGGATTGCGGATGCAATCGGCTTGGTGATGCCCTTCCAGAACGACACCATCGGGCTGATCCGGGGATCTTTGGGCAGGCCCTCCAATTCCGGTTTGTCGGCGTGTTTCATCACATACATGACGTGGGTTCCGCCCACGCCTTGCGGATCGTACAAACCGGCATCCTTGAATCCACGCTCCTTCAACTCTCCGACGCGACGCTCGGCGTAGCCCAGCATGTCTTCTTTGGTGCCAAAACCGATTGCCCCGGTCGGGCAGGCCTTGACACAAGCGGGCGCCTGGCCTACCGCGACGCGGTCCGAACACAGCGTACATTTGTAGGCCTTGTTATCCTTCTTCGATATTCGCGGCACATCGAACGGGCAGCCTGCCACGCAATAACCGCAGCCAATGCAGTTATCGGAAATGAAATCGACGATGCCGTTCGAATATTTCACAATGGCCCCTGGCGCCGGACACGCCTTCAGGCAACCCGGGTCGGCGCAATGCATGCAGCCGTCCTTTCGGATCAGCCACTCCAGATTGTTGGGGGTGGTCTCAACCTCGAAGAAACGCATTACTGTCCACGAATTCGGGGTGAGGTCGGTGGGGTTGTCATACACCCCGATGTTGGTCCCAATTTCGTCGCGCAAGTCGTTCCAGTTCATGCAGGCGACCTGGCAGGCCTTGCAGCCTATGCATTTCGATTCATCGATGAGTTTCGCGACTTGCGCAGTCTGCCTCACTCCCGGCGAAGGAGTGGTAGTTGCCGAACGCGCCATGATATCCAGTGCTGACATGTCCCCTCCTAGGCTTTTTCGATGTTGACGAGAAACGCCTTGTACTCCGGCGTCTGCGAATTGGCATCACCCACATACGGCGTCAAGGCGTTGGCGAGATAACCATTTTGCGTCACCCCCTTGAAGCCCCAGTGGATCGGGATGCCCACGGTGTGCACTTTCTTACCGTTCACCTCCAGCGCGCGGATGCGTTTGGTGACCACGCAAGCCGCCTTGACCTCGCCGCGGTTGGATTTAACACGCACCATCTGGCCATTCTTGATGCCTTTTTCCTTCGCCAGTTCCTCGCCAATCTCCACAAACGGCGCGGGTTGAACGATGGCGTTGGAACGTGCGTGCTTAGTCCAGAAGTGCAGATGTTCGGCCAGGCGATAAGTGGTCGCAGCGTAGGGAAATTCGGCGGCTTTGCCGAAAGCCTCCATATCGCCCTTATAGACCCGTGCGGTGGGATTGCTGATCGCCTTTGGATTGGTCGGGCACATCAGGTTGACACCTACCGGATTCTCGAACGGCTCGTAGTGCTCCGGGAACGGGCCTTCGCTCATGCCGATTGCGTACAACCGCGCCACGCCTTCCGGATTCATGATGAAGGCACCCACATTTTCAGCAGGCGCTGCATCGGCGCGCATATCGGGAACGTCCGCGCCGGTCCAGCGTGTGCCATCCCATCGCATATAGCTTCGCGAGCTGTCCCAGGGTTTGCCATCGGCGTCCGCCGAAGCGCGGTTGTAGAGGATGCGGCGGTTGGCTGGCCAGGAAAATCCCCATCCCGAATACACACCCAAGCCCGATGGATCGGATGTATCGCGGCGCGCGGTCATATTACCGGCCGGACTCCACGAACCGCAGTAGATCCAGTTGCCGCAACTGGTCGAGCCGTCGGCTTGCAGCAGAGCGAAAGCGGGCATTTGCGCGCCCGCGGGCACCAGCACCTTTTTGGGATCCTTCGGGTCCAGCACATCAGCCAGCGCCCGCCCGTTGATTTCGCGCAGCACTTCCTCGGGCGTCGGCATATCGGCCTTGAGATAGGGCCAAGCCATATTGAGTATGGGTTCGGGCAGCTTGCCGCCGTCCTTGCGATACAGATCCCTCAGTTTCACGAATAGCTTGGCGATGATTTCCGAATCAACCTTGGCCTCACCGGGGGGTTCCACGGCGCGCTCTTTCCAGGCAATCACCCGGCTGGAATTGGTGAAGGTTCCGGCTTCCTCGGCAAAACAGCTGGTCGGCAGACGGAACACCTCGGTCTGGATTTTCGCTGGATCCACGTCGTTCAATGGACCGTAGTTTTTCCAGAACTCTGAGGTCTCGGTGGCCAGCGGGTCCAACACCACCAGAAACTTCAATTTGGCGAATGCCTCGCTTTGTTTCTTTTTATTCGGCAACGCCGCCAAAGGATTGAACCCCTGGCACAGGAATCCACTCATGCGCCCCTGATGCATGCGCTCGAAGATCGCCAGTACGTCGTAGGCGCCATCGCGCTTTGGCAGCCAGTCGTAGGCAAAATCATTCTCCTTGGTGGCCGCAGCGCCATACCAGGATTTCATCAGGCTGGTGTGCCACTTGGGAAAATTCTGCGTGAAAGTCATCTGATTCGGACGCAACGGCTTGCCGGTGCGCGCGGCCAAGTAGGCCTCGCGCGTCACATCGCCATCGCCGGGCGCACCCAGATATCCGGGCAGCACCTCCGAGTACAGCGCCATATCGGTGATGCCCTGCACATTAGCGTGGCCGCGAAGCGCGTTGACGCCGCCGCCGGGCCGGCCCATGTTGCCGAGCAACAACTGGATCATCGCCATGGTGCGGATGTTCTGCGAACCCACCGAATGCTGAGTCCAACCCAAGGCATACAGGATGGTCATCACCTTGTTGGCCGCCGAGGTCGAGGCGATTTGTTCAGCCACTTTCAAGAACGCGTCTTTTGGCGTGCCGGTGATTTTACTCACCAGCTCGGGGGTGTAGCGCGAATAGTGTTTTTTCAGTTGCTGAAATACGCAACGCGGGTTTTGCAGGGTGTCGTCAACCACGACGAAACCATCTTTGCCCAGCTCGTAGCCCCAGGTGGCTTTGTCGTAAGTACGCTTGGCCTCGTCGTAGCCGCTGAAAAAACCGTTTTCGTAGTTGAAACCCTCTTTGGTGAGGAAGCTGGCATCGGTGTTTATCTTGATGTAATCGTGATGCAGCTTGTCATTAGCAAATAAATAATTGATTACCCCGCCCAGGAAAGCGATGTCGGTGCCCACGCGCAGCGGCGCGTAGAGATCGGCGACCGCAGCGGAGCGCGTAAACCGCGGGTCAACAACGACCAGCTTCGCCTTCCTTTGCTGCATTGCCTCGGTCACCCACTTGAAACCACAGGGGTGGGCTTCCGCGGCGTTTCCGCCCATCACGAGAACCAGATCGGCATTCTTGATGTCGACCCAGTTGTTGGTCATCGCGCCTCTGCCGAATGTGGGGCCCAAACTGGACACCGTGGGTGCGTGTCATATTCGTGCCTGAGTATCGAAGGCAACCATTCCCAAGCCGCGCGCGACCTTGACACTTAAATAGCCCGATTCGTTCGAGGCAGCACTCGATGCCAGAAAGCCGACGGTGTTCCAGCGATTGACGGTTGTGCCCTTGTCGTTCTTTTCGACAAGATTCTTATCGCGATCATCCTTCATATGGCGGGCGATGCGATTCAAGGCATCGTCCCAGGAGAGGCGCTTCCACTCGTTGGAACCCGGCGCGCGCACCTCCGGGTAACGCAGCCGATTCGGGCTTTGAATCATATCGAGCACGCCCGCGCCCTTGGCGCATAAGGTTCCGCGATTCACCGGATTATCAGGATCGCCTTCAACGTGAATGATGGAAGTCTTCACGTTTTTCGATTTATCACCCAGGGTGTACATGATCATGCCGCAACTCACCGAACAATACGGGCAGGTACTGCGCGTCTCCGTAGTGCGCGCCAGCTTGTAGCCGCGTACATCGTTGGCCATGGCCGATGGGGCATACCCCATCATGGCAAGGCTTGAGCCTCCCATGCCGCCTGCGCAAATTCTAAAAAACTGTCTGCGTGAAACTTTGACGTCCATGGGCTATTCCTTCAATATGTTTTTGTCATAATTTTCGGGATGCGCAGGCAATTTACACGCGGGGATCGCGTAAAGCAACGGCTTCCGCGCACTATCCATCGAACAGAATCACCGGAGATTCTGGTGCTGCTTTGCAACGTTATTTGGGCAAGTTTGATATCTGTCGATATCTATCGAGGCAAATACTATTGGGATAAGCACCTAATTCGGCACAGCAGTGCATCCATTCCAGATGATATTTTCGCACCGCAACAATGCGATGGAGAAGCCACAGAGAGCCACAGAGAGCTACCGAAAGCCATCGAGATCCACCAACAAACAAGCTTTACCCGTGCGAGCTAATTCCGCTACACTCCAAAGGGTCACCTACCGCCACAGAATCAAGAGAAAAAAGCAAGAGCGTGACAAAACTGAGCCGGCACAGCACAGCTTCTGGGAAATTCCATGGCAAACGGTGCGCGGCCAATCCAAGTAAAGTATTTCCTGAACAAGGGGTCAAAGTTACATGAAAGCGGAACAGATTTTAAAACTGCCTTCGATGCCGGCCGCAAGTCCGAGCTATCCGATGGGTCCCTATCGATTTGTCAATCGCGAATTCCTGATTGTCACCTATGAAACAGATCATGATCTTTTGCGCCAAGCGGTGCCCGAACCACTGGAGCCAAACAAGGATGGTCATGTGCTCTACGAGTGGATACGCATGCCCGACAGTTCCGGTTTCGGCGACTACACCGAAAGCGGTGTAGTAATCCCCTGTACGTTCCAAGGCGAGCCGGTCAATTTCACCGCCCAGATGTATCTGGACGACGAGCCTCCTATCGCCGGTGGACGAGAAATCTGGGGCTTCCCCAAGAAGTTTGCCAAACCGAAACTGGAAGTCTGCGGGGATACGCTGACCGGCACGCTGCACTACGCCGGCCAATTGGTCGCGATGGGCACCATGGCCTTCAAGCACCAGCAGTCCCCCGGCGGTGTCGAAGCACAAGCCAAGGGTATGACCAAAACAAGTTGCAATTTAAAGATCATTCCGGATGTCGATGGCAGTCTCAAAATCTGCCAACTGGTGGCCTATAACCTGAAGGACATCACCGTCAAAGGCAGCTGGATTTCGCCCGCACGCTTGCAACTGATTCCACACGTCAATGCACCTGCGGCCGATTTGCCGATCAAGAAGATCATCAGCGGCAAACATTTCATCAGCGATCTGACCCTGCCGCATGGCCGCGTCATGTTCGACTACATCAAGGACCAAGCCCCTTAAGCGGGCGCGAGATGACCCAATAAAAGAAAGCGCAAAATGAAAAAAAGCGAAGTAATGCAACTGCCGTCGATGCCCCTGCAGAGTCCGACTTATCCGCGCGGACCCTACCGGTTTTTCAACCGCCAGTACATGGTAATCAGCTATAAAACCGATGCCGATGCGATCCGCGAGGCGCTGCCCGAACCACTGATGCCAGCTGGCGATACCGTGTCGGTGCAGTGGCTGGATCTGCCTGACGGTGAGGGTTTTGGCGCCTACACCGCCACCGCGCAAATCATCCCATGTACTTTCAAGGGAGAAGCCTGCAATTTTGTGAGCCAGATGTACGTGGATAACACGCCGCCGCTTTCGGGTGGTCGTGAGATCTGGGGCTATCCGATGAAGCACGGCGATGCCACGCTCAAGGTCATCGGCGACACCTTGACCGGTACCTTGCATTACGCCACCGAGCGCGTCGCCACCGGAACCATGGTTTTCAAACATGACGCGTTCCGTACCGACTACTCGCACGAGCAAGGCCTGCTGGCACGAACCCAGGTTACTTTGAAATTGATTCCCGACATCGATGGCACGCCGGCAATTGCACAATTGGTAGCGGTCAAGTTCGAGAATATCTCGCTCAAAGGCGCCTGGGCCGGTCGAGCCAGCCTGGAACTGGTACCCGCAGTGAACTGCCCCTTGTCGGACCTGCCGGTGCGCCAAGTCTCAGGCGGACTGCATATGGTGACCGACATGACACTGCCCTACGGCAAGGTGATACACGACTACCTGGCCAAATAGGCGGGTTGCTTACTGAGCGACAAGCAAGCTCAGTAAGCGCCAAAAAAAAATGGGGCGGATGGCTCAGTTTCTTGACTGAGCAATTCGCCCCGTTTTCGTTTCAATCAATCGCTTTGGTTTCGACCTGCTGATTTCGTTTCAGTCGACCAATGTAGTCTCGGCCGGCTGATTTGGTTTCAGTCGGCTGATTTGGTTTCAGTCGGCCGATCTCGTTCCCGCCGGTTGATCTTGTTTCGACCGCCCGACTTCGGTTCGCTCCTTCTATTCCCCGCCTAAAGGAACTCTTTCTTCAAGTCCACGGTAGAGCGCACGCCAAGGTGCTCAAAATTGTGCGTGAGCCACTCTCCGGCCAATGCACGACCGCGATCGCGCAAGGTTGTCAGGAATTTCCAGTCGCTGCACATCTTGCTTTCGGCCGACATGTCGGATAGCGCGTTATCGGCGCGCACCGAATGGATCAAAACATACTTGAATTTATCCTTGTGCTCGTCCTTGATCATGCCGTTGTCGAGCAACTGCTGCACGAAGTAGACCGAGCGTAATTCCTTGATCAACGAAGAATTAAAGGTGATTTCGTTGAGCCGATTGTGAATATCGGCCGACGTGGTGGGAAGCCCCGGTCTTTCAATCGGGTTGATATGCAGAATCACCACGTCGCGCGAATCGGTATGGTAGAACAGGGGGTAGAGAACAGGATTACCCATGTAACCGCCGTCCCAGTAATGCTCGCCATTGATTTCGACCGCCTGAAACACCTGCGGCAGGCAAGCGGAAGCCAAAACAACATCGCAAGTGACTTCACTGGTATTGAATATTTTCACCTTACCGGTGCGTACATTGGTTGCGCAGATGAACAGCTTTGTCCCCTGGCTTCTCTCGAGCGCCTCGAAATCAACCTGTTTCTCCAGCACCTCTTTCAAGGGGTTGTAATTCATCGGATTCATCTGATAGGGCGACATGGTCCCCATGAGCGTTTTCATCAGACCCTGCATGGGGCTTTCCTTGGGTAACACTTCGGTGTCCCAAGGCATGCGTGGCGGCTTGAATTTCGACCCAGCATCCGCGATTGCCTTCCAGAAGTTATGCAAGGCCTCGCGTGCACCGTCATTGCCGCGCAGTTTGCCGTAGGCGTACACCACGGCGTTCATCGACCCAGCACTCGTGCCAGAGACGCCTTCGATCTCGATGCGCCCATCTTCGAGAAATTTGTCCATCACACCCCAGCCAAATGCGCCGTGGGATCCCCCGCCTTGCAAGGCCAGATTAATGGTCTTCATTTTCGTATCTTTAGTGACCTGAGGATCGGATATTTCCGATTGTCTTGTTTTAGTTGCCATGGTTAGTCTTTCTATCGGGTACGGCGAAAAATGGACGCATCAACGACCTAATAAGTGTCAGACCGATCTAATAAGTCTCAGATCGGTCTAATAAGTGTCAGATCGATCTAAAAAGTGGCAGATCGACCTAACAAGTGTCAGATCGACCTAATGCGCTGTCCAGCCGCCTTCGACCATAATATTGGTACCGGTAATCGACGCCGCCGAATCGCTGCAAAGGAATATGGCGGTACCCGCAATTTCCTCGACCGT
Source organism: Bordetella parapertussis (assembly GCA_945897475.1). Lineage (GTDB taxonomy): Bacteria > Pseudomonadota > Gammaproteobacteria > Burkholderiales > SG8-39 > 2-02-FULL-62-17. The sequence goes on from CAMDFL010000037.1 coordinate 25,912, forward strand.
GACGAATTTCTTGGTCGGCTGCGCGGCCAGCAGCACATCGCGCTTGACCTGCTCCTCGGTAATGCCGCGTGCTTTGGCGGTATCCGGAATCTGCGCCTCGACCAGCGGCGTCAAAACGTATCCAGGGCAAATCGCGTTCACGGTAATGCCATGCTCTGCGACTTCCAGGGCGATGGTCTTGCTGAAACCCATGATGCCGTGTTTGGAGGCGACATAAGCTGATTTGTATGCCGATGCCACCATCGCATGCGCCGAGGCGACATTGATAATGCGACCCCATTTTTTGGATTTCATATAGGGCACCGCTATCCGCGTGGTGTGAAATGCCGAGGAGAGATTGATCGCGATGATCGCATCCCACTTGGCAAGCGGAAACTCCTCAACCGGCGCAACGTGCTGAATACCGGCGTTATTGACGAGGATGTCCACTCCACCGAGGTCGGCTTGGGCCTTCTTCATCATCGCTTCAATTGAAGCTGGTTTGCTCATGTCCGCGCCATCGTACAAAACCTTGACGCCATACTTGGAGGCAAGGCCTGCGCGCAGCTTTTCGATTTCCGCCGCGTCGCCGAAGCCGTTGAGCACCAGGTTCACACCTTCTTTGGCAAATCCTTCGGCAATTCCCAGGCCAATACCGCTGGTGGACCCCGTTATTAATGCATTTTTACCTTTAAGCATGTTTCATTACTCCCTGATTAAATTATTAAGATTTTTATTAGAAAACTGCAAAACCCAGCAATCTATCGCGCCCATACAACTCAATTGGCATGATATCAAAAGCGCAACGGAATTTCCGTTTCGCAAAGTACGCCCTGGAAGGTGCGTACTATTTCTTGCTAGCTATATCGGTCACCGATCCGGTCATTTTTTCTGCTGCGGCGCCACCCTGCTTGGAATTGGCACTGGCAATATTAGCCATCTGGCTTGCTACCGTGGTAATACTCTCAAACGCCTTGGTGGTCTGGTCCAGCATGTTTTTCATAGTATTGGCCATGACATCCGAGCCTGCCATTTTTGATTTACCGAGGGAGGCCATCGCCGTTTTGGAGAACTGCTGCTGGTTCGCCTGCATCACCTTTGTGACGTCCTTTTGCATGGTCGAGACAAGGTCATGCAATTTACGCCAGTATTCGATCATGCCCTCAGGCTTCATCATCTGCTCGCGCACACGGCCCAGGTCGGACATATCCTTGGAGGATGCCAAGGTACTTGACAGGTCAGCGGTGCTCGAAAATCCTGCTTGCGCCGTGGATTTGTTGAGTTCGGCGATACGCTGCATCCCCTCGAAGGACATGCGGGTAATGGTAATCATCATTTCCGCGGTGGCCTGCTGCGAAGTGGCCAACTGCTCTATTATTTCTGGCTTATTCATTGCGCTCTCCTAAAATTATTTACGATCTAAGAAACGTCGGATTCTCGATCCGACATTCCGATTCGGGATATGACATTGCGAAACACTCGCCATACAAGGAATGAATTTCAGATTGCGATGAATATAAATTGAATTGCCGACGGTCATTCGTAGGGGTTCTGATTGCCCCCTGTCGTTCAGTTTTTTTTATATTCAGAACACAATAGCACAATGGGCATTACATTGTCATTGCAAGCCCGCGCTTTCAGCGCCTGCCAAAAACACTTGGCCAACGGTTGTGGCGTCAAGCACCGTGTACGAGTCCGGCTAATTTCCAAAGACCTTGAAAAAACCCAAGCCGCCACGAATTACAGTTGGCGCAATGCCGGCATGACTTCACCAACAAAAAGCGCCAGGGAGGCAAGTGTTTCATCCAGTGACAAATCACCAAAGGCAAATTGTCCGACCAGATAATTGCTGCCGGTATCCACCAGTTGCTTGGACAGAAACGCGGTAACAGTGGCCGGCGATCCGGCAATACCCTGCCCGGTCTGCGTCAATTCGTCATAGGTGGGGGGGCGCGGATGGAGATTGATGCGATTATGCGTTCGTCGCAAGTGGGTAAAGCTTGCATGCCAATGAGGATAGGCACGCCGGGCGATCGCAACAGCCTCGGCATCGGTTGGCGCCACCACCACGAAACGCCCGATTCCCATCAGTGGCAACGCCGTTTCGCCCTGCGATTCGCGCCAGGCAGCCCTGAAACTGTCAAACGAGAGACGTATTTCCTCTGGTGGGTCAAGTGCAATCACCTTCAATCCACGCCGCGCCGCGCGCGCCGCGCTCTCAGGGGCGTGCGCCCCGTACCAGATCGGTGGGTAGGGCTTCTGGAAAGGCTCCAGTTCCATAGGCACGTTGTCGAAATTGAAAAATTGACCGTGATAGGTGAGGGTTTTTTCCGTCAAGCCTTTGAGAATCATTTCCACCCCCTCGGTGTAAATCTGTTGCGCATTCTTCGGGTCCTGCCCGTAATACTCCAGCTCCGTGGACGAAGCGCCACGCCCGAAGCCTATCTCCAGTCGCCCGCCGCTCATCTGGTCGAGCATGCAGATCTCCTCGATCATGCGTATCGGGTGATACAGAGGCAGCGCATAGATCATCGGTCCGAAACGCAGGCGTTTAGTACGTTGCGCCACAGCGGCCAGAAACACGCTGGGGCTTGGCGCCATGCCCAAGGGCGTCTGGTGATGCTCGGCGATGTGATAGGCGTAAAAGTCGTTGCGGTCGTAGTACTCAACCAACTTCAATCGCGCTTCGTAGTACTCGTGCAGTGGCAGATGTGAGCGATCCACATGATCGAAGATGCCGAATTTCAAATTTGATCTCCTGGGTTTATGTGACTCGCCAATGTGGCGACAGAGTAGTGCACGCTTATTCGGCCTTGATGTCAGCCGCCTTGACAACGCGCGCCCATTTCTCGGTTTCCTGGCGGATGAACGTGGCAAAGGCGTCGCTCGATCCACCGATGGCTTGCAGTTCCTGCGAGGCAAACTGCTTCCTGACATCAGGCATGGCAAGCACCCGCGCTGCTTCCTGATTGAGGCGCAAAACGATGGCGGGCGGCGTTGCCCCAGGCGCATTCAGCCCGAACCACAGGCCAGCATCGAAGCCTGCCACGCCGCTTGATGCAAGCGTGGGCACCCCGGGTAGCGACGCAAGCGGATCGCGACCGATTGAGCCCAGTGCAATCAGCTTGCCCGCCTTGATCGGACCGATAACCGATGCCGCAGGCGTGAACAGCAGCTTGATATGCCCGGCCATCAGATCGATCTGCGCCTGGCCACTGCCTTTGTAGGGCACGTGGGCCAGCTTTACACCCGTAGCCAAATTGAACAACTCGCCATAGAGATGAGTAACAGTTCCGGTCCCCGCCGACGCATACGAGATGCCGCCTGCCTTGGTTTTCGCCTGCGCAATCAGCTCGCGCACGTTGGGTGGCGCCGAAGGATGCGCGGCCAGCAGGCCTGGCGTTTCCGCTAGGAGCGCGACCGCCGCGAGATCCTTCTGAAAATCGAATGGCACTTTGAACAGGCTGGGATTGATGCTGTTTGCGATGGTTGAGAGAAGCAGTGTGTAGCCGTCGCCCGGCGCGCGCGCCACCGCCTCGGCGGCAATGCTGCTGCCCGCGCCGGCGCGATTCTCCACCAGCACCTGCTGGCCAATGGTTTCCGACATTCTGCTGGCGAGTTGACGCGCGACGATGTCGGCGGTGCTGGCCGCGGGAAAGCCCACCAGGATACGCAAGGGCTTGTTGGGAAAATCCGTTTGCGCATGGAGCGTGAATGGCATCGCCAATGCAGCACACGCGAAAATTCTCCATGATGACGAACGCCGATGCACCGCTAATGCCCCAGATCCAATACCACTAATGCAATTTAAATCGGCCATTGGCCCTCGCTGATTGGACTTCACTCTGGTTTAATTCCGGCATTTTTAACAACGTCTCGCCACTTGAGATGGTCCGACACGATGCGTTTCTGAAACTGTTCAACCGACTCTCGCATCGGCAGAATGCCCGCGCCTATGAGTTGCTCCGCCGCCTTGGGATTCTCGAAGGCCTGGCCGATGTGATTATTGAGTAGCGCGACGATTTCACGCGGAGTGGCAGCGGGGGCCAGCACGCCGAACCAGTTGGTCACCTCGTATTGAGGAAGGCCCGCCTCGGCAAAAGTCGGCACATTGGGCAGCGCCGCGATGCGCTTGGGTGCCGCCACCGCAAGCACGCGCACGGTGCCTGCCGCCAACTGCGCACGCACCGAACCAACACCGAGCAGGGAAACCTGGATACGACCGGCAGCAAGATCGACACCCGCCGGCGCCGCGCCCTTGTAGGGCACATGCACCATTTTCACCCCAGTCAGAAACGACAACAATTCCGCGGCAAGGTGCGGCATGGTGGCCTGTCCGGCCGAGCCGTAATTGATCGCCCCTTGATTGGCTCGCCCATATTCAATGAATTCCTTGAGCGTTTTAACAGGCAGAGTGTTCGGAATAGCGACCACGCTGGGCACCTCGGCCACGGCGGCAACGCCCACCAGATCCTTCAAGGGATCGTAGGGAAGGTCCTTGGTGACCCAGGGCGCGATCGACGCATTGCCAACATTGACGATGACCAGCGTATAGCCGTCCGGTGCGGACTTTGCGGTGTAGTGAACCGCCGTGCTGCCACCGGCGCCTGGGCGGTTTTCCACGATCATCGGCTGACCAATGGTGCGCAGAATGTTCTCCGACATGATGCGCGTCATGATATCGGTGATGCCGCCGGCGGCCGCGGTGACCACCATGCGGATGGGTTTCACCGGATAGGATTGAGCGATGCCTGGTGTGGCCACCGCCGACAAGGCGATCGCGGCAACTGCGCCGCACACCATCGTTTGTCTGCTTGACTTGATCACTTGTCTGCTTGACTTGATCACTTGTCTGTTTGACTTCATAGCTGGTCCGTTCTGCTTCATGATTCCTCCAAAATTTTTATCGCGCTGCCGCTCTTCAGGTTAGCTGGCTGCAACTTATCGAACGCCCGCGTCCCGGATCGCGGCCCACACGCGTCCCGGCGAGGCCGGCATGGTGAAATTTCGCACCCCTAGCGGCGCCAAAGCGTCATTGATCGCGTTCATCACCACGGCGAGGCCACCTACCGTACCGCACTCGCCCGCGCCCTTAACGCCAAGGGGATTGGTTTTAGTCGGCACAGGATGGCTGCCGACATCGAAATTGCACAAGTCCGCGGCGCGCGGCATGGCGTAGTCCATGAAGGAACCCGACAGCAACTGGCCGTTATCTTCGTCATAGGTGATGAGTTCCATCAGCGCCTGCCCGGCCGCCTGCGCGATGCCACCATGCACCTGCCCGCCAACCAGCAAGGGATTGAGCTCCACACCGACATCGTGAACCGCGCTGTAACGAGAAAGCTCAATGGTTCCGGTCTCAGGATCGATCTCCAATTCGCACACATGGCAGGTATTGGGGATGTTCTGAACCTTGGAGGACCAGGTCGCAGTCTCGTACAGTCCGATTTCAATGTCAGAGGGCAACTTTGCCGGGTTGAATGCCGTCTTGGCCACGTCAATGAACTTCACCTTGCGATCGGTGCCGGCAACTTTGTAACTACCATCGCCAAACTCAATATCTGCGGGCGCCGCTTCAAGAATGTGCGCCGCAATGCGTTTGCCTTTTTCGATCACCTTGTCTACCGCCATGTACACCGCGCCGCCGCCGATAGTGGCGGTGCGCGCCGCGCCGGTGCCTGTGCCCCACGAAAGTTTGTCGGTATCACCCTCGACCACGCGTATCGATTCGGCTTCCAGCCCCAGTCGGTCTGAGACGATCTGCGTATAAATGGTTTCGTGACTCTGACCACCGGCAGTGGAACCCACCAGCACCGTCACATTGCCGCCCGGATCAAAACGCATTTCCGCGGTCTCCGGGGACGGCCCAGCAGAAGGATCGACGCTTTGCGAGATACCCACGCCGTGCAGCTTACCGCTTGCCTTGGCTTGGGCTTTCCGATTCGCAGCACCTGCGTAGTCGGATAGTTTCAGGGCTTTGTCGAGCACTGCCTCAAAATCGCCGCAGTCGTAGCTCGCGCCATTGGGAAGTTTGCAAGGCATCGCGGACACCGGAATGAGATTACGCCTGCGAATTTCGGCCGGATCGATATTCAAATCGCGCGCGGCAATATCGATCATGCGCTCCAGCACGTAGGTGCCCGGCGTGCCGGCGGGCGCGCGATAGTTCGACACCGGCACGGTATTGGTCAATACCGCTGAACCACGGCCGTGCACCGCCGGCGTGGCGTACACGCCCACGGTGTTATCGGCTATGCCACGCGTCGAGAGAAAACCGATCATGGTGATATAGGCGCCCACATTGTTATTCGAGGTCACGCGAACGCCCAGAAATTTTCCGTTCGCATCCAGCCCCAGTTCGGCGTGCACATCCATGTCACGCGCCTGATCATCGGCGAGCAAGCCTTCGCTCCTCTCGCAAGTCCACTTGACGGGTCGCCCCAGGCGTTTGGCTGCCCATGCGGCCACCGGTACTTCCGGATACAAACCGCCCTTCATGCCAAACGAGCCGCCCACATCCCCGGCAATCAGCGTCATGCTGTGCTCGGGGACCTTGAAAATATCCTGGGTCATCAGCGTGCGCCAGATATAGGGGCGCTGCATGCATGCGTACACGGTGAAATGCCCGCGTCCTTCGTCGTAGTTCGCCACCACAGCGCGCGGTTCTATGGCGTTGGCGGCCACGCGGCTGACCGGAAAATATTCTTTAACAATGTGCGCAGCCTTGGCCATCGCCGCATCGACCGCAGCGCCATTGCCCAGCTCGACAAACACGGCTTCGTTATTGGCGCAATCGGTCCAGATCGCCGGCGCACCAGGCTGATTGGCCTTCGCCGTGGAGGTGTGTGCGGGCAGCACCGCGTATTCCACCTCGATGGCCTCCGCCGCATCCTTCGCCTGATTCACCGACTCCGCAATCACCACCGCCACCGATTGACCGATATGGCGCACCCGGTCACGCGTCAGCGCGGGCCGTGGAGGCCGATACATGGGCGAGCCATCGCGACGCTTAAACGGCGCCATGCCCGCGAGCCCTCCCAGGCCGTCAGTTGCATAGTCTTCGCCGGTCAACACCTCCAGCACGCCCGGCATGGCCTTGGCAGCCGCAGTATCGATGCTGACAATATCGGCATGCGCATGCGGTGAACGCAGGAAATAGGCGAAGCACTGGCGGTCGAGATTGACGTCGCTGGTGTAGCGTCCCTTGCCTTTCAACAGGCGCGGCGCCTCTACCTGGGTGACAGGTTGACTGATTGCGTAGCGGGCCATCGGCATGCACTCTCTGTGGAATCGCATTAGCGGGGCCCGGATTATGCCATTCGCTCAAAAAACACGATGCTCACTAAATCTGCCAACAACGCGCCACAGGTCGATTACTTTCTCCACCGAATTAATTCCTCACTCCAAACGCTCGATGCCTTTCTGTATGTCATCTATTGAGATATGCAGCACGTTGCAAGTTGTCACGCGCAAGGTTTGCTGTCATGGGGTTACTCTGAACCTATCTGTCCTGCCTTGGCTTGACCCAATCCATCATTTGATGTAAAAATGTTTTTATGCGCACCACCCTTGATATGCCCGACGAAACATTCC
>CAMDFL010000038.1 GCA_945897475.1 Bordetella parapertussis
CGCCGAGCTACTCAAGCAGTGCGTGGCACGCACCCTTCAGGCCGATCAAGCCGCCTTGCGCGATTTGCTGGAGGATATCGGCCGCGGAATCAATGAACTGGAGCGGGTGCAAAGCGGATTGTATTGAGCCGAGTGGATCGAGCGATTTCTATCGAGCAGAGCGAACGATTTCTATTGAGCCGAGCGGATTATCTCCAACGGAGGCTATCAATACATCGCGGCCATAATCTTAAAGATTATTGGATACCCACCAAGAAAGCACGCAGATAATCAGCTACAAATAATCCTTATTTGGATTATTCATGATCTGGCGCGCTGCTCCAGAACTGCGATAGCGGGCAGTGTCCTGCCCTCCAGAAATTCCAGAAACGCCCCCCCGCCGGTAGATATGTAGGAGATTCGATCAACCACGCCATATTTGGCTATCGCCGCGAGGGTGTCGCCCCCGCCCGCGATCGAATAGGCTTTAGACGCAGCGATTGCTTGTGCAATCCTTCGCGTACCCTCGCCGAACTGATCGAATTCGAACACCCCCAGAGGTCCGTTCCAGACGACCGTGCCTGCCTTGGCAATGATTGATGCGATGACTTGCGCCGAATGCGGACCGATATCGAGAATCATGTCGTCCTCGGCGACATCGCGGGCCAACTTGCATTCGGCCCGGGCATCTTTGGAAAACATCTTGGCGGTGACCACGTCGGTGGGCAGCGGCACCGCCCCACCCTTGGCGAATATCGCTGCCATTACCTTATTGGCTTCCCCCACCAGACCGGGCTCTGCGAGGGATTTGCCGATTCTCGCCCCCGAGGCAAGCATAAAAGTATTCAGGATCCCGCCGCCTACCACCAACTGATCGACCTTCCCGGCAAGCGATGCGAGCATCGTCAGTTTGGTGGAGACCTTCGACCCCGCAACGATCGCCACCAGCGGCCGGGCGGGATTGGAGAGGGATCGCGACAGCGCCTCGATCTCAGCGGCCATCAATGGACCGGCGCAGGCAATCGGCGCGTACTTGGCCATCGCATGCGTGGTGACCTCGGCGCGATGCGCAGCCCCGAATGCATCATTGGCATAGATGTCGCACAAGACCGCGAGCTTTCTCGCCAGCACGTCATCATCCTTTTTTTCGCCCTTGTTGCAGCGACAATTCTCCAGCATCACCACTTCGCCAGGCCTGACTTTAACGCCGTCGGTCCAATCTTTAATGAGCGGCACTGGGGACTCTAACAATTCCGAGAGTCGTCGCGCCATGGGAGCCAGAGAATCCGCGGCGCTGCATGCGCCCTCTAGAGGACGGCCCAGGTGTGATGCCACCATCACCGCAGCGCCAGCATCACGCGCCGCTCGTATTCCAGGCAGCGTGGCACGAATGCGGGTGTCGTCGGCTATGGAACCATCGTCATTCTGCGGAACATTGAAATCGGCGCGGAGGAACACACGCTTGCCGGCGAGATCAAGCTCGGTAAGTTTTCTGACCTGCATAAGCCAACTTAACTAGCGCTAACCAGTGCCATCGTGGTGTCCAGCATGCGATTGGAAAAGCCCCATTCGTTGTCGTACCACGAATACACTTTCACCAGCGTGCCCTCGACCTTGGTCAAGGTTGCATCGAATATCGAGGAGGCCGGATTGTTATTGAAATCCGATGAAACAAGCTGATCCGTGTTGTAGACCAGCACACCCTTTAAATCGGTTTCGGAGGCTTGCTTCACCGCTTGGTTGACCTCCTCCACGCTCGTCGCGCGGCGGGCGATGAAAGTCAGGTCGACAATCGAAACGTTAATGGTGGGAACGCGTATCGCAAAGCCGTCAAGCTTGCCGTCCAAGTGGGGCAGCACCAACCCGACCGCAGCCGCGGCGCCTGTCTTGGTGGGGATCATGTTCTGCGAGGCCGATCGGGAGCGGCGCAGGTCGGTGTGATACACATCGGTCAAAACCTGATCATTGGTGTAGGAATGTATCGTGGTCATGAGGCCGCTCACTACGCCGATGCGATCATCGAGCGCCTTGACCAGCGGCGCCAGGCAATTGGTGGTGCAGGAGGCATTCGAGATCACGGTGTGCGATGCCTTCAAAGTGCTGGTATTGACGCCATACACCACGGTAGCATCGACATCCTTGTCACCAGGTGCCGATATGACGACTCTTTTCGCGCCGGCCGCAATGTGCGCCGAGGCCTTTTCCTTGCTGGTGAATAGCCCGGTGCATTCGAGCACCACGTCAACCTTCAGTTCGCCCCAGGGCAGTTCGGCCGGATTGCGTTTGGCGCAGACGCGAATGCGATCGCCGTTCACCACCAGGTCATTTCCCTCTACGACAACCGTGCCATTGAAGGGTCCGTGCGCGGTGTCGTGGCGCGTCAGATAGGCGTTGGTATTGGCGTCCCCAAGATCGTTGATGGCGACGAATTGAATGTCGTGTTTTTTTCCACCCTGGTAGTGCGCGCGAAGAATATTGCGCCCGATACGACCATAACCGTTGATTGCCACTCGAATTGCCATTGCCGACTCCAAGATAAATAAAAAAATCGCGATCGGGGTATTCACCCCGCCCTTGACCACGCGGGGCTGCTCCCCCTTGAACTCCCCGACTTCAGGGCCCCGCCGCAAGCAGCCGGGTGCAGATTGATTAAATAAAACTTCGCGAGGTCCTAGAGCACGCCCTTCACCGCATTGACAACATTTTCCACGGTAAATCCGAAGTGATTTAGAAGCTCCGGCCCAGGCGCCGATTCGCCAAATCGATCAATGCCAACCACGCCCCCCTCCAGCCCCACGTATTTGCGCCAGCCATCTGTGACGCCTGCTTCGACCGCAATACGGGGAATGCCCTTGGGCAAAACCGAATCCCGATAGTCACGCGCTTGGCGATCGAATACCGTATTCGAGGGCATGGAGACCACGCGCACTGCGATACCCTGCGCTTGTAGTTCGCTCGCCGCCCCCAGCGCAAGTTGCAACTCCGACCCCGTGGCTATCAGTACGGCGCGCGGTTGCGGGGCATCGACCAGCACATAAGCGCCACGCCGTATGCCGGCCAGGGCTTGAGCGTCGCGCGCAACAAAGGGCAGATTCTGGCGCGATAACAGCAACGCGCTCGGCCCGCGCGGCGCCGCACGGCCGCGCTCAACCGCCACCATCCAGGCAATCAGGGTCTCAACCGTATCGGCCGGTCTCCATACGTCCATGTTCGGAATCAATCGCAAACTGGCCGCATGTTCCACCGGTTGGTGGGTCGGGCCGTCCTCGCCCAGGCCAACCGAATCATGCGTGAACACGTAAATCGCCCCTAACTGCATTAAGGCGGCCATCCTCAAGGCATTGCGCGCGTAATCGGAGAACACGAGGAAGGTGCCGCCATAAGGAATCAAACCGGCATGCAGCGCCAGACCATTCATCACCGCGCACATGCCGAACTCGCGAACGCCGTAATACAGATAATTGCCGCCCTGATTGGCGTTATCCGGCTCCGCTATGAGCGGTTTCGAACCCGACCACAAAGTCAGGTTACTGCCAGCCAAATCGGCAGAGCCGCCCAATAACTCCGGCAATGCAGGCGCCAGCATTTCTATGGCATTTTGAGACGCCTTGCGGGTCGCGATGGTCTCGGCCTTAGCCGTGGTTTGCGCGAGCACTGCCTCGCAATGCATTTGCCAATTTACCGGTAATTCGCCGGCGATACGACGCCGGAATTCTTTGGCCAGATCCGAATATTCGCGCTCATAGCGGCGAAACAGGCGCGTCCATTTCTCCTCAAGTGCCGCGCCAGAGCCTCGCGCATCCCACGCGGCGCGCACTTCCTCGGGTATCACAAACGGTGCATGCGGCCAACCGATGGCGGCGCGCGTCGCTTCAATTTCCTTGTCGCCCAAGGGCGCGCCGTGCGCTGCTCCGGTGTTGGCCTTGGTGGGGGCGCCCTTGGCGATCACGGTCTTGCAGCAGATGAGCGTGGGCCGGTTCTTGTCACGCTTGGCTCGACGAATGGCCTCATCCACCGCGTCCACATCATGACCATCCACCGCCTTGATCACCTGCCAACCATAGGCTTCAAACCGTTTTGGGACATCGTCCGTATACCAATTACGGATATGTGATTTTTCCGAATCAATCGAGATTGCGTTGTCGTCGTAGAGCGCGATCAACTTGCCCAGTTTCAATGTGCCGGCCAGTGCGCAAGCCTCGTGCGACACGCCTTCCATCATGCAGCCATCGCCCATAAATACGTAGGTATGGTGATCGACGATTTCCAGTCCAGGCCGGTTAAATTCGGCGGCAAGCAATTTTTCCGCTATCGCCATGCCAACCGCATTGGCGACGCCCTGTCCAAGCGGGCCGGTGGTGGTTTCCACGCCCGGCGCGCAACCGTATTCGGGATGTCCGGGCGTCCTGGAGTTCAGTTGCCGGAAGCGCGCGAGTTCTTCCATCGGCAACTCATAACCGCAAAGATGCAATAGCGCGTAGAGCAGCATCGAGCCGTGGCCGTTGGACACCACAAAACGATCGCGATTCGACCAGAAAGAGTTATTGGGGTTGTGGCGCAGGTGCCGCATCCACAAAGCCACCGCAATTTCGGCCATGCCCATGGGCATGCCGGGGTGGCCGGAATTAGCTTTTTGTACGGCGTCCATGGCCAGCGCGCGAATGGCATTGGCAAGATCCCGCGTCGGGACAGGAGAAGACGAAGAATTGGCGGACACGGGGCTCACTTGGAAATTTAACGAAAATGCACGGTAGGGAACGTGCGTGGCGGCTTTGGGGCGAAACGCCGACTGGAAAAGTGCCCAATTATCGTGGAAACTCGCGTACTTTGCTATTTGATATGCGCTTTGATTTGCACTTCGGATTTGATTGGATGGGACTCGTTTCGAGGCACTCGCACACCGGATTTGATTGAATTCGCCTCACTTCGAGGCTCTCTGCACACATGGGGGAATTATGAAAATTGCATTTCTCGGACTTGGCGTCATGGGCTATCCCATGGCGGGTCACCTGGCCATAAAAGGCGGCCACGACGTAGTCGTGTACAACCGCACTGCGGCTAAGGCGAACGCCTGGGTAGCCGCCCATCAAGGCAAGGGGGGCGTGGTCGCTGCAGCGGACACGCCGGCCAAGGCGGCGGCGGGCGCGGAGATGGTTTTTTGCTGTGTGGGCGATGACCCCGATGTGCGCGAAGTGGCGCTGGGCGCCAATGGCGCGTTTCAGGCAATGGCCAAAGGCAGCCTGTTTGTCGACCACACCACGGCTTCGGCGCAACTTGCCCAGGAGTTGGCAGGGGAAGCTGAGAAACGTGGCCTTCAATTTCTCGACGCCCCGGTGTCCGGCGGCCAGGCGGGCGCGGAAAACGGCGCTCTTACCGTCATGGTCGGCGGCGATGCCGCGGCCTTCGAGCGTGGCAAATCGGTCATGGCCCACTACGGACGCGCGGTCACGCTGATGGGCCCCGCAGGCAGCGGGCAGCTCACCAAGATGGTCAATCAGATTTGCATCGCAGGGCTGGTTCAGGGTTTGTCAGAGGGAATTCTGTTCGCGCAAAAAGCGGGTTTGGATGCAATGAAAGTATTGGAGGTGATATCCAAAGGCGCGGCGCAATCCTGGCAGATGGAAAACCGCGGCAAAACCATGGTCGAGGACAAATTCGAATTCGGATTCGCGGTCGATTGGATGAGAAAAGACCTTCGCATTTGCGCGGAAACCGGGCGGGCGAATGGCGCTGCCTTGCCGGTGACACAAATGGTCGCAGGCTTCTACGATGAAGTCTCGAAAATGGGCGGGGGGCGTTGGGATACCTCCAGTCTGATTCGCCGATTGCGCAAGTAAAAACTATTCACAGGAGCAGCCCCATGCGCATGCCATTTGCCCAAGCTGAGGATTACGCGCCAGCCTTCGCGCCACCGGTGGCGCCGCCGGAGCAAGCACTCTGGTTGATTTTTCGCCGCACCGACATTCTGGTGCCGGTTGAGCCCGAGCCCCCCCTATTGCCGCGCGCGCCGCACCCGGCAGCGCTCGGCTTGGAGGTGACCCAAACTCAGTATCTCGGACTGCTAGCCGGTGAGCACTGCTATGCCGTCGAAGTGCATGCTGAGGCGATCGCCCCTGATGGTTGGGTTTTTCAAGGGCTGCGCAGTCTCTATGGCCAGTTCGATGACACCACGCTCGCGCTGGCCGGGCGTGCGCTGCAGATTGTCGACTGGGATCGCAGCCACCGGTTCTGCGGCGCCTGCGCCACTCCCACGGTGGTCAAAACGACCGAGCGATCGCGCGAATGTCCGGCTTGCGGAATCACCTACTACCCGCGTATCGCGCCGGTGGTGATGTGCCTGGTGCGGCGCGAGCGCTCCATACTCCTGGCGCGTTCGCCGCGCTTTGCGCAATCGACCTTCAGTGCGCTTGCCGGCTTTGTCGAAGCCGGAGAAACCCTGGAGCAGTGCGTGGCGCGCGAAGTCATGGAGGAGGTTTCCATTCGAGTGAAAAATCTTCGTTACTTCGCCAGCCAACCCTGGCCGTTTCCACATTCGATGATGATCGCCTTTCACGCCGACTACGCCGGTGGCGATATTCAAGTCGATGGCGTAGAGATCGCCGAAGCGCAGTGGTTCAGTGTGGATTCGCTGCCCAATCTGCCGGGTAATATTTCCATCTCGCGTCGGCTGATCGAGGACGCCATTGCCGAACTTCGCGCCTGAGGCTCAAAGTTCAAGGCTCAAGGTTCAAAGTTCATAGCAATGCCACGGGAATCTCAGGCAGGCGATTCCCGATCACATCGGCCAGCACCCGCCCCGACCCGCAGGCCTGGGTCCAACCCAGGGTGCCATGCCCTGTGTTGAGATATAAATTGGGATAACGGGTTCGCCCTATTAGCGGTTGATTCGAGGGCGTGGCTGGGCGCAATCCGGTCCAATACTGCACGTCATTATCATTGCCAATACGCGGAAACAATTGCCGCAATCGCCTCAACAAGGCCGCGCAGCGCGCTTCATTTAACGAGGTATCGTAACCGGTCAGCTCCGCGGTTCCAGCGACCCGCATGCGCTGCCCCAACCGGGAAAACACCAGCTTGTGCGAATCATCGCTCAAGCTCATTCGCGGCGCTTCGTCACCCGCGGACAGCGGCAATGTCAGCGAATAACCCTTGACCGGATATACCGGTATCGATATGCCAATATCGCGCAACAGCAGGGCGCTGTAGCTGCCCATGGCGACCACGGTTGCGTCGGCGCGCAATGATTCGTCGATGCCAAGCTCGTCATCGATGATGACCCGCTCGACCCGCCCCGCGGCTATTTGAACGCCACGTACATTGACGTTGAATCGAAATTGAACGCCGAGCGCGCTCGCCCGCTGCGCCAATTGCGTTGTGAACAGCCGCGCATCCCCAGATTCGTCGCCTGGCGCGTGTATGCCGCCAAAGATCGGCACGCCTGTGCCCGCCAGCGATGGTTCGAGCAGCAAACACTGTGCGGTAGTCTGCTCGCGCAACTCCAGCCCCTGGCCGCGTAATAGCGCAAGCGTCGCGCACGCCTCATCAAATTCTTTCGCCGAAAAAAACAATTGCAGAATGCCACGCGTCTGCTCGTCATAGGACAGGCCGGCCTGGGCGCGCAGCTCGCCCAGCAATTTCGCGCTGTAACGGGCCAAACACAAGGCATTGGCGGTATTGCGCCGGGTGCGGTGGGGCAGACACTCCAGCAGGAAACGCATGCCCCAGAGCCATTGCGCCGGGTCGAGCGAGGGACGAAACAGGAGTGGCGCGTCTTCACGTCCCAGCCACTTAAGAATCCTCAGGGGCGCGCCTGGATTGGCCCAGGGCTGGGCGTGGCTCACGGAAATCTGCCCGCCATTGGCGAAACTTGTCTCCAGAGCGGGTTCCGGCTGGCGGTCGACCACCACCACCTGATGTCCGGCGCGCGCCAGGTACCAGGCACTGGTGGTGCCGATGACGCCCGCGCCAAGAATCAGGACTTTCATGTTGACAACCCCAACAACGAAAAGGGGAAGCCAAGCATGCTCCCCCTTAACGGTTTTCGCCGCGAATTAGCGCCGAAAAATGACAATGCCTGACTCAGCCCTTGAACGAAATCACTTTCTGACGCTGCTCGCCCAGGCCCTTGATCCCCAGGGTCACGATATCGCCGGTTTGCAGATAAGCGTTGCGGTCCTTGATGCCCAGGGCCACGCCGGAGGGCGTGCCAGTGGTGATGATGTCCCCGGGCAGCAGCGTCATGTAGTGGCTGCAATAGGAGACCAGCTTGGCGCAGGTGAAAATCATGTTCTTGGTATTCGAGGATTGCCGACGGTCGGTATTAACGTCGAGCCATATGTCGAGGGCCTGCGGATTGGCAATCTCATCGGTTGTCACCAGCCACGGACCTATCGGACCAAAGCTATCGCAGCCCTTGCCCTTGTCCCATTGCGAGGACTGCATCTGGAATGCGCGCTCGGAGACATCATTTACCAAGGTGTAACCGGCCACATAATCCAAGGCCTTATCTTCAGATACATAACGCGCCTTGCTGCCGATGACCACGCCTAACTCGGCCTCGTAATCGAGCCGCGTCGAATTCTTCGGCGTAGCGATATCGTCATTCGGGCCGCTGATGCTGGTGCTTGCCTTCATGAAAATAATCGGTTCGGAGGGAATCTGCGCGCCGGTTTCGCGGGCATGGTCGATGTAATTGAGACCGATGGCGACGAATTTGCTGATGCCGGTATAAGGCACGCCAAAACGAGGATTGGTTCGAACCAAAGGCAGGGATTCAGCGCGAATCTTGCGTAATCGGGCCAGACCCTTGGGTGAGATGGCATCCGTATCAATAGTGGCGACAATCGAGGACAAATCGCGCAGTTGACCCTGTGCATCGATCATTCCGGCTTTCTCGAAACCATTGCGACCCCAACGGCAAAGCTTCATCTTTTCCCCTTCCGATTAGCTGATATAGCGCGCAGAACCCGGATAGCCCCCGTACGGGAGCACAAGGGTATGAATACCCTTCAATGAACAACGGGTTAAATCGCGACCAAAATAGGCGCATGCCACCGGCTTATTAGATTCCTGGAGCCTTGGACTCCAACCAGCGACAGCGCGTCTCCTCTTGCCAAAACCTGCAATCAACCGATTAATTATAGCAGGTGGCTTTCCGGAGATAAAGACAGTCTCCTGCTTTTTTCAGGCAAGTCAATGGCTTATGGAGGGGTTTCCGGCCCAAGGGGGTATCAGGCGTTCACCGGCGCCGAGTCCACACCGCTCACACCGCCTCGCGAGGCGCGCTTGCGCTCGTTCTCAGTCAAATAGCGCTTGCGGATGCGAATGCACTTGGGGGTGATTTCAACCAATTCATCGTCGGCGATGAATTCAACGGCTTTTTCCAGCGTCAATTCTATCGGCGGCACCAGGCGCACCGCTTCATCGGTACCCGAGGAGCGCACATTGGTGAGTTGCTTACCCTTGATCGGGTTGACCACCAGGTCATTGTCGCGCGAGTGGATGCCAATAACCATGCCTTCATAGAGCGCCTCGCCGGGCGACACAAACATGCGGCCGCGGTCCTGCAATTTCCATAATGCGTAGGCAACCGCCGCGCCGTCATCCTGACTGATCAGAACGCCGTTGCGGCGCTCGTCCATATCGCCTTTAATCGGGCCATAGTCGTCAAAAACATGGCTCGCAAGCCCCGTGCCGCGCGTCAATGTGAGGAACTCACCCTGAAACCCGATCAATCCTCGCGCCGGGACCCGGTATTCCAATCTCACGCGCCCTCTGCCATCGGATTGCATGTCCTGGAGGTCGCCTTTTCTACGACCCAGTTCCTCCATGACGCCGCCCTGGTGCGAATCCTCCACATCCACGCTGAGCATTTCGTAGGGCTCTTGTTTTACGCCGTCGATTTCCTTCATCACCACGCGCGGACGACCGACCGCCATCTCATAGCCTTCGCGGCGCATGTTCTCCAGCAGAATGGTCAAATGCAATTCGCCGCGTCCGGATACGATAAAGGTATCCGAATCGGCGGTGAATTCAACCTTGAGCGCGACATTGCTCTTGATCTCGCGCTCAAGGCGCTCACGCAACTGGCGGCTGGTTACAAACTTACCTTCCCGACCGGCCAGAGGGGAGCTGTTCACCATAAAATTCATCGTCAGCGTCGGCTCATCCACGCGCAACATGGGCAGCGCATCCAGATGCTCGGGGTCGCAGATGGTCGATCCGATATTGATCTCCTCGATCCCATTGATCAGCACGATATCCCCGGCGCGCGCCTCTTCCGATACTTTTCGCTCCAGGCCTTCAAAGGTGAGCACCTGATTGACACGGCCTTTGGTCGGTTTCGATCCGGGACCATCGAGGACCATGACGTCCTGCAGTGGACGCACCCGACCGCGGGTAACGCGCCCTATGCCTATCTTGCCTACGTAGTTCGAATAATCCAGCGAGCAGATCTGCAATTGAAGCGGACCATCTGCATTGTCCTCGCGCATCGGCACGTGCTTGAGAATGGCATCGAACAAAGGACGCATGCTGTGCGCATCGGCAATGACTGCTTCCGGGTTTGCGGGCGCATCCTTTAAATCGGCGACCGCCCAGCCGTTCAAGGCAGAGGCGTAAATAACGGGAAAATCCAGCTGCTCCTCGGTGGCGCCAAGCTTGTCGAACAAATCGAAAGTGTGATCCACCACCCAATCGGGCCGCGCACTGGGACGATCGACCTTGTTGACCACGACTATGGGTTTCAATCCAAGCGCCAGCGCTTTACGCGTTACAAAGCGCGTCTGTGGCATGGGGCCCTCGACCGCGTCCACCAATAACAGCACACTGTCGACCATCGACAATACACGCTCGACCTCGCCACCGAAATCGGCGTGGCCCGGGGTGTCTACAATGTTGATGTGTGTACCTTCATAGGTCACCGCACAATTCTTGGCGAGGATGGTGATGCCGCGTTCGCGCTCCAGATCATTGGAATCCATGACGCGCTCGGCAACGTGCTGGTAGGCGGCAAAAGTCCCCGCCTGCTGCAAAAGTTTGTCAACCAGGGTGGTTTTGCCATGGTCGACGTGGGCGATAATTGCGATATTACGAATCGGCCGCATGGGGCGCCTAGGCTTAGAAAAAGGGCGCGTATTCTAACAGCCAAGCACCGCTAAAATCGTGACATGGCCAATTCCTTCAAAAACATCTCAGAAGCACGACCAACAGCCGCTCCCCGCCTGTGGAGCGAGCAAGCTCTCGCGGCGGGCGCGACTATTGACCTATCCCAAGGCGCCATGCGTCATGTGGCAGCCCTGCGCCTGCATGACGGCGACGCCGTCACCCTGTTCGACGGCACGGGAGGGGAATGGAGCGCCGAATTGCTGTGCGTAGGCCGAGACCGAGCGAGCGTGAAGTTGAAGACTTGGAGCGAAATCGAACGCGAATCCCCGTTAATGATCACGCTTGCGCTTGGCATCTCCTCGGGCGATCGCATGGATTTTGCCATCCAGAAAGCCACTGAACTAGGGGTGAACGTGGTGCAGCCCTTGGCCACCACCCGTAGCGTGGTGCGTCTCTCGGCGGAACGTGCAGAACGGCGCCTCGCGCATTGGCGCGGCGTAACCATCGCTTCGTGCGAACAATGCGGGCGCAATCGCTTGCCCACAATCAAACCCGTGTCGGGACTCCTGGAGTTTGTCGCATCGCAACCATCGGGCCTGCGAATTCTACTATCGCCCGAGGGGGACAGTTCACTAAAGGACATCGCCCCCGCCAAAGATCTGACGATTTTGATCGGCGCCGAGGGCGGCCTGACGGGGCAGGAGCGCGACGACGCGTTACGCAATGGATTCGTCGCGATGCGCTTTGGCCCGCGAGTGCTGCGCACTGAAACCGCGCCGCTGGCGGCGCTGGCGGCGATCCAGGCTACGTGGGGGGACTGCTCGGGTTGAAGCCGCGGAGCGGCTTTCGAAGGACCGCTTGGGGCCTGAGAGTAGTCAGTCAGCGATACCACTCAACTGTCGGCAAAGGCCATTTTCCTGCCACATCTGGCGGAGTAGACTGCAAAGTCATTGGCCCGCGCCGGGGCAAATAGTTCAGGGAGATATCCATGAGCACCAGTCCCGAAACATCATCGCCATTCGCCGCTGCCGTCGTTGACAGCCTTGCAATCCGGGTGGTGGTCGATTCCCACTACGAGCGCCTCCTCCCGAAAGCGTCGCACCCCTTATTAGAATAACCGCCATGTTCTCCATTCTTCGTCGGTGGCTGGGTCTTCAGCGCGCCGAATCCTCGTCTGGAAACCCGTCCGTTCAAGCGGACGATTTATCCGATATTCCGCGCATGGTGCAGTCGGGGCAAACGCAAGAAGCGGAGAGACGTCTGCGTCGATACCTTGCGCTTGCACCTGACAACGTGGATGCGCTGCATTACCTCGGTTTGGTGTGCCATCAACTTGGCCGGCATGGTGAAGCCGTCGCCCATATCACAGCGGCTGTCGCGCGTGCGCCGGGGTCGGCCTTCATGCACGCCAATCTGGCCGAAGCCCTGCGCGCCGCCGGCGATCTAGGAGCCGCGGAAAGCGCAGCACGCGAGGCATTGCGTCTTGGCCCTGATCAGCCCGAGGTCCAGTTCAATCTTGCGATGGTGCTGGCCGGACGTCGCGCTCACAGCGTGGCACTCGAGCATGCCTTGCATATATTGGGGATACGTCCTGACTGGCCAGAGGCGCTGATGCTGGCGGCAAACCAATACATCGAATTGAATGAGCGCGGCAAGGCACAGGAGTTGCTCGACCGCGCGCGTGCCTTGCAGCCCGACGATGCCGGGATTCTGGTGCTGGCGCTGCGCAATCGCGCATGGCTGTGTGATTGGGAGAGCGCGGCGAATTCGCCGGGCGCGGGCCGCGTCGATCAAGACGCCTTTGCGCAAATGCTGGCGCGCCGGTTGGCAACTCCCAACAAGACCGCGTTGCGCAATCTGAATCCAATCGTCACCTACGAATACCCGGTGGCGAAGCATCTTCGCGACGCGGTTACGCAGAGTTATGCCGATGCAATACTGGAAAAGACCAGGGGCGGCACGATCAGTCGAAACACAATCAAGAGCGACATACTTGAAGGCAGGGATCTGTCGATTTCCGCCGCCCCCCCGGGAGAACCTTCCGCCCGCTTGCGTGTCGGCTATGTTTCCGCGGACTTTCACCGCCATCCGACCATGCACCTCATGCGAAGTTTTTTCGCGCTGCATGACCGGCGGCGCTTCGAGGTCTTTGCCTATTCGATCGGAGAGGATGACGGCAGCGAGTACCGGCGCGAGGCGATCGCAAGCGTGGATCATTTCATCGATATTCGCGGCGATACGGCACACCAATCGGCCGAACGCATTGCCAGCGACGGCATCGATATTCTGGTTGACTTGAAGGGCTACACCCATGAGGCGCGACCTCTTATATTCGCGCTGCGGCCCGCGCCAATACGGGTCGCCTGGCTGGGTTACCCAGCAACCACCGGGCGCGGCATTAACGATTACATCATTGTCGATCGGGTGGTCGCGCCACCTGAGCATCAGTCCCATTTCGGTGAGCAACTGGTTTGGATGCCGCATTCCTATCAGGTCAACGACCACCACCAAATCATAGCCTCGGATACACCTGCGCGCGGCGACTTGGGGTTGCCTAGTACTGGTTTTATTTTCGCCTGCTTCAATCATGCCTACAAGATTGAGCCGCAAATGTTTGCCGTATGGATGCGCATTCTCTGCCGCACGCCAGGCAGCGTTCTATGGCTGTACGAAAGCAACACAAGCGCCCGCGCCAATTTAGAGCGCGCCGCGAGTGATCGTGGTGTCGACCCTGCGCGTCTGGTATTTGGCGGCACCTTGGACAAACCCAGGCATCTGGCGCGATTGCGCCAGGCGGATTTGCTCCTCGACACGCTCTGGATCAATGCGCACACCGGCGCCAGCGACGCACTATGGGCGGGCGTGCCAGTGCTGACCTGCCCGCAGGATTCGTTTCCTTCGCGCGTCGCGGCGAGTCTGGTATGCGCTGTGGGATTGCCGCAATTGGCATGCGCCGACCTGCAAAGCTACGAAGAGACCGCCGTGCGCCTGGCCTCGAACCCGCGGGAATTAACGGCCTTGCGCCGCCACCTTGATAGCGAACCCGCAAAGCTTGCTTTATTCGACACGCCTCGATTTACCCGCAACCTTGAGCGCGCATTTGAAACGATGTGGCAACGCCACCGGGCCGGCGAGCCACCACGGTCGTTCGCCGTGGTCGAAAAAGTCGATCCCGTCAATTAAGTATCAGAGCGGTCTTATAAGTATCAGAGCGGTCTAATCTTGAGTGACGGCATCGCCGCCCAGCCCCCGGATCAGCATAAAATCGCGGTTTCCTCGATTTGCTGCCATGGCCACCAACTCCGACTCACAATTCGTTTCCTGGTTTCGCTCGGTTGCGCCGTATTTTCACGCCTTCCGCGGGCGCACCTTCGTGATCGCTTTCGGCGGTGAAGTCGTGGATCAGGGCAAGTTTGTCGCTATCGCGCATGATCTTAACCTCTTGCATAGCGCCGGCATTCGCGTTGTGTTGGTGCACGGTTCCCGGCCACAGATCGAGGCACAATTAAAGCAGCGTAAGGCGCGCTCACGCTACTCCGGCGGCATACGCGTCACCGATGCGCTGGCACTTGAATGCGTCAAGGTAGCGGTCGGTCTACTGCGCGTGGAGATCGACGCGTTGCTCTCGCAAGGCCTGCCCAATTCACCCATGGCAGGCGCCGCGATCAATACCGTTTCCGGTAATTTCATTACGGCGCAGCCCTATGGCATTAAGAACGGCATTGATTATCAATACACCGGCGCGGTGCGCAAGGTCGACGCCCAAGCCATCAAGGCCTGCCTGGATTGCGGCAATATCGTGATTGTCTCCAATGTCGGCTATTCGCCCACCGGCGAAGTCTTCAATTGCACTGTGGAAGACGTGGCGGTGGCCACCTCCAAGGCATTGGGCGCGGACAAAGTCATTTATTTCACCGACGCATCAGTGCTTGATCAGCGTGGGCGCGTGTTGACTGAACTCTCGGCGCAGGAAGCCGACAAACTGCTTTCGGGCGCATCCGATCTCAGCGGCGACACCCGGCTTTTTTTGCAGCACGCGGTGGAAGCAGTGCGCGGCGGCGTGTTACGAGCGCATCTAGTGTCGCATAAGGTGGAAGGAGCGCTGCTGATCGAGCTATTCACCCACAAGGGGTCGGGCAGTATGATCACCGCTGACAAACTGGAGAAATTGCGCGTGGCGACCATCGACGATGTCGGCGGGATCCTCGCTTTGATCGAGCCCTTGGAGGCGGACGGGGTTCTGGTCTATAGAGGGCGCGAACTGATTGAGCGCGAGATTCAGCGGTTTTTCGTCGTCGAACATGACGGCATCATCGTCGGCAACGCTGCACTGTATCCTTTTGCATCGGGCAAGGCGGCAGAACTGGCGGCTTTAGTAGTGCGCCCCGAGGCAAGAGACGCCGGCATTGGCGAGAAACTGCTCGATCATGTGTCGCGCGAAGCGCGCAAAAACGGCCTGCGCAAGCTTTTTGTTTTGACCACACAAGCGACACACTGGTTTATCGAACGCGGATTCAGCGAAGCCGATATTTCTGTCCTACCCGAACCACGTCGCGCGCTTTATAACTACCAGCGCCGCTCCAAGGTGCTGGTGAAAAATATATAGACAAAAACATCGAACAACTGGCTATTCGAGGTGACCGCCTGGGCGTGTATCCACTAGAGTGAGGGATATACAAGGGAGCAGGGCTCCCTTGTAATTATTATTAATAAGGACATTGCAATGGCTAGAATGGTGAAATGCATAAAACTGGGTCATGAGGCCGAGGGCCTTGACAGACCCACCTACCCAGGCGACCTGGGCAAGCGGATTTTCGACAACGTCTCCAAGGAAGGCTGGCAGGGCTGGATCAAGCACCAGACCATGCTGATCAACGAAAATCGCCTGAACCTGGCCGACGCCAAGGCGCGCAAGTATCTGGCCGAACAGATGGAGAAGCACTTCTTTGGCGAAGGCGCCGATCAGGCTCAAGGCTACGTACCACCCACGAAATAGTCGCGCTGATGGACGCTACTTGCGCGTGAGTGTCCGAACGCCCTGAGCAGTCCCGAGCAGCAGCACGTCCGCGCCACGAAGCGCGAACAGGCCTACTGTAACCACACCGGCTATAGCATTGATCTTCGCCTCGATCTCCAGCGGATTGAGGATGACCAGGCCGTGAATATCTAAAATTACATTGCCATTGTCGGTGGTGAAATTCTCGCGCAATTTCGGTTGGCCACCGAGCTTCACCATCTGCCGCGCCACATGGGAGCGCGCCATGGGAATCACCTCGACCGGCAGGGGAAACTTGCCCAGCACCGGCACCAGCTTGGATTCATCTGCGATGCAGACAAATTTTCTTGCCACGGCAGCGACAATTTTTTCGCGGGTCAGCGCGCCACCGCCACCCTTGACCATGGCCATATGTTCGGTGATTTCGTCGGCGCCATCCACATACACCGGCAGTTCGTTGACGCTATTCAATTCCAGAATGCGGATACCGTGAGCACGCAGGCGTTCCGCGGTTTTCTCGGAACTAGGCACCGCGCCGACAATGCGGTTTTTGATTTTCGCCAATTCATCGATAAAAAAATTGGCGGTGGAACCGGTACCCACTCCGACAGGAAGGTCATCGACGACGTGCTTGATCGCCTCTCTGGCGACCGCCGCCTTCAACTCATCCTGGGTCATTTCTTGCGGACCGGAGGCAGGTCGGTGCACACGCCTTCGAAGAGTTCGGCTGCCATGCCCACCGACTCGCCCAGTGTCGGATGCGGATGGATGGTCTTGCCGATATCAACCGCATCGGCGCCCATTTCTATCGCCAGTGCGATTTCGCTGATGAGGTCCCCGGCGCCAGTGCCGACGATGCCGCCACCGATGATGCGATGGGTTTCTTGATCAAAAATCAGCTTGGTGAAGCCTTCGGTACGATGATTTGCAATAGCGCGTCCGGAAGCGGCCCACGGAAATTTGCCGACACCGATTTTCAGCTCTTGCTTTTTCGCCTCATCCTCTGTCATTCCTACCCAGGCTATCTCAGGATCGGTATAAGCCACGGAGGGAATCACGCTCGCGTCGAAATGCGACTTCTGGCCGGCAGCGGCCTCCGCGGCCACATGCCCCTCATGCACCGCTTTGTGCGCGAGCATCGGGTTGCCTGCGACATCGCCGATCGCGAAAATATGCGGGACATTGCTGCGCATTTGCGAATCGACATTGATGAAACCGCGACCCGTAACCTCGACGCCAGCTTTGTCGGCGCCGATATTCTTGCCGTTGGGTGAGCGTCCCACCGACACCAGAATCATGTCGTAGCGCTGCGCTTCGGCCGGGGCTTTCTCACCCTCGAAACTGGCGTACAGCCCATCGGCACGCGCTTCCACTTTGGTGGTTTTAGTCTTCAACCAGATATTGTCGAAGCGCTTGGCATTGAATTTTTGCCATGCCGCGACCAGATCGCGGTCCGCGCCGGTCATCAAGGCATCGAGCATCTCAACGACATCGAGGCGCGCGCCCAGGGTCGAATAGACGGTGCCCATCTCGAGCCCGATGATGCCCCCGCCGATGATGAGCAGGCGCTTGGGCTGGGAGCGCAGTTCCAGCGCGCCAGTGGAATCGACAATGCGCGGATCCTGCGGAAGAAAAGGCAGTTTCGCCGCCTGCGAACCGACGGCGATTATCGCGTTCTTGAATGCGACAACCTTGCGGCCCTCCTTGGATTCCACCACAAGATGATTCGGCCCGACAAATTGGCCCAGGCCATGGAGAACCTGCACCTTGCGTGCGCGAGCCATCGCAGCCAGACCGCCAGTCAGCTTGCCTACCACTTGGGATTTGGAATCTCGCAGACGCGCCAAATCTATTTTGGGTGGAGCGAACTCGATCCCGTGCTCGGCGAAGCTCATCGCATCGTCAACCACGCGCGACGTGTGCAGAAGTGCTTTCGATGGAATACAACCCACGTTCAGGCACACCCCGCCAAGTGTCGCGTAGCGCTCAACCAACACCGTATCCATTCCAAGATCGGCGCTGCGAAACGCGGCCGAATAGCCGCCGGGACCCGCGCCAATAACCACGGTATCGCAGGAAATGTCGCTACTTCCTGCGTAGGCAGGTAACGCCGAGGGCTCCGTAGCAGGCGCCACCGAAGTTGGCGCGGTTACAGCGGGCGCCGGGTTCGGGGCCGATGCGCGGGGTTCCGATCCGGGCGCCGCATCGATCACTTCCGCCAAAGCGATGACCGATCCTCTGGACACCTTGTCGCCCACCTTGATGCGCAACTCCGTCACCACGCCTGAGTGGCTGGAAGGAATCTCCATTGACGCCTTGTCGGTTTCAATCGTAATCAGCGATTGCTCGACCACGATGCTGTCGCCCGGTTTGATCAGGACCTCGGAAATATCGACATTCTTGAACTCACCAATGTCCGGAACTTTGATCTCTATCTTCGCCATGATTTTCTAACGCTGTTCTATAGCAACGAGCGGCGGATATCGGAGAGCACCGACGCCAGGTAAGAAGTAAAGCGCGCCGCCGCAGCGCCATCGATTACTCGATGGTCGTAGGACAGGCTCAAGGGCAGCATCAATCGCGGGGCGAACTCCTTGCCATTCCAAACCGGTTTCATCACCGAACGCGATACCCCGAGAATCGCCACTTCCGGTGCGTTGATGATGGGGGTAAACGCGGCGCCACCGATTCCACCCAGACTCGATATCGAGAACGTGCCGCCCTGCATATCACCTGGTTTCAGTTTCTTGTCGCGCGCGAGTTTCGATATATCGCCCAAGTCGCGCGCCAGATCGAAAACTCCCTTGCGATCGGCATCGCGAATCACCGGTACCACCAGACCCTCAGGCGTATCCATGGCGACACCAATGTGGAAGTAGCGCTTGTAGACCAGATTCTCGCCGCTCTTATCGAGCGATGCATTCAACTCGGGTTGCTGGCGAAGCGCGGTAACGCTCGCCTTGATCAGGAA
Source organism: Bordetella parapertussis (assembly GCA_945897475.1). Taxonomy (GTDB): domain Bacteria; phylum Pseudomonadota; class Gammaproteobacteria; order Burkholderiales; family SG8-39; genus 2-02-FULL-62-17. Next base: position 19,053 of record CAMDFL010000038.1, read on the forward strand.
GGCCAGCATGGTAAGTTTAAAGCCCTGCTTTTCGGTCTCGGCCGTGTTGGATTTGCGAAACGCTTCCAGATCGGTGATATCGGCTTCATCGAACTGCGTGACATGCGGTATCGACACCCAGTTACGGTGCAAATTGGCGCCCGTCAATTTCTTGATGCGCGATAGCGGCTTGGAATCGACGGGACCGAATTTGGAGAAATCAACATCGGGCCATGCAATGATCTGCAGGCCTGTGCCGGCACCCGTGGCGGGCCCGGCAGCAGGCGCGCCGGACATGATGCCCTTGACGAAAACTTGAACGTCGATCTGCTGGATGCGTCCCTTAGGGCCGGTGCCATTCACTCGGGACAAATCGACCCCGAGTTCCCGCGCGAATTTGCGTACCGAAGGACTGGCGTGCGCCTTGAATCCAGCGGGACTCGTATCCGGTTGGTAAGGTACGGGTTCGGTGCGAGCAACAACGGGACTGGCGACAGGCGCGGATGGCGTTACGGATGACGGAGCGACGCTGCTTGCCGGCGCAGCGGCTGGTCGCGTTGCTGCGGTTGAGAGTTTAGGCGAAGCCGCGGATGGGGCGGATTCCTCGATGATCAGAATCAAACTGCCCTTTTTGATTTTGTCCCCAAGCTTGGTGCGTATCTCACGCACAATGCCCGCGGTGGGCGAGGGAATCTCCATGCTCGCCTTGTCGGATTCGACCGTGATCAGCGACTGTTCGGGTGTAACCGTGTCCCCCAGCGCGACCAGGATCTCGCTGACATCGACATCCTTGAAATCGCCGATATCGGGTAAGTGGATTTCTCTCATGGCGTCCTTCGATATTCCAATTCAGTTCCTGACCAGATCACGCGGCCCGCGGCCTGTCGGTTCAATCATTATGATTTTTCTCAGCCTGTCAGGGAAATTTTTCTCACACTGTCAGTGGATTGGGTTTGCTGACATCGATTCCGTATTTCTTGATTGCATCCGCCACCACCTGGGGTTTGATCGCACCCTCTTCGGCAAGCGACTTCAATGCCGCCACAGTTACCCAATGGCGGTCAACTTCAAAGTGGTAGCGCAAGCGGTCGCGGGTATCGGAGCGGCCAAAACCGTCGGTGCCAAGCACCCGGAAACTGCGCCCCTTCGGCATGAATACCCGTATCTGATCGGCAAAGCTCTTCACATAGTCGCTTGATGCGATTACCGGGCCGGCACGACCACTAAGACATTGCTCAACGTGGGAGACCCGCGCTTTTTCCGTGGGATGCAACAGATTCCAGCGCTCGCAATCCAGGCCCTCGCGACGCAATTCATTGAAGCTGGTGGCGCTCCAGATATCCGCGCCAACATCCCAGTCGCTGGCCAAAAGTTCCGCCGCCGCGATCACTTCGCGAAAAATGGTGCCCGAACCCATCAATTGCACACGATGCTTCTTCTTGGCGCCTTCGCGCAAAAGATACAAGCCTTTGAGGATGCCATCAACGGCATTCTTGTCCGCCACATCGGAAAGCCCTGGATGCAGATAATTCTCGTTCATCACGGTGATGTAGTAGTACACATCCTCCTGATTGCCGACCATGCGCCGCAATCCGTCATGGATAATTACCGCAAGCTCATAGGCGAAGCTCGGGTCGTAGGAAACGCAATTGGGGATCAACGCGGCCATCACCTGCGAATGGCCGTCTTCGTGCTGCAAACCCTCACCATTTAAGGTGGTGCGCCCGGCCGTGGCGCCCAGCAAAAAGCCGCGCGCGCGCAAATCTCCCGCAGCCCAAGCCAGGTCGCCGATTCGCTGCATGCCGAACATTGAATAGAAAATGTAGAACGGCACCATCGCCAGGTTGTTGGTGCTGTAGGAGGTTGCCGCCGCGAGCCACGAACAGAACGCGCCCGCTTCGTTGATGCCTTCCTCAAGAATCTGGCCGGCCTTGTCCTCGCGGTAATACATCACCTGGTCCTTGTCGACCGGCGTGTATTTTTGCCCTTCCGAAGAATAGATGCCCAATTGCCGGAACATGCCTTCCATACCGAAGGTGCGCGCTTCGTCGGGCACGATAGGCACAATGTGCTTGCCGATGCTCTTGTCGCGCACCAAGGCGGTGAGAATTCGCACAAACGCCATGGTGGTCGAGAGTTCACGATCGGTGGATTTCAATACTGCGTCAAATGCCGAGAGCGGCGGCACTTCGGGCATGGTCTCGGCCTTGCGGCGCCGTTGTGGCAGATAGCCACCCAATGCGCGCCTATGCTCATGCAGGTACTGCATGATCGGATCGTCTTCTGCCGGCTTGTAGAGCGGGAGTTGTTCCAGTTGATCGTCCGGAATCGGCACCTTGAAGCGGTCGCGAAAATCGCGAATGGTTTGCAGATCGAGCTTTTTCAACTGGTGCGTCGGATTCTGCGCCTGTCCCTGCTTGCCCAGACCGTAGCCCTTGATGGTCTTGGCCAGAATCACTGTCGGCTGGCCCTTGTGCTTGGCCGCCGCAGCGTACGCGGCGTAGATCTTGTGGGGGTCATGACCACCGCGATTTAAGCGCCAGATGTCCTCGTCGCTCATTCGCGAAACCATCTCCAGCAGCTTGGGGTGTTTGCCAAAGAAGTGCTTGCGAACGAATTCACCGTCGTTGGCCTTGAAGTTCTGGTACTCGCCGTCGACCGTCTCCTGCATAACGCGCAGCAGTACTCCGTCCTTGTCACGCGCTATAAGAGAGTCCCAATAGCCCCCCCAGATGAGCTTGATGACATTCCATCCGGTGCCGCGAAATTCGCCTTCGAGCTCCTGGATGATCTTGCCGTTGCCGCGCACCGGGCCATCCAGTCGCTGCAGGTTGCAGTTGACCACGAACACCAGGTTATCCAGTTTTTCTCGCACCGCCATACCGATGGCGCCGAGAGACTCGGGTTCATCCATCTCTCCGTCGCCGCAGAATACCCACACCTTGCGATTGGCGGTATCGGCCAGGCCGCGCGCATGAAGATATTTCAAGAACCGTGCTTGATAGATGGCCTGCAAGGGGCCCAAGCCCATAGACACCGTCGGGAATTGCCAGAAATCCGGCATCAGCCAGGGGTGTGGATAGGAAGAAACACCCTTGCCGTCGACTTCGCGGCGGAAGTTGAGCAATTGCTCTTCGGACAGACGTCCTTCGAGATAAGCGCGTGCATACACACCTGGCGCGGAGTGCCCCTGAAAATAAACCAAATCGCCGCCATGGCCTTCGCTAGGCGCGTGCCAGAAATGATTGAAACCAACGTCGAAAAGCGTGCCCACGGAAGCAAAACTCGCGATGTGGCCGCCCAAATCGCCCTCGGCCTTGTTCGCTTTGGCCACCATTGCCAAGGCATTCCAGCGGGTATACGAGCGAATGCGCTCCTCTATGGCAGCGTCGCCCGGTGAGCGCTCCTCCAGATGCGGCGGGATGGAATTGATATAAGCCGTGGTGGCGGAGAACGGCAGATAAGTGCCCGAGCGCCGCGCCGCGTCGATCAAAGACTCCAAAAGGAAGTGGGCGCGCGCTGGTCCTTCGCGCGTGATAACGCCTTCCAGCGCGTCCAACCATTCCTGGGTTTCCAACGAATCCGGGTCGTTGGCCGATTGAAATTCCGGCATCGCAGACATCTTGGCTCCTGCCTCGGTTCGCGCCATATCAGCGCTTATCAGGGGAATTAATTAAAGGGTGTGCTCGATGTGTCTCCGGAATCACCAGAGTCCAAGGAATTGCGCGCACGGTTACCGCAGGGCAATGCTGTCACTATAAAATCCCTTGGCGAATTACGCAACGAATCGCGCAACCACTCACTATTCTATTTTCTCACTTATTCGGATTTTCTCATGGACAACGACGATTTGAACGCGCAGCAGGCAATTTTGGATATGCGAAGGCGTGTCGAGCGGCTCGATGATAAATCTTTGGATTTATTGCTAAGAGAAGCGCGTTCGCACAACGGCTGGCAGGACAGGCCTGTGTCGGTGGAAACCCTGCGGATTTTATTCGACGCGACCAAAATGGGCCCGACCAGCGCGAATTGTTCGCCATTGCGGATCATCTTCCTGTGTAGCGCCGAGGCAAAAGAGAGACTGAAACCGGCCTTGTCCAAAGGCAATCTGGACAAAACCCTGAGCGCGCCGGTGGTCGCGATTCTGGGATATGACACGCATTTCTACGAGCACATGAAATATCTCTTCCCTCATGTGGACGCCAAACCCTGGTTCACCAGCAGCGAGGCGCTGGCCCTCGAAACTGCATTTCGCAATAGCACCCTGCAAGCCGCCTATTTAATGCTCGCGGCGCGGGCTTTGGGCCTGGATACGGGGCCGATGTCGGGCTTCGACAGTGCCCGTGTCGATGCCGAGTTTTTTGCCGATACCGCGGTGAAATCAAATTTTATCTGCGGCCTGGGATACGGTGACGCCACCAAAGTGATGAAGCGCCATCCCCGCTTCAAGTTTGAAGAGGTGTGCCAGATACTTTGATCAGCGCAGCCTTGCTTGAATCACAAGCGGCAGGGTTTTTTGCTGAAATTCGCGCCATCGGATGCGGCTGACAAGCTTCGATCACGGATAATGTCGTTTTTAGCAGAGTGAAAATCGTGGAAACCCAAATCATCGACGGTGCCGCGCTAGCGCGAACCATTCGCGAGGCACTGGCCGCGCGCGTTGCAACGCTCAATGCAAGCGGCCACAGGCCCGGCCTCGCGGTGGTTCTTGTGGGTGACGATCCGGCCTCGCAGGTTTATGTCCGAAACAAATCGAAAGCCTGCGAAGCGGCAGGCATTGCTTCGTTTCAACACTCCCTTCCCGCCTCAACCAGCCAGCATGATTTGCTCGCCCTGGTCGACAAGCTCAATAGCGATCTCAAAGTACACGGCATTCTGGTGCAACTGCCCCTGCCAAAGCACATTTCAGCCGACGCCGTCATCAAGGCGATCTCACCCGCGAAAGACGTTGATGGCTTTCACCCGGAGAACGCAGGCCTGCTCGCCACCGGCAATGCGCGCTTCGTGCCTTGCACGCCGGCGGGGGTGATGCGACTGCTCTCGCATGCCGGCATTGAATTGTCGGGTCGGCATGCGGTCGTGGTCGGGCGCAGCAACATCGTCGGCAAACCCGTGGCGCTGCTGCTGCTTGAAAAACACGCCACCGTCACCATCTGTCATTCCAGAACACCGGATTTGGGCGCGGTGATCCGCCAAGCCGATGTGGTGGTGGCCGCAGTGGGCAAAGCCCGAATGATCACTGCCGACATGGTGAAGCCAGGCGCAGCGGTGATCGATGTCGGTATTAACCGGATTCCCGATGGGCCCAATGCCGGCAAGTTGTGCGGTGATGTGGACTTTGACGGCTTGCTGGGCAAGGCGGGCTGCATCACTCCCGTGCCAGGCGGTGTAGGCCCTATGACTATCGCCTTGTTGCTGGAGAACACGGTGCGGTCGGCCGAACTCACTGTATCCCATATTTAAATTGGAATGTTACGATGAACCCTGCCACACCTTTGGAATTAAATCCATTATTGGATTTTTCTGGACTTCCGCGTTATGGATCGATACGTACGGAGCACATCGAGTCCGCGGTTGATTCTCTGCTCGCCGAGAACCGGGAACTGATCGGCGGCCTCACCCGATCGGAGATCCCGGCGACCTGGACTGACATTGTTAAACCTCTGGAGAACGCCAACGAGCGCCTGGGGCGCGCCTGGGGTGCGGTGGCGCATCTCCACGGCGTACTCGACTCACCTGAACTGCGTAACGCATTTGAGGCCAATCAGCCTAAAATCGTTCAGTACTACACCGAACTGGGACAAAACCTCGCGCTTTTTGATAAATACAAATCGCTCAAAGCCTCGCCAGAATTTAATGCTTTGGAACCCGCACAACGCAAGATTATCGACAACGAGCTGCGTGATTTTCGCCTCTCCGGCGCCGAACTGCCTGAGAAAGAAAAAAAACGCTTCGCCGATTTGCAGGAAGAGTTGGCGCGGGTTTGTACACAGTTCTCCAACAATGTGCTGGATGCGACCAACGCGTTCACTGTATTGATCGAGGATGTTTCCGAACTGGCGGGCGTACCCGCCGACACCATCGAGGCTGCTAGTGAGGCCGCACATAATGATGGCGCGAGTGGCTGGAAGCTCACTCTCAAAGCGCCTTGCTACATACCGGTCATGCAATATGCTGAAAATCGGGCGCTGCGCGAAAAGCTCTACCGTGCCCATGTCACCCGAGCAAGTGAATTTGAAACAGCGGCAGAAGGTCCAGCGCCCCGCGATAACACGCCGCTCATCATGCAAATACTCAAACTTCGGCGCGAGTCAGCCAGCTTGTTGGGTTACGCAAATTACTCTGAGCTATCACTGACCACCAAGATGGCGCAAAAACCGGCCGAGGTGCTCGAGTTTCTTGATGATCTGGCCCAAAAGGCGCTGCCCTATGCCAGGCGCGACATGGCCGAACTCGAAGCCTTCGCGCGCGATGAGTTGCATCATGATCGTCTCAACGCCTGGGATCTGGCATTCGTCTCCGAGAAACTGCGCGCCAAGCGTTATTCTTTCTCCGACCAGGAGGTTAAACAATATTTCCCCGAGGAAAAAGTTCTTGAGGGCATGTTCCGTGTCGTCGAGCATCTCTATGGCATTCGCGTACTGCCGGACCAGACGGAATCCTGGGATGCCGCCGTGCGATTCTTTCGGATCCTCGATTCCAAGGGAGCACTAATCGGGCAGTTCTATCTTGACCCGCACGCGCGTGAGACCAAACGCGGCGGGGCCTGGATGGACGAAGCCATTACACGCCACAAAACTGATGCCGGCATTCAAACGCCGGTGGCCTACCTCATCTGTAACTTTTCCCCGCCCATAGGCGGCAAACCGGCATTATTGACGCATGACGAAGTCACCACGCTGTTCCACGAATTCGGACACGGCTTGCATCACTTGCTGACTCGCGTTGATTACCTGGGTGTATCGGGCATACGCGGCGTGGAATGGGATGCAGTGGAGTTACCCTCCCAATTCATGGAAAATTTTTGTTGGGAATGGGAAGTGGTGCAGCACATGAGCGCGCATGTCGATAGCGGCGAACCCCTGCCGCGCGACTTGTATGAAAAAATGCTCGCGGCAAAAAACTTTCAGGCAGGCATGCAAACCGTGCGCCAGCTTGAATACTCTATTTTCGACATGCTTCTGCACTGCGAATTCGATCCCGATGGCGCGAAGTCCGTGCAGCAGTTGGTCGAGGAGGTGCGCAGCGAAGTGGCCGTGGCATTCCCGCCCGATTACAACCGCATGGCCAATAGCTTCAGCCACATTTTCGCTGGCGCGGGTTACGCGGCGGGTTACTACAGCTACAAATGGGCGGAAGTACTCTCCGCCGATGCCTACAGCGCCTTTGAAGAAGTCGGCAAAACCGCAGGGGTTCTGGACCCGATTACCGGTGCACGGTTCCTCGCGGAAATTCTTGCCGTTGGCGGCAGCCGCCCGGCGATAGACTCATTCAAGGCGTTTCGTGGTCGCGCGCCCAGTGTGGATGCCCTGCTGCGTCACAATGGTATGATCGTCGCGTAAATATTGGATTGATGGGCGGCGGTAAGGACGCGTGGAATTCAAGACTCGCGAGCCACCTCCAAAGGAGACTCCGATGCATACGCGTTTGATAGCCGGTAACGGGCTTGGCGTTGCGGTGATCAGTGTTGCAGCGATCGGTGTTACAGCGATCGGTGTTACAGCACTGACATCGACCCAAGCCAGTGCCCAGCAACTTTATCGCTGGGTCGATAAGAACGGAAAAATCAACTACACCCAGGACCCGCCACCGCGCGACGCGGCCAAGAGCGTCCAGCAACGCCGCCTGAATTCCAACGCCCCGCCTCAGAGTTCGCAGCAAATACCTTTCGTGGTGAAGCAAGCAATGGAGAATTTTCCGGTTACTTTGTATACGTCAACGGACTGTTCGCAAGGGTGCAACGAGGCACGCGCATTACTGAACAAGCGCGGCGTTCCGTTTCGGGAGATCAGCGTTTCGGACGAAGCCAGTTTTGCGGTTCTCAAGAAAATGACTGGAGATACCCGTGTTCCAGTAATGCAAGTCGGCAGGCTGTCGGAGAAAGGTTTTGAAGAGATCGCCTACCATGGCGCGCTTGATTCAGCGGGTTACCCGCGAAGTTCGGTGTTCACCGGCAACCCGCCTGCCCTGCCATCGCCCAAGCCGCAGGCAAAGCCTGCGGCGCCGATATCCACAGAGACACCGCCTCAAACCGTGGACTCGCCTCCAGGGACGCCCGCGCCGCAAGCGGTCGCGCCCAATGCGAACTAAGGGTTGTTAACCAAGCCTTGTGAACCAAGCCTTGCCGACAAGATAGGACCAGCGCTTTATTTGCGGTACCCTCGCTAACATTTAAACGCTCAAGAAATCGTCCTATCCATGCGCCTGGCCACCTGGAACGTCAATTCGCTCAAAGTCCGCCTGCCACACTTGCTCGATTGGCTGGCAAAACAGGCTCCCGACGCAATTTGCATTCAGGAAACAAAGACCGAGGATGCCAAATTCCCGATTGCGGAGATTGAAGCCACCGGCTACCGGGTCGCATTCGCCGGACAAAAAACCTATAACGGCGTGGCCATACTTGCGCGCGAGGAAATCCTGGGCGTGCAGGCAGGTATCCCCGGGTTTGATGATGAGCAAAAGCGGGTCCTCGCCGCGACTATCGGCGGCACGCGCGTTATCTGCGCTTACGTGCCCAACGGTCAAACCGTTGATTCGGACAAGTATCAATACAAGTTGCGCTGGCTCACCGCTTTCGAAACGTGGCTCGCCTCCGAACTTCGCGCGCAGCCGCGACTGGCTGTATTGGGCGACTACAACATCGCACCCGCCGATGAGGATGTACACGATCCGGCCGCGTGGAAAGATCAAGTGCTTTGCAGCGAGCCTGAGCGCGCCGCGTTCCAACGCCTGCTCGCCCTGGGATTCACGGACAGCTTCAGGCTTTTCCCCCAAGCCGAGAAGTCATACTCCTGGTGGGATTATCGAATGATGGCGTTTCGCCGCAAGATGGGCATGCGCATCGACCACATACTGCTATCCGGGAGCTTGGCGGAACGTTGCACCGCATGTTCAATTGACATCGAACCGCGAAAGCTTGAACGTCCTTCCGATCACGCGCCAGTATTTGCGGATCTAAGGACCTAAGCCGGGGTAACCGGAACCAAACAGGGTGTTATTGAGGCCACCTTTCCCGCTAAATTGTAGGTTTGCAAAAGGAGCAAACCTACAATTTAGCGGGATGTATTCAAACCCTGGTTCTTTGCCGGATTTGTCAACCCTTGGCTCGTAAGTGACTAATCAACTAGAGTCATTTTCCCGTGGGTGGGGAGTCCTGGCTGTCGTCCTTGTGCGTATCGTCCTTGTCCTCGCCTTTGCCTTCAATATCCAACTCGGCGATTTTTCGGGTAATCGTGTTGCGCCCCATGCCCAATATATTGGCGGCTTCGATACGCCGGCCTCCGGTGCGCGCTAGCGCTTTCGAAATCAAGGTCTTCTCAAAATCGCGCACCAACTGATCCATGATGCTGGATTCCCCGCGCCCCAACTGGCCCTCCACTTCATTCCCCAGAGCTTCTACCCAGTCCGCAGCCGCTTTGCGCGGCCCGTTACTGCGCGTGTCAGGCGGAAGATCGGCAACCTCGATGACCTGTGTGGCGGCCATGACCGTGAGCCAGTGACAAAGATTCTCCAACTGCCGCACATTGCCTGGGAAGTTCTGGGCGACAAGCTCGCTCATTGCCGCCTCCGACAAGCGCTTTGGTTCCATGCCGGTTTCCGACGCGCTCTTGACCAGGAAGTGCCGGGCCAATAACGGTATATCTCCTCGGCGTTCCCGCAGGCTGGGCAATCGCAGGCGTATAACATTCAGGCGGTGAAACAGATCTTCACGAAACAGACCCTCACGCGCGCGCGCTTCCAGGTCCTGATGGGTCGCGGCGATGACGCGCACATTGGCACGCAGCGGTTGGTGGCCGCCGACGCGATAAAAGGTACCGTCCGAGAGCACCCGCAGCAGTCGGGTTTGCAATTCTGCGGGCATGTCTCCAATCTCGTCGAGAAAAAGTGTACCGCCCTCGGCTTGCTCAAAGCGACCACGCCGCATCGCTTGGGCACCTGTGAACGCGCCGCGCTCATGACCGAACAGTTCCGACTCCAACAAATCCTTGGGCATTGCCGCAGTGTTGATCGCCACAAAAGTATTCGACGCGCGTGGGCTGTGTCGATGCAGGGCACGCGCCACCAACTCCTTGCCGGTACCCGATTCGCCGGTAATCAGCACTGTCGCTGAAGATTGGGCAAGTCTGCCGATGGCGCGGAAAACCTCTTGCATCGCGCTGGCCTGTCCCAGCATGTCCGGTGCGGAGGCGATCGACTCGACGGCCTGCTCTTCGCGCATCGATTCGTCGAGTGCGCGACGTATCAGGTCTACCGCCTGGTCCACGTCGAACGGCTTGGGTAGATATTCAAACGCACCACCCTGGAACGCGGCGACTGCGGACTCCAGATCCGAGTAAGCGGTCATGATAATGACGGGCAGCGCAGGAAAGCGTTTTTTTACCGTCTGGAGTAGATCCAGACCCGATGGTCCGGGCATGCGTATGTCCGATACCAGGACCTGCGGAGCCGCGATCTCCAACTCGACCAAGGCATCTTGTGCCGAGGCAAACGCTTTGAAGGCGATGCCTTCACGCGCGAGGGCTTTCTCAAACACCCATCGGATTGAACGGTCGTCATCGACGATCCAAACTGGTTTCATTACCTGACCTCTTAGTGTCTTCGCATCAAGCTGGGCGCCGGCGGAGACCAAAAAATGCCGTTCTGCCTAGAGCGGAAAAATAATACGAAAACAGGTTCTTCCGGGCTCACTGTCGACCTCGATCGCACCACCATGGTGCTGAATAAAGGTTTGAGCCAGGGTCAACCCCAAGCCCGTACCGCCTTCACGCCCGGAAACCAAAGGAAAAAACATCTTTTCGCGTATTTCATCCCGGATTCCCGGTCCGTTGTCCATCACTTGCAATTCTAATGCCAGCTTGTGTTGGTACTTTTTGAGCATCACATGTCGCGCCACACAGGTCTTGAGCGTTAATTGTCCTTTGCCATTTTCGTTCGAGGCGATAGCCTGTGCCGCGTTTCGCGCGATGTTCAACACCACTTGAATGAGCTGTTCGCGATCACCGTGCAGATCAGGCAAGCTGACATCGTAGCTACGTTCGACCTGCAGGCCCACGGGAAATTCGGCCAGTATCAGGCTGCGAACACGTTCACAGACTTCGTGAATATTGACGGTGCTGAACTGAGGTAGGCGGCTGGGTGTCAGCAGTCTATCCATCAGCAATTGCAATCGGTCGGCTTCCTTGATGATGACCTGCGTGTACTCGCGCAGTTCCGGGCGATCGAGTTCACGCTCAAGCAATTGCGCCGATCCGCGCAGGCCTCCCAGCGGATTTTTTATTTCATGGGCGAGGTTGCGGATCAGCGCGCGATTGGCCTCCGCCTGGGCGATTCGCTGTTCCTCGCGCTCGGCGCGCAACTGCTGGTCGATGTGGCGAAGTTCGATCAACAAGCGCGCAGGGTGAGATTCCACCGGAGTGACAATGCAATTGAGGTGCTGAGCCTCCTGACCGGGGCGGCCTATGACCAGATCCTGGTCGACAAAACCGCGCGCATCGGCGAAGGCCTGATCCATCATGGCTTTCAACGCCGAGCCCACCGCGAGTACTTCATAAATCGGGAGAAAAAGGACGTTGCGAACGCTGACCGCCAATAGGTTTTCCGCGGCAGGATTGATATACAAAACACGCGAATCCGCGTCGAGGAGAATCACCGCGGTTGCCAGCAAATCGAGTCCGGCGAAGTTCGAGGCAATCGGCGCGCCAACTTTTTTGGGTTTTAATGAATTCATTCTTGACTAAGAAGCCGACGAAAGACCACTTGACGCCCTACAACAGGCAACACCGGACGCGCCAGGTTCAACGAATACTGGTCAATTCCCGGCGCAATTGCTCGACGTTTTTTTCGTGCCGCTCAACCACTTCGGTAAACGGTTTCAGACGATCCAGAACGCGCTGAAAATTCTTCTCGTCGCCACTGCGTATGCCCTGTTGCTCGGTGAGCTTCTGTCGTGCTTCGCCCAATCGTTTTTGTTCCCCGTCGAGTTCTTCCTCGAGGATCTTGCGACGATCGTTGGCGCGGCTCGCCGTATTCGGCGCAGGCGGCTTGGCAGCCGCCGAGGACGTGGCTCGATCGGCGGGAACCACGGAGATTTCGCGACTGACCACGGTGCACTTCTTGCCCGAGGTTTCTTCCTGGATATTGGTGTAGGTACTGCGACCGCTCGCATCAACGCAGCGATAGGTCGTAGCTTGCGCTATCGCAGCAGCGGCGCTCATGCAGAGCCAAGCGGCAATCAGGTTGCGAAGCATGGTCCATCCATCGCTGAAGGGACCTTAAGTCTAGGCCATATAGACCTTGATTACAAATGAGAAAGGGACAGAGCAAAAGCCTCTGTCCCTGCCCAAAAATCTCACCAGACAAAGAAAACTATCTGTAAAAGCAATCGCTTACGACGAGTAATACATATCGAATTCGACCGGATGAGTGGTCATGCGGAAGCGGTTGAGCTCTTCCATCTTCAGGCCGATATAGGCATCCAGCATGTCGTCGGAAAATACACCGCCCTTGGTCAGGAACGCGCGGTCCTTCTCCAGATTTTCAAGCGCCATCTCAAGTGAGGAACATACATTCGGCACTTTCTTGGCTTGTGACGGCGGCAGGTCATAGAGATTTTTATCGATCGGATCACCGGGGTGAATCTTGTTCTGGACACCGTCCAGCCCTGCCATCAGCAGAGCGGCAAATGCCAGGTAGGCGTTCGCCGTGGGATCGGGGAAGCGCACTTCGACGCGACGACCGTTGGGACTGGACACGTAAGGAATCCGACAGGCTGCGGACCGATTGATCGCCGAATAAGCCAGATTAATTGGCGCCTCAAACCCGGGAACCAGACGCTTGTAGGAATTGGTGCCGGGGTTGGTGATGGCGTTCAAGGCCTTCGCATGCTTGATGATCCCGCCGATATAGAACAAGGCGAAATCCGAGAGACCGGCATAGCCATTGCCTGCGAAAAGATTTTTGCCATCTTTCCACACCGACTGGTGTACATGCATGCCGGAACCGTTGTCGCCGACAATGGGTTTTGGCATGAAGGTCGCGGTTTTCCCGTAGGAATGCGCCACATTCCAGACGGTGTATTTCAGGATCTGGTTCCAGTCGGCGCGCTTCACCAGACTATTGAACAAAGTTCCGATTTCACATTGCCCTGGGGCTGCAACCTCATGATGATGCACCTCGACTTCAACGCCCTGCTGCTCCAGCGCGATACACATTGCGTTGCGAATATCCTGCAAGGAGTCGGCGGGCGAGACGGGGAAATAACCACCCTTGACCGGCGCGCGATGACCGGTATTGCCGCCGTCATAATCGATTGAACTGGACCACGGCGCTTCCTCCGACGTAATCTTCACCGACGAACCCGACATGTCTACGTTCCAGGTCACGCCGTCGAAAATGAAAAATTCCGGCTCCGGTCCGAAATAGGCGGTGTCGCCCAAACCTGAGGATTTGAGAAAGGCCTCGGCCCGCTTGGCGATGGTTCGCGGGTCGCGGTCATAGCCTGAGCCATCCTTAGGCTCTACCACGTCGCAGGTAATGTTCAGCACCGTCTCATCGGTAAACGGGTCAAGACGGGCGGAATCGGGGTCTGGCATGAGCAACATGTCCGAGGCCTCAATGCCCTTCCAACCGGCGATGGACGATCCGTCAAACGCATGGCCTGAATCAAACTTGGCCATGGTGAAGTGTTTCACCGGAACCGACACGTGCTGTTCCTTGCCACGGGTGTCGGTAAATCGAAGGTCCACAAACTTGACCTCCTTGTCTTTTAACATCTTCAGCACGTCATCTGCGGACATCGCCATGAAAAACTCTCCTTAATGGAATTAATGGAATTAATGGATCGGTTGAGCGGAAATTACGGGGGGGCCGACAAAAACCGCGGCAGATTGGCATTCCCTGAGCAGAATTTATGCCACACGGGAAGATCTGGCCCTTTCATTGTGCCATAACAGGGCAGCACCA
>CAMDFL010000039.1 GCA_945897475.1 Bordetella parapertussis
CGCAGCGCGTGAATTTGGCCTGCGAACCGCAGCGCATTAGCCGCGCCGAAGTTTGTGCTTTCCCTCGAAGTGAGGTGCGATGAGTTCCATGAACTTGTGCATTTGCTCCTGTACCAGGGCATGGGGTTTGGCGCCTACGTTGAAATACAAAATCACTTCTTCGATTCCCGATGCTTCGACCTGCTTCAAGGTGTCGATGATTTTTTGCGGAGAACCTAGCAGGATGGACTTATCCGAGAGATCCTCTTTCTTCATGTTCTCCATGATGCTGATAATTTTCTGGAAATATTGCATGGTGGGCGGCGCCTGCTCCGGCTTCATGGTGAAGGCGGGCAGGGCGCATTCGCGGAAGTAGCGCATCTGCGATTCGCGGCCGTAGTTTTCATCGACGTCGTTATCGGCGATGTGGATGAAATAACTGCACATGGCGCGGCCCGGTTTGTTTCCCGCTTTGAGGGAGGCTTCGCGATACGCGCCTACTGCCTTGTCGAGGCCGCCGAACATCATGCCTGCTGCGAACGGCGCGTAGATGATGTTGAGTCCGCGGCGGGCGGCCATCTCCAGACTGGTCATCGAAAACGAGGCGACGTAAAAGGGAATCGGTTTTTGTACGGGTTTGGGTGTGATCGCCATATTCTGAATGTCATAGAACTTGCCCTTGTGCGACCACTCTCCGGGTTCGTTCCATGCCTTGAGAATCACCTCCATGGCCTCTTCCATGATCTCGGCGGATTTCATGAAATCAGCGCCGAAGGGAAGGTATTCGCGCCGGTCGTAGCCGCGGCCGCAGGCGAAATCCACACGACCGCCGGATAACAGATCCAGCGTTGACCAGGCTTCGGCAACATGCAGAGGGTGATGCAGCGGCAGCACCGACACCGCCGGCGCGAGGCGCACGTTTTTCGTCAGCGAGGCGATGTTCGCGAGCAGCAGATCGGGCCGAGAGTTAACGCCAAGTGAGTCAAAATGATGTTCGCCCACCCAGACCGAGTGGTAGCCCAGCTTGTCAGCGAGCACCGCCTGATCGCGGATCTCCAGCACGAACTCGTTGGCGCTGCGGGAATGGTTGACGTAGTGATTGTCGCTCAGGGTGAAGTAACCGAATTCCATGCGTGATTCTCCGAGTTAGGTTGCTTATGCTATTAGTTAGGTTGCTTATGCTGTCAGTTAGGGTGCTTATGCTATTAGTTAGGCTGCTTATGCTATCGGTTACGTTGCTTACGCTCTTTTATGTGGCTATTGAGAGAATGGTTTTTCCGGAATGGTGGGCGCCGCGCGCGCTGCCTGCTTGCTAAATAGACTGCTCTGATACGCATTATCCGTCACTCCAGAGTGACCGGTGGAAGCCTGAGTTACGCGTTCGCCTGATTTTTCAGGGCGCCACTATTCATCATGCCCCTCGGGAGATCTACCCCGCGCATATCGAATCGGAATTGCCGCGCTGGGGAAGGGGGATACGCAGCACGGGAATCAAGTCCGAGTGACGAATCATTCAATCCGTGATCGCCGCGACCAAGAGCACAACGTGAAGTTTCTCGCGTTGAAAAAATCGGTCCAAGATGGTCTGGAGAGTGGCGTCAGCGAGCGCTGCATTGCCGAGATTTTGTACGAAGCCGAGCAGCGTTCGCTTGCCTCACAGAGTTAGCGGCGGGTGCTCAAGGTTCTGCTTTCCAGCCGTGCTGCCAGTGACCTTGCGGGAATCGCCGATTACACCATCTGGCAGTTTGGTATCGGACAAGCCCGCCGTTACCGCAATGGCTTGGCGGGGACCTTCGAACGCGTGGCCGAAAACCCGCAACGCGGGCGCGGTGCCGGACAACTTTCTACTTCCGGCTGCCAGGTTCAGGCGAAAAATTACCTGACTGGGGCGACGCCTGGCTAGGGTTTGTCCTGGCCGATTTTGTCGCCGGATCTTTCGGCGTCGGTCATTTTCGAACTCTTGTTGACATACCAGGCGCCTACCCCTGCCAGGACCAGGCAAACCACTAAAAAGGCAATTACTCCGCCCATGCCGACGGTCTCCTGAGGCACTTCCGCGTCCGCGGCGAAGGCGAGTTGATAGATCAATAGCGAAGGCAGCAGGGCAAGTAGTCGATTCATGATATTTCCTTTCGATGGAATGCGCCCTTGAACATGCTTGGGCGCCGTGACAAAATAAAAAAGAGAGGTTTTTTTTCAACGCTTGATCAATTGTCGCATGCCCTCGAAGTTTGCGTTGACGCAGGGTTTGGCGAGGGGTCCTGGAATTCGAAACATCATCGATCACGGAGGATTGAATGGCTGAAACATTTCGTATCTGGAGGATTTTCACCGGTCCGGACGGCAAAAGCCGTCAGGAGGCTTTGGATGTGCCGCTGCAATCGGCGAAATCCGGCTTAGTGTCGAAATTGTTCTCCGGACCTGGCGTGGAAATTCATCGCCAGGCACCGGGTTCGAGTGCTAGTTGGCACAACGCACCGAAGCGACAGTTGATCGCGACCCTCAGCGGCGAGGCGCAGATCGAGACGGGGGATGGCAAGGTGCTCAATAGCCGGGCGGGTGTCATTCACCTGGTTGAGGATGTCACCGGCCAGGGCCATATCACACGTGTTGTGGGCAGCGAGGACCGCGTGTCTTTGTTCATGCCGCTGGATGACTCCACCCTGTTGGCCTGATTACCTAACCGGTACGCGGGCGCGACAGGGCGTGCCCGCCAATGGTGCGCGTGTTGTTGTCAGCGCAGAGCTAAGCTGGCATTCACAGGCAAGGCGAAGCACGTTGCGGGACGCTGGCAATATTTAGACGAATTGTTCTGGAACAATGTCGATTAGACAGGCGCATATCGACAATATGAATTGCAATATTGATATAGTCAGTCGACCCGTACATTCGCCGAGCGAATCACATTGCGCCAGCGTTCCGCGTCCGCTCGCATGTAAGCAGTCATCTCGGTTGGCGTGTTGCCCACGGGTTCGGCGCTCAGTTCCACCAGGCGCTTCTTCATTTCGGGGGTTCTCAGCGCATCGGCAATCGCAGCGGATAGCTTTTCCGCGATGGCGGGCGACGTTTTCGGTGGTGCGACCACGCCGAACCATGCGACCGATTCGAAGCCGGGAAGCACTTCTGCCATGGTCGGCACATCAGGCAGGGCGGCGATGCGCTTGGCGCTGGCGACTGCGAGCGCTTTTATCTTGCCGGTACGCACGTGCTGCAGCGACACCCCCAGGTTGTCGAACATGATTTCAACCTGGCCGCCGAGCAGGTCAGCCAATGCCGGCGCGGTGCCTTTGTAGGGAACGTGGGTGATATTGAGTCCGCCAGCCATCGTTCTGAACATTTCCGCAGTGAGATGCGAGGTGGTGCCGCTGCCTTGCGAGGCGTAATTGAGCTTTCCGGGGTTGGTCTTTATATAAGCGATGGCCTCGCGCACAGTGTTCACACCAAGCTTTGGGTGCATCAGAAATACATTGGGCACTTCGGCCATCACCGAGACGGTGACGAACTGCGTGGCGTCATAGCCAAGCTTGGCGTACAGGCTTTGGTTGATTACCAGCGGCGGTGGGGGCGCTGATAGCAGCGTGTAGCCATCCGGATCTGCTTTATATACGGCTTCGGCACCGATGCTGCCGGCGGCGCCTGCTCGGTTCTCAACCACAAAGGGCTGGCCCCATTTCGCGGCCAGACGCTCCGATACGAAGCGAGGCATCAGGTCCGCTGTGCCGCCTGCGGGGAAGGGCACGATGATGCGTACCGGCTTTGCAGGCCACGCGGCCGCGGAGTCCTGCGCGCGCAGACTGAATGAGAATAGGGCCAGGGCGCAGGCCATCCCCATGGTGCTTATTTGAACCATGGTGCTTGTTCGGAAATTCAATGGGCGCGACATGGGGTTTCCTTCTTTCGATCCACAGTTGAGGCGATCATAGTACAGAGGACAAGAGCGGCGCGGTAATGAACTAGAATTCGCACTAGAATTCGCATAGTTCATTCGCGTAGTTCATCACTCTGCGCGCTCCGTTATAAAACTTACTGCGCTAACTCACTGCGTCACCAAACACATCGAACATGTCCTCAACACTTGATTCCCCTGCCTGGCCAAAGGAAGGTCTCACCCGAGTGCCTTATTGGGTCTACCAGGACGTCGATCTCTATGCGCGCGAACAGGAACGTATTTTTCGCGGCGATACCTGGACTTTCCTCGGCCTTGAGGCCGAGGTGCCCAATGTGGGGGATTACAAAACCACTTTCGTCGGCGATATGCCGGTGGTGCTCTCGAGGGACGAGGCTGGGGTCTTGCATGCTTTCGAGAACCGCTGCGCCCATCGAGGCGCGCTGCTGGTGCTTGCCAACCAGGGCAATGCGCGCGACTTTGCTTGCGTCTATCACAACTGGTCCTACGATCTCACCGGAGCGCTCACCGGCGTGGCGTTTCGCCGCGGTGTCGGCGGCAAGGGCGGCATGCCGGCGGATGCGAAGCCCGAGTCACAATCGCCTAAAAAACTGCGCGTGGAAATTTATTTCGGCCTGGTGTTTGGCACGCTCTCGGCGCGCACTCCGTCGATTGAGACGTATCTGGGGGAGGCAATCGCCGAACGCATCCGCCGTGTCATGCGTGAACCGGTGAAGGTGCTGGGGACGTACAGCCAGGTGCTGCAGAGCAACTGGAAGCTCTACATGGAAAACGTAAAAGACACCTATCACGCGAGCCTCCTGCACCTGTTCTTCACCACTTTTAAGCTTAATCGCCTGTCGCAAAAGGGCGGCGTGATCGTGGGCGGCGACGGTGGCAATCACGTCAGCTATAGCATGAAGAACACTGGCACCACTGGTGGCGAATACGAACGCGACAAAATGCGCAGCGCAAGCGACGAATTCGGTCTGGAGGCGCCGGGTTTGCTGGAGGCGGTGGACGAAATCGGCGATGGGGTGACGCTGCAGATTCTTTCCGTGTTTCCGGGTTTCGTACTGCAGCAGATATTTAATAGCCTCGCGGTGCGTCAGATCATTCCCAAAGGGCAGGGCCGTGGCGAGCTGGTGTGGACCTGCTTTGGCTATGCCAGTGACGATGAGGCAATGACTGCGCGCCGCCTGCGTCAGGCCAACCTGGTCGGACCTGCGGGCTTTATTTCCATGGAAGACGGCGCCGCCACCGGGTTCGTGCAGCGCGGCGCGGCCGGATCGCCGGATCGCGCTTCTTTTGTCGAGATGGGAGGCGCTGAAGTGGCTTCCAGCGAATCTCGCGTGACCGAAACCTCGGTGCGAGGCTTCTGGCAGGCGTGGCGCGGGCATATGGGGATCTAGCGGTGATGCGGATTATCAGCGGTTTCAAAGCGACCGGAGGATGCGGCAAGCCGCGAGGGCAAAGGAGAGTTAATCGTGTCTGATATCGAACTTCGTTTTTTGATCGACAATCTGCACGCCCGCTATGCCCACGCCATCGACGACGACCGCCTGGAGGAATGGCCAGGCTTTTTCGTCGAGCAGGGCATCTACCGGATCGTCACCGCCGAAAACCTTGAGCGCGGCCTGCCCCTGCCGATGATGCTGGCCGAGTCGCGCTCGATGTTGCGCGACCGCGTCAATTCATTGCGCCGCGCCAATATCTACGAAGCGCAGCGCTACCGGCATTCGCTTAGCGCGACTATCATCGATCGCATCGACTCGGTGAGCGTTCGCGCCACCAGCAACTTCATCGTGGTTCGCATCATGCACACCGGTGAGTCGTCGCTGTTCGCAAGCGGACGTTATCTGGATCGAATAAGCTTGAAAGGCGATGATGGCCAGCCACAGTTCAAAGAGCGGGTGGTGGTGCTCGATAGCAGGGCGGTGGATACCTTACTTGCGATTCCTTTGTAAAATCCGGAAAGCTTCAGAACAGGGGAAGAGGGAGTTTCCCGCATGTTAATACTGCGCCCCCGTTACCCCCATCGCCCCGTGCCCAATTCTGGTTGAATCGATTATAACTTTTGGAAATTTACAGAATATGAAACGAAGCACCGACCGTATTCGTACCACGCATACCGGCAGCATTCCCAGGCCTCGGGAGATTTTCGAGTTCATGAAGACCAAGGCGTCAGGCGCGCCTATTGATGAGAAGGCATTCGAGCAGGCATTGACTAAAAATGTCGCCGATATTGTGCAAAGGCAGGTTGATTCGGGCATCGACGTGGTCAATGACGGCGAGTGCGGCAAGCCCAGCTTCAGCCACTATGTGGCTGAGCGCTTGAGCGGGTTCGAGGGGCGTATTCCGCCGGGCGGGATTCCCGTGCCTACCGGGCCCATGGGTATCGGCGGCCGGGATGCGCTTGAATTCCCCGATTACTACAAGAATGTGCTTGAGAACAACCCGTTCGTGAATGTCATTCGCATGGCGCCGCAGGTGTGCGTGGGGGCGATTAGCTACGTCGGCCAGGAGAAGGTCAAACGCGATATCGCCAATCTGAAGGCCGCTATGAGCGCGGCAGGGGCCGACGAAGGGTTCTTGCCGGCCTCCTCGCCGATCACCAGCAATCCGAATGAGTATTATAAAACCGAGGAAGAGTATTTCAGCGCTTACGCCGATGCGATGCGCGAGGAGTACAAGGCGATTCTCGATGCGGACCTGCTTCTACAAATCGACGACCCGCGCATGGTGAGTGCCTGGGATGGCATGAACAAGGCGAGCCTGCCCGAATACCGCAAGTGGATAGAAAAGCGTATTGATTTCATCAACCACGCCTTGCGCGGCCTGCCTTGGGACAGGATTCGATTTCACACCTGCTATGGCGTGAATTTCGGCCCGCGGAAAAGTGATCTTCAGTTGGAGGATGTGCTGGATCTGTTTTTCAGGATCAACGCAGGCTCGTATTCATTCGAGGCCGCCAATCCGCGTCACGAGCATGAGTGGCGGGTGCCGCAAACGATAAAGATTCCCGAAGGCAAGATCCTGATTCCAGGCATCGTTACGCATTCGAATGCGATGGTCGAGCACCCCGAGGTCGTCGCTGACCGCATCGAGCGCTGGGCCAAGTCCGCGGGACGGGAGAACATCCTGGTCGGTAATGATTGCGGCTTTCAATCGACTGCTGGAAATATGGAAATTCCGATGACGGTGGCCTGGGCTAAGCTGGTCGCGCTGGGCGAAGGCGCGAAGATTGCGTCTAAGCGTTTATGGGGATAGGCCCCCATAAACGCGGAATGTACAGAACAGGGGAAGGCAAACCTTTCCCCCGTTACCCCGATCCCATCAATTGTCGGGATAGGTTTGGTTCTGATCGCAAGGTGTAATTCAGGACAGAGATTCTCCCGTACAGGTAAAATCGTATCCGTTTTGGATCTGTATAAGCCCCGCGGTTTTAAATTTTCACGGCTAAATTTTCACGGTTAAATTTTCACGGGAGGCTGCAATGATGGCAACGGTATTGAAGCGTCGGACTGTTTTGGCGCTTGGCATGGCGGCGTTTGCCGCCGGTGTATGCGCGCAGACGCCAAATTTCGAACCGCAGGTTGGCCAGCCGGGCAAGGATGTGGTTTGGGTGCCGACTTCGCAAGTGGTGGTCGATACCATGTTGAATCTGGCCAAGGTCACGGCACAGGACGTGGTGTATGACTTGGGCTCGGGCGATGGCCGAACCGTGATTACTGCCGCCAAGCGCGGCGCTCGCGCCAAGGGTATCGAGTACAACCCGGAGATGGTTGAATTGTCCAAGCAGAATGCCGCCAAGGAAGGCGTTTCAGCGCGCGCCACCTTCGAGAAGGCCGATCTGTTCGAGACCGACTTCTCCGAAGCCACGGTCATCACTATGTTTCTTCTGCCCAGCATCAATCTGAAGCTTCGTCCGAAGATTCTCGACATGAAGCCGGGAACGCGAGTCGCATCCAATTCGTTCACCATGGGCGAATGGCAGGATGACGAAACTGCCACCATGGACGCCAAGGACGGCTGCACCTACTGGTGCGTGGCACATTTCTGGATAGTTCCTGCCAAGGTGTCCGGAAACTGGCGTGTCGGCCAGGGCGAGCTCACGCTGAAGCAGGAATTTCAAATGTTGTCGGGTTCACTCACCGCCGATGGCAAGACCGTGGCGATCGCCGGGCGCATGCGCGGCGAACTGATCACCTTCACCGCCGGTGGTGCGGAATATACCGGCAAGGTTAGCGGCAACGCCATGGAAGGCATGCGTAAAGTCAGCGGCGCCTCGGGTGCGTTCAGCGCGACGCGACGTTAATTAGACCTGGGCGCGGCGCGTAAGCCTGCGACGTGACTGGTTTTTTTGAGAAATCGCCGCAATGCGGCGATTTTCATTTAAGCCGGCACTATTGATCGTTCCCAAAAACATGACCGCCTCGTAAGAGGCATGTTTTTGTCATGCATCATGAACTTCTCAATAATTCTTAAATGGGGACCGCGTGGTCAATGCCCGACTAAACGCGCAGCTCGAGGAGCTCGCGCGCCAGGATTTGTTTCGCACACGGCGCGTGCTTGAGGGGCCGCAAGGCGTGCATGTCAGTGTCGGCGGGCGTGCCTGCCTGTCTTTCTGCAGCAACGATTACCTTGGGCTTGCCAATCATCCGCGCATCAATGCCGCAGCGATCGAGGCGGTGAAGCGATTCGGTGTGGGCGCGGGAGCCTCGCCGCTAGTCACCGGCCACAACGTTTTGCATCAGCGTGCCGAGGAAAATCTGGCCGCTTTTGTCGGCTTGCCGCGGGCCCTGTTGTTCTCCAGTGGTTATCAGGCCAATATTGGCGCAATCACCTCGCTGGTCGGGCGCGGCGATGCGGTATTTTCCGATGCATTGAATCATGCTTCCTTGATCGACGGCATGCGCTTGTCGCGTGCCGATGTGCTTCGTTATGCGCATTGCGATGTGAGTGCTCTGGAGGAGATGCTTGCCTCAAGCCACGCCAAACATAAGCTTGTCGCGACTGACGCGGTGTTCAGCATGGATGGAGATATCGCGCCGCTCGCTGCGATTCTTGCCCTGTGCGAGCGTTACGATGCCTGGCTTTTGGTGGATGATGCGCATGGTTTTGGTGTGCTGGGCGCTAATGGTCGCGGTGTCACTGAGCATTTGGGGCTTGCATCGCCGCGCATCATTTATGTAGGGACTTTGGGCAAGGCGGCCGGTGTGGCCGGCGCATTTGTAGCAGGGCAAAACGAGATTGTTGAAACGGTCTTGCAGCGCGCCAGAACCTATATGTTTTCCACCGCCGCGCCGGCGATGCTGGCGGCGGCGGTCGAGGAAAGTCTGTTGGTAATGCATGACGAATCCTGGCGGCGAGCGCATCTGCAGAAGTTGATTGCCGCGCTGAAGAATGGAGTGTTGATATCAAATTCGGCAGGAAGCGGGGCTAGGCTTTTCCCTTCCGAGTTGCCGATCCAGCCGCTAGTCGTTGGCGGCAATTGCGAAGCGCTTGAGCTGGCCACCGCCCTGTTCGAACGCGGCATTCTGGTGCCCGCGATCAGGCCGCCTACGGTGCCTGAGGGGACCGCGCGTCTGCGCATTTCGCTCTCGGCAGCTCATGGTCTCGACGATGTGGCGCAGTTGACCCGTGCCCTTGGCGAGTCGCTGTCAGGCTTTGCAAACGACAGACTTATAAACGGCAGCGTTATAAACGACAGCCTTACAAACGACAGCCTTACAACCGTTCAGGAGCGTTGAAATCTTGGCACGGGGATATTTTGTCACCGGAACCGACACTGGCGTCGGCAAGACCCAGGTAGCTTGCGCGCTGTTGCAAGCCTTCACGGCACGGGGTTGTTCGGTCATTGGCATGAAGCCGGTGGTGGCAGGTTCGCAGCATGGCCGCTACGCCGATGTCGATGCGCTGACTGCCGCTAGCACCGTGCGCGCCGAAGCGAAGCTCATCAATCCCTATTCATTCGATCCGCCGATTGCCCCGCATATCGCCGCCAATCAATCGGGCGTGACCATGAGCATGGGTACAATGCTCGAAGCCTATCGTGCGCTTGAGCGGCAAGCCGACGTGGTCATCGTCGAGGGAGCGGGTGGCTTCATGATACCGATCAATAGCGTTGAGACCAGTGCCGATCTGGCGTGCTTGCTTGGCCTGCCCGTGGTGCTGGTGGTGGGAATGCGGCTGGGCTGCCTCAATCACGCGCTTTTGACGCGACGCGCTATTGCGGATTATGGTTTGGTTTGCGCCGGCTGGATATGCAATAGCGTTGATCGCCATATATTGAACTTCCAGGAGAATCGGCAGGCCTTGATCGAGCGCCTCGACGCACCCTTGATTGGAACCATCCCTTTCCTGGATCGACCCGAAGCTTCGATGTGCGCTTCCTATCTTGAGTTGAACGCGATGAAGGTGGTGCAGGGTGAATAACCGCGAAATGCTTGCGCGCAGTCTGCGCGCCGTCTGGCATCCCTGCACGCAAATGAAGCATCACGAGCTTTTTCCCCTGGTGCCGGTGGCTTCTGCCTGCGGCGCGTGGCTTGTCGATTTCGAAGGCAATAGGATCCTCGATGCAATCAGCTCCTGGTGGGTTAATCTTCTAGGCCATGGCAATCCGCGCATCAATGCGGCTGTGAGTCTGCAATTGGAGCGCCTTCAACACGTCATGCTCGCCGGCTTCACCCATGAGCCGGTGGTGCGCCTGTCCGAGCGGCTCGCGGTCCTGGCACCGGGAAAGCTGGGGCATTGCTTCTACGGTTCGGACGGCGCCTCGGCGGTTGAGATTGCCTTGAAGATGAGCTTTCACGCCTGGCGAAACGCAGGGCGCGCGGAAAAAACCGGATTCATCGCACTGGAGCAGAGCTATCACGGCGAGACTCTAGGCGCCTTATCCGTAACTGATATGCCCTTGTTTCGCGATATCTATGCGCCCTTGCTGGGTAACTGCGCGCGCGTGCCAACGCCGGATTCGCGGCGCGCCGAGGTCGGAGAATCGGCGCGTGATTTCGCGTTACGTTGCGCTGGCGCGCTCGAAGCGCATCTGCAAGAGCACGCGCACCAGACCGCCGCGCTCATTGTCGAGCCGCTGGTGCAATGCGCCGGCGGCATGGCGATGTATCACGAGGCATATCTTCGCCAAGCTCGCGCCTTGTGCGATCGCTTCGAGGTGCATCTGATCGCCGATGAAATCGCCGTGGGATTCGGGCGTACCGGTACCCTGTTCGCCTGTGAGCAGGCCGGCATTGCGCCGGATTTTCTGTGTCTATCGAAAGGCTTGACGGGCGGCTATTTGCCTTTGTCGGTGGTGATGAGCAGCGACGCGGTATTCGATGCTTTCTACGACGACCGCCTCACGCGCGGTTTCCTGCATTCGCACTCTTACACCGGCAATCCGCTGGCGTGCAGCGCCGCGCTCGCGGTATTGGACATTCTGGAGGAGGACGCGGTGATCGAGCGCAATCTTGCCACCGCGGCGCACATCAACCATGCGACGGCGGCGCTGCGTACCCACAAGCGCGTTTCGAATTTTCGTAACCGGGGAATGATCTGGGCGTTCGATGTGCCCGATGCGGCGCCTGATTTCGCGCGGGATTTTTTCACTCGGGCCATTAGCGCGGGGGTATTGTTGCGTCCGCTGGGGAATACCGTGTACTGGATGCCCCCCTACGTCGTGGGCGAGGAAGAAATAAAATTGCTCGCTCACGCGCTGGAAAAGCTACTTAGTGTTTAGGCGGAGAGCATGACTTTCAACTTGGAACATGTGCACCTCAAGACCCGCGATCCGGCGGCGACTGCGCGCTTCTACATGGAAACATCAGACCACTCTGATTTTGGCAGCGCTGCCGCGGGTGAATCCAGCACTGTCCAGCACTGTCCAGCGTTGCATGATAAGTTCGGGTCGGGTAGCATCCTTTCCTGGTGATGGTATCGAACCCTTATCCTGTCAGAAATGGCAGCCCGAAGCTCTCGCGCTCGTCCTCGGCAGCAAAAATAATCAGATGAGAAGCCGAGGTTTTGCAACAGGACTCAACAATCCACGTATTTGGATAGGCGCCTGAAACGGCCGTGGATGAAGTTTATGGAGGTCGATGAATGTTCAGCCAGGTAATTGATATGCCGGAAATGAGTGAATTGCTTATGTTCTGGATTACATGCGGGGTTCTCTTGATCGGAGGTCTACTCGGCGGATTGGCCAACTACTGGATCGCAGCTCCGATGCGACCCGGCGTGCAGCGACGTCTCGGTCGCGAATTGCTGATTGGCGTGATTGCCGCAAGTACCGTTCCGTCCATGCTGTCCGTGTTGTCGAGCAGTCTTCTGAATTCATCGCGCATTACCTCGTATGATTCTCTCCGGCTGTTTGCGGTGACCGTGTTATTTGCCATGGCAATTCGCCAGTTGTTCGCCGGTATTTACGCGTCGGCCGGACTGGAGCGCACGGCGCAACCGACCCTGAATCTGCTTGATGTGGAAATCCTGCGAACCGTCGAGTACCAGCAGATTGCGTTTGATCAGGTGCCTGCGCTGCCCGCTGATTTACGCGTGTCACAGGGATTGTTGATCAGCCGCATGAGCGCGCTCAAGTCGAGAGGCCTGCTTGATCACCGCAATAATGACGATGGCGGCCGAATTTGGGCGGTCACCAAGTCGGGCTGGGAAGCGCTGAACGAAGTGTTGCGCAAAGCCAATGAGTAGGGCTGTTCAACCTGCGATTCCCCAAGGCTTGCCGCTGGGACGGTTGTTGCAATAGAAGTGGTACGGCGATTTTGAATACCCCGCGCTTTTGGCGCGGGATTTTTTATTGCCAAGAGACCTTTTTGCGAGAGATCTATTGCCGCAGGCTGGACCCGGGTGCCAAAACGCTGTCACCCAGCCATACAAGCAGGTCGAGGTATTCAGAGCGCAGTGCAGCATCTTCAGGATAATGCGCCAGTGCTTTGCGGGCAGTCGCAAATGCTTTGGCCGGTTCGCCGTTACAGCGCAAGACGCGAATCCAGTGTCGCCAGGTGGTGGGCGGCGTCGCCTGCTGCTGACGCTCCACCAGTTGCTCAAGGTATTCATCTGCGGCGACCCAGTCTTCGCGAAGTTCGGCCAGCAGGGCCGCCATCACCAGCACATCTTCCGCATCCGGATAGAGACTTAGCCCTGCCTCGCCAAGTGCTTCGGCCATGGGCAGGTTATCTTTCTCGACTTGATTGGCGATCGCCAGACGGAAATCTAGAGGAGTGAACTCGGACACGTTGATTGTGTCGAGTTTTGTATGAAAATCTGAAAGAAGGGGATATCTTTTTGAAAGGGCGCTCATGGAATCGTATCCTGTCTTGTGGCAGTCAAATTAACGTCAAAGATTAATGGGTAGTGCGATTCCTTTGTGTATAAGCATATTCCATGCCATTTAAATCTGTTATGTGCTACGGGTAGGTCGAGACCATGACGATGCGTTTAGCTGACCGGCTGTTGGCACGTTTTACGATGCCGGGTGCCAGATCATCGGTCAAAAAATTTGCTGGGCTATAATTTAAATTCAACTTACGGGAACATTGGTAATTACATGACGACATTGATCATTGGCGCCGGGCTGGTCGGTTCCCAGGTTGCCCTTGAACTCGTAGCGCAGGGAGACCGGCCGGTTCTCATGGATGTCGCCCCGCAGCGCCAGGCGCTGGGTGAAATCGTCGATCTTGCCGCAGTTGATATTGTCGAGGGCAGCGTATTGCACCCGATGCAACTCGCCGACATCGTCACCCGACATGGAGTTACCAGGATCGTGCACACCGTGGCCAATCCCATGCTGACCCTGGGGGCGCAGAAAAATCCTGCGGCTGCCATCGAACTGAACATCATGGGGACGGTGAACGTTCTGGAGGCTGCGCGTGTACACAAGTTGGGCCGAGTGGTGGTGTCATCGTCCAATGTGCTGGGTCATTTCATGGCGGGGGGCCAGGGCCACGGCGACCTCTCCAAGGAGGAGGCGCATCCTCGTCCCACGACCTTTTACGCTGCGACCAAGCAGGCGATCGAAAACCTCGGACTCAATTACGCGCGCTGGAGCGGTGTCGATTTCGTCGCTGTGCGTTATGGCGCGGTGTGCGGGCCGTGGAGTGGTGCCGGTGGCGGCGGCCCCAGCATGATCATGCGCGAGGCGATCACCCGGATTCAACGCGGCGAAGAAGCCGTGGTGCCGCAGGCGGGTTTGGAGTGGGTGTATGCCAAGGATGCTGGACGCGGCACGGTGTTGGCGCTACTGGCGGGCGGCGATCTGCAAAGCCGCGTTTTCAACATCACCATGGGCTATGTGTGTGAGGCGCCCGAATTGGCGGAAGCGCTTCGATCGCAGTTGCCGGGCGCCAAGGTGCGTATTGAGACGCCCGCCGCCTCTTCGGTGTCGACACCGCAGATGACGCATGCCTCCGATCTGACATTGGCAAAACAGGTCCTGGGTTACGAGCCGCGTTTCAACATGGAGGCGGCGGTGCGGGATCTGCTTGCCTGGTCGCGGCTCAACAACTAAAAAGGTTCGAAGCCGTTCCAAAAAGATTCGAAGTTGTTCCAATGGCAGTACCGAATTTCAAGGAGATGTGATGATTTGCATTGCGACAGGTTTTGCCCGAATAACTCTCTGCTATCCCTCCAGGGTCGACTGATAAAGCACCTGGCCGCGCAGCGAGCCGGGGACTCCGCGTGAGCCTGCGTTCGCGCCTCTCCCAAACTGTGAATGACAAGGTGTATCTATGAATCAATCCCTCGATCTCGTCGTCAAAAATGTCCGTGTCGTGCGCCCCAACAAGACCTCGGTCGATCTGCTCGACATCGGCATCAAGGACGGCAAGTTTGCGCGGCTCGCGCCCGAGATCCGCGCCGATGAGGCCAAGCAGGTCATTGACGGTAAAAACCTGCTCGGTTTCCCGGGCTGTGTTGACGCGCACATGCACGTTGGCATCTACCAGGACCTTGCCAAGGATGCGTTAAGCGAGAGCAAGGCTGCGGCCATGGGCGGGGTGACCACCAGCCTCAATTACATGCGCACCGGCCAGTATTACCTCAACCGTGGTGGTCCGTGGCGCGAATTCATTCCCGAGGTACTGCGCCGTGCGCAGGGCAATTTCTGGGTGGACTACGGTTTTCACATGGCGCCCATCGAAGCCAGCCATATTGACGAGATGGACGCGGCAGTCACCGAATTTGGTGTGCCGTCTTTTAAAATTTTCATGTTCTACGGCGGCTACGGCCTGCACGGCAAATCCTCCGATCAGAACGAATTTCTGATGATCGGCCCGGATGAGAGCTATGACGTGGCGCATTTCGAATTCATCATGCGATCGGCACAAAAGATCATGGCCGCGCGCCCCGAAATTGCCGATTCCGTGAGCGTCAGCCTGCATTGCGAATTTGCCGACATCCTCAATGCCTACACCAAGCTGGTCGAGCGCGAAGGCAAGCTCACAGGCCTGGCCGCCTACAGCGCCGCGCGCCCGCCGCATTCCGAAGGCCTCGCCATCTGGATTGCCTCCTATCTTGCCTATGAGACCGGCTGCCTCAACATCAACCTCCTGCACCTGTCCTCGAAGAAGGCCATGGATGCGGCGTTGATGATGCGGGACATGTTTCCGCACATCAATTTCAAGCGCGAAGTCACGGTTGGGCATCTGCTGCTGGACATCGATTGCGACTGCGGCGTGCTGGCCAAGGTCAATCCGCCGATCCGCCCGCGCCCCGATGTAGAGGCGCTGTGGGAGGCGGTGCTCAATCGCGATGTCGACTGGATTGTCAGCGACCATGCCTGCTGTTCAGCGGAAAAAAAATATTCATTGAGCAATCCCAAAAACATCTGGCTCGCCAAGTCGGGTTTCGGGGGCACTGAGTACCTGCTCTCGGCGGTGGTGAGCGAGGGATCGAAACGCGGCATGTCCTACAACCACATGGCCGAGGTGCTGTCGTTTAACCCGGCACGGCGCTTCGGCCTGCCGCAGAAGGGGGATATCGCGCCTGGCTGCGATGCGGACCTGGTGCTGTTCGATCCGCAGGAAACCTTCACGGTGCGTGCGGCGGAATCGGAATCAAAGCAAGGCTATACGCCATTCGAAGGCATGGAGCTGCACGGCCGGGTGAAAAGTACCTTTCTGCGTGGGGAGCTTGTGTACGATCAGGGAAGTACCGTGGGTCCTGCGCGCGGGCGGTATTTGCGACGGCCCTCGGGCATCTGAACAGTTGCCCAGAGGGCGAACGTTTGGCGCCACTTTCCGCCAGCAAGCGGATTACTCCGTCGCGCCGTGATTGCGATGGTGTAGCCATCCGGGATCGATTTCGCCACGCTATCGACGCCTACGGTTGATACGGCGCCGGATCCTGATGAAATTTCTTCACGAGCTGCAGGACAGCATCGAGCACCCCGCTTTTTGTCTGGCCCAGTCGGGGCGTTTTGCCGCGTAGCGTTCGCGGCCGGGCTGCTCGTCGTACGGCCGCCGCATGACATCAAGCAGTTCGTGGATGGGCGCGTCATTGCCCTGGTGCGCGGCATCAATGGCTTCCTGCGCCAGATAATTTCGCAGCACGAACTTTGGGTTTGCTGCGTTCATGCGGCTGCGCCGCACCTCGTCGGGTTCTGCGTCTTCGCGCACGCGAGCGGCGTAGCGCGCAAGCCAGTGATCGAGCGCGGTCTCGTGTTTGTCGCGCAGATCCTCGCGGTAAAAGCATTGGTCCAGAAAATCCACCGAAGGGTGATCGATATTCACTCGGGCCAGCGTGCGGTAGAAAATGCTCATGTCCATCTCGGCTTCGCGCAAGATGCGCATGGCTTCGCCGCTCAGTTCGTCATCCGACCCGCGCCACTCCCGAAAGCCAAACTTCGCCGCGGTCATGGTCTCCTGGGTCTGGGTGTAGACAGCGACGTAGCGATCGAGCGCGGCCTCAAGTGGTTCGGGCGACGGGAACAGGTCCAGCAGAGCGCTTGCCAGCCGTGACAGATTCCACTGAGCGATCTGCGGTTGATGGCCGAAGCGATATCTGCGGTGCCCGGAGTCGGTGGTGTTGGGGGTCCAGTCGGGGTCGAAATTGTCGACCCAGCCGTAGGGTCCGTAGTCGATCGTCAATCCCAGAATCGACATATTGTCGGTGTTCATCACGCCGTGCACGAAGCCCACGCGCATCCAGTGGGCGATCATCAGTGCGGTACGCTCGCATACTTCTTCGAACCAGCGGCGGCGGCGCTCGATCGGGTCTCCGCAAAGATGTGGGTAGTCGCGCGCGATGGTGAAATCGACCAGTTTTTCCAAAAGTGCGTTGTCCTGCCGCGAGGCGAGTATTTCGAAATTGCCGAAACGAATGAAAGAGGGCGACACCCGACATACCACGGCGCCGGGCTCATCTGCCGCGTTGCCGTCGTAGAACATGTCGCGCATGACCGGCTCGCCGGTGGCTATCAGCGCCAACGCGCGCGTGGTGGGTACGCCCAGATGATGCATCGCTTCGGAACACAGAAACTCGCGGATAGAGGAACGCAGCACCGCGCGTCCGTCGGCGGTGCGCGAATAAGGCGTGAGTCCCGCGCCTTTCAATTGCAACTCCCAGCGCTCATCTGCGGGGTTCACGGTTTCGCCCAGTGTGATGGCGCGGCCATCGCCCAGTTGCCCCGCCCAGTTGCCGAACTGGTGGCCGCCGTAGCAGGCGGCATAGGGCTGCATGTCGGGATGCAGGCTGTTGCCGGCGAAGATGTTCGCGAATGATGGGGAGGCGATTTCGCTTTCGGAAATGCCAAGCAATGTGGCGACTTCGCGCGAATGCGCGATCAGGCGCGGCGCGGCCACCGGTGTCGGCGACACGCGCGACCAACAGGCATCGCGAACCTGTCGTGGACGTGGCGAGTCCAGCGGATCACCGGGCAGCTCGCGAACGAATCGATTGTCGAAACGCAAGCCGCGCAGTAACTCGGGTGGCGCGATTTCAAGACCGACGGGCAGGGGTGGATTCATGCCGCAATTATGTCATGCATATCGGCCAATCCGGAGTGGCGAAGCGACGCATAACCTTATAAACGACGATGTCATTTTCATTCCCATGAGATGGGAGTGTCGCTGTTGCCAGCAATCTCTACATACCTCACGCTTGCCTGCACGCGCATGATAACCAATCCTGAACATTGGCAATAGAAATGAAATCAGTAATGAAATCATCATGCGCCCACATGTGCCGCCGTTCGTCCACATTGTCTTGTGATGATCGAGTCGGGGCAATCCGTGCTGTAACATCACTGCGGCATTCCGGCACACGCAGGAATCCAGCCGCACTGGGAGCTGCGCCATGTTGCTTTTGTTCATCTTCATAGGGATCCTCGCCATCGGGTTGCCCCTGATGCTGATGTTCTTCGGCGAGACACCCGCGCCGCCGGAACCGCCGGCGAAAACCGCGACGGCTATAACCCAACCGGTGACGATGCCCGCAGCTGAATCCGGACAAACGGGCAGCGGCGCGGCGACACCCCTTGATGAAATCGCCCCTGACACCTTCGCGGCAACATCGGCGCCGCCTTCACAGGCCTCAGGCATCTCCATTCCAGGCTTGCCGACCGGTGTCAACTTGCCTTCGCAGGCCGATATCGCGAAAGAGTTGAAACGCGTGATGCCCGAGAGCAGCAAGATGCCATCGCAGGCCGAACTGATTGCGCAGCTGCAGCGCCTCTTGCCCGAAGGCGCGCAAATGCCCTCGGAAGCCGAACTTATGAAGCAGGTTCAAATCCAGATGGCCGCCGGCCAGTTCCCATCGCAGGCGGAATTCGTCAGGCAATTGCAGCAACTGCTACCCGAGGGCAGCAAGCTGCCATCGCAAGCCGAACTCACGAAGCAATTGCAACTGGTCAATGAAAAGATACAGGTGGGGCGCTGATATCTGCTTTTCCTCAAGACCAGAATCTGCATTTGAAGGAAAACGCGCAGCGAGACTGGGATCTGGTGCAAAGCACGGCGGGCCTCGCGGCGATGAACCTGAGGTTGAATTCCTGAGCATTAATTATAAAGAAATTAAAGGAAAAATTCCATATTTACGATCCTAAATGCCATTTTTCAATACCGTTATTAGAATAGAATTACCTTTTTTTAGCCGTGGAGGCGGCGTTGGCAGCGGGGCGTCTTTCAGGTTTGGCCGCTGCCTTCTCGGCGGTCCTTGCCTTTGGTTTCCCTGTTTTCACGGATTTAGGTGCGACCTCCTTCGTAACGCTTTTTGCCCCCCGCGTTTTTACAACGGCTCCTTCATCCATCTCAATCCCAAACACATCCGCGACACTCGCCTGATCGAGTACCTTGCCCACTGCAGGCCCCTTGCCGGCTTTGGACAATCCTGTGCCCGCTTGGGCGACCAGGTCCTTGGGGTCGACCTTGCGCAATAGAAACAGTAATTCCGGCTGTTGATCCAGGCGCGTGCCCACGCCGTAGAGGACCGCAGCGACGTGTTTGCACATGTCGGCCCAATCCGGGCAACTGCAGGCAAGTTTGATTTCCCGTGGCGTCGGGAACAGGCCGGTGTCTGGTTTGCAGATTCGCTCCATCACCGCCTTTGAGAGGCGCCCCTGCAACAGCTCCACCAGGGAGTCGATCGATGTGGCGCACTCGGCGCCGATGGCCTGCCACTGTTTGTCGGGGACTGCGGCCACGCTCACCGAGACTTTGTAGAGGCTGGAGCCGACCACTTGCGCCAGTACTTCGCCCGCGTTGATCTTGAGATCGATCACCGAGCCGTTTCGCAGGTAGGTGCGCCCGCGCGGCAGGCGGTTGGAGAAATCGCTGTAGCGCTCCAGGTTGTCGCACCAGGCGCGGCCCCAGAAGGTTTTTGCGATGGCGCCGGATGCGCCGCCCACCGGTGACAAGGCGGCGCCTTTTTTCGCTGCCTTAGCTGCCAGCTTAGTGGCTTTGGCGCGGCGCGCTGCCACGGGGACATAGGGTTTCCAGCCGTAATAACTCATGGGTTTGACTCCGGTCCGAAATCTCGGGGGAAAGGTTGCGGCCTTGCTCGAACACTTAATTAAACCCTTGAAGCGCGGCGTTCCGGTTCTACCACCCTACTCAGGTTTCCCTCGCCGCATGAATATCCAGTTTAACCAAGTCCAATAATTCTTTATCGCTCATTTCGGTGAGCAGCAGCTCCGCGCTGCCCTCGAGCACATCCTTGACAAGTTTCTGTTTCGATTCGATCAGTGTGTCGATTCGATCCTCGACCGTGCCGCGGCAGATAAATTTATGCACCAATACGTTTTTGCGCTGGCCGATGCGAAACGCACGGTCGGTGGCCTGATTTTCCACTGCCGGATTCCACCAGCGATCAAAGTGAACGACGTGCGATGCGGCGGTGAGATTGAGGCCTGAGCCGCCGGCTTTGAGCGAGAGAACGAAAAAAGGCGTGAGTTCATCGTCTTGAAAGCGCTTGACCATGTCGCGGCGTTTGGTGACCGGGGTTCCGCCGTGTAGTACCAGCCCTTCGCGGCCGAACACCGTGCCCAGAAACGCGGCTAGCGGGGCGGTAGTTTCGCGGAACTGCGTGAATACCAGCAGTTTTTCCTGCTTGGCGGCGATCACCTCGCCGATTTCTTTCAGGCGCGCGAATTTTCCGCTGTCATCGACGCCCCATGCCGAGTCGCCCAGCCATTGCGAGGGATGGTTGCAGATCTGCTTGAAGCGCATGAGGTAAGAGAGCACAAGACCCTTACGCGCGATGCCCTCGGTTTCTTCGAGTGCGCGTGAGAGATCCTTAACGGCTTGCTGATAGAGCGCAGCCTGGGTCGGGCGCAGATGACACCATGCCTTGAGTTCGGTTTTTTCGGGCAGATCGGTGATGACTGTTTTGTCGGTTTTCAGACGCCGCAGAATGTAGGGCCGCACCAGTTCGCGCAGCGGACCGAAGTGCCCCGACGTGGCCAGGCGTTTGGAGAAATCGGTGAACACTTTTCCCGATCCGAGCAAGCCAGGGTGGGTGTAGTCGAATATCGACCAAAGATCGGATAAACGATTCTCAACTGGGGTTCCTGTAAGCGCGATACGCGTGTGGGCACGAAGAGTTTTTACAAGCCGTGTTTGCTGCGCGCCAGGATTCTTGATGGCTTGTGCTTCATCCAGCACGGCCAGACGCCACTGCATGGCCGCAAGCGCGGGCACCCGCGCGAGCGTTCCATAACTGGTGATGACAAGATCGGCCTTGCACAGGCGCGCTGCGTCCAGCGAACGCAGGTCCCCAGCCGGCATGAAGGAAGGATGGGCAATCAATAACGTCAAATCGGGTGCGAAACGCTGCGCCTCTGCGGCCCAGTTGGCCAACAGCGATGCGGGTGCGACGATGAGGCTGGGCGCGAGGACTTTCTCCTCGCGTTTCAACACCAGCAGCAAAGCCAGCACCTGGATGGTTTTTCCCAGGCCCATGTCATCGGCAAGGCAGGCGCCCAGCCCCAATCGATACAAGAGGTACAGCCAGCGCACGCCCGCATCTTGATAGGGGCGTAGTGTGGCTTTGAGCGCCGCGCCCGCGCTCACCCGCGCCATGCCCTCCGGTTGACGCAGATTACGCAAGGTCTCGGCGAGCCAGGGGCCTGCGCTGAGTTGCGACCAATCGGGATCGGCTGCGTCCGTCGCATCCTCTAGGGTTGCACCGGCCACCAGGCGCATTGCCTCGGCGAAGGGTAGCCCGCCGCGCGAGGCGGCGGCATCGATTCCCTGAAACCGCTCCAACATGCGTTTGAGCCTGAGGCGATCCACCTCGATCCAATGGCCACGGATCAATTGCAATCCATCGCTGCCGGCAAGCAAAGCCTCGATGTCGGCGGCGGCTAACACTTCGCCTTCAAGGGTGACTTGCATGTTGAAATCCAGCAAGGCCTCGCGGTCGAGAAGCGACGGGGGCTTGGTTCCAATGCTGGCCTTGACCTGCGGCCTTGGCGGACGCCCCGAGGACCATGTGCCCGGCGTACGCACCACGATGCCTGCGGATTGCAGCTTTGGTGTGTCGGTGAGAAATTCCAAGGCCTCGGCGGGCGACCAGCGCAGCGGGTGATAGATATCTCCGCCCTCGACCATGGCTTGCAGCCAGGCGCAGTTTTCAGCGGCGCGTTGCACCGGCGTCAACAGCGACAACAGCCGCGCCTGGCTCTTGCCATCGGAGAATTCCTCCAAGGCGCGCGACAAAGGCAGGTGTTGCGCTTTGCCATGTGCCGACAGGCGCGAGGTATAAGTTGCGAGGAACGCAAACGGGGCTTCTGTATCGCGGCGATTTTCGGCAAGATTGAAATGCACGCGCCCCACTAAATTCCAGGCAGGATGGCGTGCGCGCAGATAATTTTGAAGCGTGTCGCCGGAGGAGGCGAGCGCCTGGCGCAGCGATTGATCGATCTCGGCCCACAAGGCGGTCAGGGAT
Source organism: Bordetella parapertussis (assembly GCA_945897475.1). GTDB lineage: Bacteria > Pseudomonadota > Gammaproteobacteria > Burkholderiales > SG8-39 > 2-02-FULL-62-17. The sequence goes on from CAMDFL010000039.1 coordinate 22,259, forward strand.
TTTTCACTCAGATACTCCACCCCCGTCATTGGCGGCGCATCGGCGATCATGTTTTGCAGGATCTCCCCCTCCGGAGTCGCCACCACGATCTCACCCCCTTCAGGGCTTGCACAAAGCAGGCTTACATAGCGAGCCGCGAAATCGCGCCACCAGGCCCAGGCAGGCGGGAGGACGACGCCGACTTCCGCTGTGCCAAGTTGCAAAAGGCCGTGTCCGGGGCCTTGCTCAAATGCGTCTCGGAGGCGTTGCTGCAATTCGGGTGCCAGGCTTGCGGCTTGCTTGTCTTGCAAAACGCATAAATGTCCTTGGGGTGTCATTTGCGGCGCGAGGGCGTGCGCTTCTACATTGATTTCAGGCATGGTTGTTCATAAATTGGTCAAATTTTAAGGACAATAAAGCCACCTGTAGGGCCCGATGGAACAACATAAATCTTATATATGGGATTCCAGGCAATTACGTGGAATTGCCTGGAATTGCCTTGGATTACCTGGGCTTGCCTCCTATGCCTGCTCCAAACGCATGCGCATACAGCAGTCGCAGTGTGAAATCACGGGTTTTATCCGCTATGGTTGGATGCCCATTCCAGATGGCGGCTGCTTTAGCTTTGTCGCCGCCCACCAGGTGCCCTGCCATTCCCGCGATGATGAGGTAACGATTCTGCGCGTTGCTGTGCGTAAAACGGGCATCGAGCAGAATTTCGGCAAGTCTGGCCATGGTCGACGCGTCGCGCCTCGCGACGGCGCGGAATAATTCGAGCCAGGCCGCCTGCGATTCGGTGAGCCGTAACTGGCAGGGCGGCGATGCGATGCGATTCCACATCGCAGTGGCATCCACCGCGGGCAAGAGCGGTGTCATGGAGCGTGCGAGCTGCAGCAATGAATGGAACCACAGGTCGATGCGTTCGGGGTCGCGGCAATCACCGGGTTGTAACTTCGCGATTTCAAGGTCTTTCTGCAGGCTGCTGGGAATGCCATCCGGCGCGCGGCCGGTCTTACCCAATAGAAAATCGCGCGAATAATGAGCGTTACGCAGTGTGTCGATCTTCTCGAAATGTTCTCCTCCGCGAAGCGACGGCCCAACGATCCAGTCGGCGGTGCGGCCTTCCAGCATGGCGATCACCGGCATGTCGGTGCCGCCCAGTTCGGTGACTTCACCGGCGTATTTTTGCAGGAAGCGATATTTCGAGGCATGCAGGTCGAGATAGGGCGCGTAGTCTGAGTTGGCTGGCACATCGAAGCTGGCAAAAAACGGCTCGAGGGCGCTTCGTCCGCCAATTCGCCGCATCTGCAAGTCGCCAAGCGTATGCACCTGCACGCGTCGCAATTCGTCAGCCAAGCCTGGCACGCTGGTCACATCGAACAGTGGTCGGGATAGGGTTTCAGAGTCGCCTCCGATGATGAGCAGGTCGCCGTTGGTGGTCGCATAGATGACGTAGTCGGGAAATTCACTGCCAAGCGCCGCCAGTACCGAGGCCAGGAGGCTCGCGTCGATTTCGTAGAGCTGGAACCACTGCACCAGCACGCCACCTGGCTGCAGGTAGCGGCGCGCGAGCTGGTAGAACTCGCGGGTGAACAGACTGGACACACCGCTCACCCACGGGTTGGAGGGCTCCGAGACGATGATGTCGTAGCGGCGATTGTGGGTGGAGAAAAAAGTCTTGGCGTCATCGAACACGATGCGGCTGCGTGGGTCGGCAAAGGCGTTGGAATTTATCGGCGCGAACTGTTTCGCGGCCTTCGCCATCAGCGGTTCGATCTCGATGGTGTCCACCGATTGCAGCATGGGGTTGGACAACATCGTGTGCGTCGTCAATCCGGTGCCGATGCCGATCACGGCGACGTTCCTGGCATCGGGCTTGACCGCCATGGGGATAGCGGCGGTGAGCACCATGGTGACCTCATCGGATATGCGCGGAAAAGCAGGATCCATGGCGATGGCACCGTCGGATTTTCCATTGGTGCGCAGGCTGCGGCCCTCCGGAAAATCCATCAGGCTGACAGTAGTGGTCTTGCCGTCCTCATGTGATAAGAGCTTTCCGTCGCTCGCGTCGAAGATCTCTCCGCGCCGAAATACCCCCGAGGCCATCTTGTAGTTATCCAATGGAAAGCCGGCGAGTACCACGATGAATGCGAGACCCGCGGTCGCCGCGGCAGCGATGCGAATGCCGGGGCGGCCGCCTACGCGCCACAACAGCACCAGGCCCAAAGTGACATCGAGCGCCGCGCCCACCGCGATCAGCCCTTTCAGTCCCAGTAGCGGCATGCCGACATGCGCGGCGAAGAACACACCGAGGATGGAACCCAAGGTGTTCGAGGCATACACCGCGCCTATGCTTTTCTCGCCATGCCCGAGGCGCAGCAGGCTGTAGGTGATCAGGGGCAGGGTCATGCCGGCGCAGAACGTCGCCGGAAACATCACCAGCAGCGCGATGCCGTGGCTTGCGCCGAGGAACATGGCGTGACCGGTGTCGGTCTTCGCCAGACCCTTGATGACGGCGGCCATGACTTCGAACATCTGTCCATAGACAGGAATTGTCGCCAGCGCGAGCAATCCCATGGCGATCTGAACCCAGGCGAGAAAACGCATCGGGTTGGTGATCGAATCGATGCGCCGTTTCACCCACAGGCCGCCGAACGCCAGGCCCAGAATAAACGCCGAGAGCATCAGCTCGAATGAATGCGTGGAGGCGCCCAGTACCAGCGAGAGCATGCGTATCCAGCCGATTTCGTAGATGAACGAGGCGGTGCCGGTGAGCAGGGCGATAGCCAGAAACAGGGAATACGATTCTGGTGTGCCGGGAGTTGGGTCTGAGGAGTCGCTGCTCGCCTGAGGCTTCGAGGCCGCCGAATTTTCCGCTGCCGCTGGAGCCTCGGCGCCGCGTGCCAGAAACCACACGGTGGCTGCAAGCGCGAGATTCAACACACCGGCAAGTTGAATGGTGCCGGGCAGCCCTAAATTTTCGATCAAAATGAATCCGCTGGCCAGAACGCCGACTGCCGCGCCGAAACTGTTGGTGAAATAAAGCATGGATAGCGATTCGCCGGGCCGAAGCGGAAAGCGTCGAATGAGTCCCGCGCTCATCAACGGGAAAGTCATGCCAAGCAAGATCGATTGAGGAAGAATCAACAGCCCGGCCAGCGTCCATTTGGCAAGTGCCGCGCTGGTTTCTGTTCCCAAACCGGGGAGCAGCGAGTCATAGGCCCAGTTGGTGAGCCAGACAAAGCTTGCGTGGAATATCAAAGCAGCGACGCCGATCAGCGCTTCGGCGATCGCGTAACCCACCAGCAAATTCGCCCAACGCATGCCGTAACGGCTGCAAGCCCAAGCGCCAATCGCCATGCCGCCCATGAAAAGCGCGAGCACCAGGGTCTGGGCGTAGGCAGCGTGTCCCAGAAAAAGTTTTAAATAATGGCTCCAGATCGACTCGTAGATGAGACCGGCGAATCCGGATACCGTAAATAGCAGGAAAAACACGCCGCGAGGGACACGCGATTGGGAGTTGGAGTTCAAGATGGCGTCTTTCCTTTATTAGGTGGCTTATGCATTTATCACGGGTGGCTTATGCATATAGATGCATTTAATCTTCGCGGATGGTGATCAGAGCGCAAAAGGCGGTATCTTACCCGGCGCGCCATTTCACTCCGGGCAAATGTTCAGAGGACCAGAAATCCCTGCCGGAATCGGCGAGCTTGAGATCACAGGACCATTATGAATTCTGCATTCCAACATACGATCATTGAAAACCGCTGGCGAATCCCCCGGACTATCCTGCCCTTGATCGCGGCACTTGCACTGGTGACATGCCAGACCGTGCAAACGACGCAACCCGGCGTGGTGGGTGTGGAACGCAAGCAGACCATGACTTCGCTGCTTCCTGTGGGCCAGGTAAATAGCGGCGCGGAAAAAGCCTATCAGCAGGTGTTGCTGGAGGCGCGCAAAAAGAATCAGTTGAATCGCGATGCCGCGCAACTCGCGCGTGTCAAGCGTATCGCCGACAGGTTGATTCCGGTGACAGCCACGTTCCGAGGCGACTCGCCGGCTTGGAAATGGGAGGTCAATGTGATCTCCTCCGAGGAGGTGAATGCCTGGTGCATGCCTGGAGGCAAGATTGCCTTCTACACCGGCATCATCGAAAAGCTGAAACTCACGGACGATGAGTTGGCGGCCATTATGGGCCATGAGATCGCGCATGCACTTCGCGAGCACGGTCGCGAGCGCGCCTCGCATGCCGCATTGCAAGGCACGGTGCTCAATATCGGCGCCGCACTGCTGGGGGTGGGAAGCCTCGGCGTGGACTTGTCCAGCATCATTCTCAAGATCACGTTTAATTTGCCGAATTCGCGCAGTGACGAGACCGAGGCGGATCGCATTGGGGTGGAACTGTCAGCGCGCGCGGGCTTTAATCCTCTCGCCGCCGTGAGTTTATGGCAGAAAATGAGCCAGATGGGCGGTGACCGGGGTCCGCCGTTTCTCTCGACACATCCTTCGCCGGACAATCGCATCAAGGATCTGCAGGTCTACTCAGAGCGGGTGATGCCCCTGTATCTGGCGACGCAGAAGCCTTAGCGCATCTGAGCGTTCGCGCGAATCCGAGCCTGAGCGTTCGTGCCAATCCGCGCGTGGGGCGCTTGCCTTAAAAAATTGGCGGGGGATGAGCGTGGTATCCCGGAGCAAGCCGGTTTTTCGCGAACAGGCGCTAATGCATCCGATATAATCTCAGGCCTCGCTTCGATCACTTTTGCGATGATGGAACAATCGTCATGATTCAACAAACGCTATACGACAAACTCTGGGCCAGTCACGTGGTGCGCGCCGAAGACGACGGCACGACGTTGCTCTACATTGACAGGCATCTGGTGCATGAAGTCACCAGCCCGCAGGCCTATGAGGGGCTGAAAATTGCCGGTCGCCCGGTCTGGCGCAAGGACTCGGTGGTGGCCACCGCCGACCACAATACGCCCACCGACCACTGGGAGGAGGGCATCAAGGACCCGATCTCGCGCCTGCAGGTTGAGACGCTGGAGGCCAACATCAAGGAACACGGCGCCAAGGTTTTTTTTCCGTTTCTGGATAAGCGCCAGGGCATCGTGCATGTCATCGGACCGGAGAATGGATTCACGCTGCCTGGCATGACAGTGGTGTGCGGTGATTCGCATACCAGCACCCATGGCGCGTTTGCCTGTCTTGCCTATGGCATTGGCACCTCGGAGGTCGAGCACGTTCTTGCCACGCAGACCCTGCTTGCCAAGAAAATGCAGAACATGCTGGTGCAGGTCGAAGGCGCGATTCCAAACGGCGTGACCGCCAAAGACATTGCCCTGGCGATCATCCGCGAGATTGGCACCGCGGGCGGCTCTGGCTGCGCCGTGGAGTTCGCAGGTAGCGCGATTCGCGCCCTGTCCATGGAAGGCCGCATGACCTTGTGCAATATGGCGATCGAAGGCGGAGCGCGCGCTGGTATGGTCGGCGTGGATGATGTGACTTTGAATTACCTGAAAGGCCGGCTCTACGCGCCGATCGGCGTGCTGTGGGATCAGGCTGCGGCCTACTGGCGCACATTGCAAAGCGATCCCGGTTCGAAATTCGACCGCGTGGTGCAAATCGATGCACGCCAGTTGAAACCGCACGTCACCTGGGGCACGTCCCCTGAAATGGTGGTGACGATCGATGACCGTGTCCCCGATCCCGACCGTGAAAAAGACTCGGTGCGCCGCGAAGGCATGGGGCGGGCGTTAATTTATATGGGTCTTGATCCCAATACAGCGATCAAGGATATTCGCATCGACAAGGTGTTCATTGGCTCCTGTACCAACTCGCGCATTGAAGACCTGCGCGCCGCGGCAGCTGTGGTGCGTGGCCGCCGCAAGGCGCAGAACGTGAAGCTCGCCCTGGTTGTGCCCGGATCGGGGCAGGTGAAGTTGCAGGCCGAGAAAGAGGGATTGGATCGCATTTTCAAGGATGCCGGGTTCGAGTGGCGCGAACCGGGGTGCTCGATGTGCCTGGGCATGAATGACGACAAGCTGCTACCGGGCGAGCGTTGCGCGTCAACTTCGAACCGAAATTTCGAGGGCCGCCAGGGTACCGCTGGGCGTACCCACCTGGTTAGCCCCGCGATGGCGGCGGCGGCGGGCATTGCCGGGCATTTTGTCGATGTTCGCGAACTGCGGTAGTTGTAGTTAATAGACCATGTTAATAGACCGAGTTAATTAACCAAATTAATTAATCAATTCAGCGGTCCCAATAAATACTGGCAACGGAACCATTATGCTTAAATTCAATACCCACAAAGGAATGGTGGCGCCGATGGATCGCGCCAATGTCGATACCGATGCCATTATTCCCAAGCAATTTTTGAAATCGATCCGCCGTATCGGCTTCGGCCAGAACCTGTTCGATGCTTGGCGCTACATGGACGAGGGCCAGCCGGGGCAGGATTGCACCAACAGGCCGATTAACCGCGATTTCATTTTAAATCAAGCGCGCTACAGGGGCGCCTCAATTCTGATTGCGCGCAAGAATTTTGGTTGCGGCTCATCGCGCGAACATGCGCCCTGGGCGCTGGGCGAGTACGGCTTTCGCGCCATCATCGCGCCATCCTTCGGAGATATCTTTTTTACCAACTCCCTGAAGAACGGGCTTTTGCCCGTCGTGCTGGACGAGGCCAAGGTTGACCGGCTGTTCAACGAAGCGGCGCCGTTTGCTGGCTACGCATTGGAGATTAATCTCGAGGCGCAGGTAGTCATCAAGCCGGATGGATCGTCCTATAGTTTCGACATAGAACCCTTCAGCAAGTATTGCCTGTTGAATGGATTCGACGATATCGGCCTGACTTTGCGCCACGCTGAAACGATTCGCGTCTTCGAGAACAAACGCAAAATCGAGCAGCCCTGGCTGTTCACCTGAGCCACTCGTGAACGGCCGGGGTTCTGTGAAGATCCCCGGCTGTTTGGGTTTTTTTTGACCCGCGGCTTATTTGAGCGTGACGACATTGGGACGTGATGATCATGAAAATAGCAGTACTGCCTGGCGACGGAATTGGCAAGGAAATCGTGGTGGAAGCGCAGAGGGTGTTGCGTGCGCTCGACCTCGGCATCGAGATGGAAGAGGCGTCTGTGGGTGGCACCGCCTACGAGGCTTGTGGAGAACCGCTGCCCAAAGCCACACTGGATCTGGCCCGGGCCGCCGACGCGATTCTGTTCGGCGCGGTCGGCGATCCCCGGTTCGATACCATTGCACGCGACAAGCGTCCCGAACAGGCCATCCTCGGATTACGCAAGGAATTGGGACTATTCGCTAATCTGCGTCCGGCGGTGGTTTTTGCTGAGTTGGCCGACGCATCGTCATTGCGTCCCGAAGTCGTCGCGGGCCTGGATATTCTTATCATTCGCGAGCTGACCGGCGACATCTATTTCGGCCAGCCGCGCGGCATTCGCACGCTGGAAACAGGAAAATTCGTCGGCGAGCGCGAAGGTTTCGACACCATGCGCTATAGCGAGTCGGAGGTTCGCCGCATCGCGCTGGTGGGCTTCGAGGCGGCGCGAAAGCGCGGGCGCAAAATTTGTTCGGTCGACAAGGCCAATGTGCTGGATACCTCGCAATTGTGGCGCGAGGTCGTCACCCAGGTCGCCCGCGACTATCCCGATGTGGAGTTGTCGCACATGTATGTCGACAATGCCGCCATGCAATTGGTGCGCAACCCCAAGCAATTCGACGTTATCGTTACCGGCAATATGTTTGGCGATATCCTGTCAGACGAGGCCTCGATGCTCACCGGATCGATCGGCATGTTGCCCTCGGCATCGATGGACGAGCGAGGCCGAGGCCTGTATGAGCCGATTCATGGCTCTGCGCCCGATATCGCCGGTTTGGGAGTGGCCAATCCTCTGGCCACAATCCTGTCCGCGGCAATGATGCTGCGTTACAGCCTGAATCAAGTTGTCGCTGCGGATCGCATCGAGGCGGCAGTGAAAAAAGTATTGGCGCAGGGCTTGCGAACGCCCGATATTTATCAGCAGGGAACAACGAAGGTTGGCACCCGCGAGATGGGCGACGCGGTGCTCGCCGCGTTGTAGATCGGGAAGTAGATCGCAAAGTAGGTCAGGTTGTAAAATCGCGACGTGATAGAGCACGTTGGGTTTTAGGTAAGGATAGGCGGATGCAAAAGCTGGGCATAGTCGGTTGGCGCGGCATGGTGGGATCGGTGCTGGTCGGTCGCATGCGCGATGAGCGCGATTTCGATCTCGTTGATCCGCTGTTTTTTTCGACCTCGCAGGCCGGCAGCAAGGGCCCGGACATCGGTCGCGCGATTGCGCCGGTTGCCGATGCGAAATCCCTTGCAGCGCTCAAGGACATGGACATCATCATTTCCTGTCAGGGCGGTGATTACACCAACGACATCCATCCAGGATTGCGCGCCGCAGGGTGGAATGGGTATTGGATCGACGCAGCCTCCGCGCTGCGAATGAACGATGACGCGGTGATTATTCTCGACCCGGTCAATCGTGCCGAGATCGACGCCGCGGTGAAACGCGGACTGAAAGACTATATCGGCGGCAATTGCACGGTCAGCCTGATGCTGCTCGCCATGCATGGCCTGTTCAAGGCCGATCTGGTCGAATGGATGACCGTGATGACTTATCAAGCAGCTTCGGGCGCGGGCGCGGCGAATATGCGTGAGTTGCTTGCGCAAATGGGGGCCGCTCACGGCGCGGTCGCGGCGATGCTGGAGGATCCCGCCAAAGGCATTCTTGAGATTGATCGAGCCGTGTCCTGCACTTTGCTCGATCCGAGTTTTCCGACCAAAAACTTCGGCGCGCCGCTCGCGGGCAGCCTGTTGCCATGGATCGACAAGGATTTGGGATACGGGCAAAGCAAGGAAGAGTGGAAAAGTGGCGCCGAAGGCAACAAGATTCTGGGACGCGGTGCGCACCAGCAGCTACCGATTGATGGTGTTTGCGTGCGCGTAGGCGCCATGCGTTGCCATAGCCAGGCAATGACTGTGAAATTGAGAAAAGACCTGCCCATCGCGGACATCGAACAAATGTTAGGCAGTGCCAATGATTGGGTTCGAGTCATACCCAATCGGCGCGAGGAAACTCTGGCGGAGCTTAGTCCAGCTCGCGTCACCGGCACTTTGCAAGTGCCTGTGGGTAGATTGAGGAAGCTCGCCCTCGAACCAGGCAGTTCGCACCTGACTGCATTTACCGTGGGAGACCAACTACTATGGGGTGCGGCGGAACCCCTACGCCGAATGTTGCGGATTCTGTTGGGTAAGCTCTGATTTTATTGGGCTAGATCCTACTAGCGTGTTCGGATACTGGGCGGCGCTTATCGTCACCGACAGTGCTCACACAATTGCCTAGTCTTGTCTATAAAGCCGAGCCGAAAAGTCAAAATTTGCGCCAAGAAATGCCGACTTAAACCGCATTGCGAAAGAGGTTTAGCTTGCCATGCTAACCTCATGATGGTAGCTTAGTTTTTTCCCTCCGATTCTCTTGGTGGACGAGCGGACATGAATTCCCTAAACAAACTATACGTCTCGATATTTCTCATCGTCCTGTTGCCATCGTTCGCCTTGGCCGCTGGTTTGGGCCGGATGACGGTGCAGTCGGGCCTGGGTCAGCCCCTGCGAGCGGAAATTGAGGTGGTGGCCTTGCAACCTGGCGAGGCCGATACTTTGGCGGCCGCTTTGGCTTCCGTCGCCAGTTTTCGACAGGCGAATATCGAATATACCTCGGCTCTGCAAACCATCCGTTTTGCCATCGAGCGCCGGCCTAACAATCAACACGTGATTTCTTTGACCTCGACTCAGCCGATGAACGAACCGTTCCTCGATATGCTGGTGGAATTGACGTGGTCCGCGGGGCGCCTGGTGCGCGAGTACACCTTTCTTCTGGATCCGCCCGAGTTGAAGCCGACAGTCAGCGCGCCGACTCCTCCGGTGACGCCACCGTTCGTCTCGCCCTTGGCGCAGGAAACGCCAAAACCACCCGTGAGTACTTCTTCGGCTACTGCGGCGTCTTCCCAGAAGGGGCCAATCCAGTCATCGGCCAGAGTCGCGGCGCCAAAGCCTTCGTCTGAACCATCAGTAAAAGCAGCTGCCCAATATGAGGTCAAACGAGGCGATACGCTTGGCAAAATAGCGTCGCAGAACATGCTGGCGGGCGCCAGCCTGCAGCAAATGCTGACGGCCTTATATCGGGGCAATGTCAACGCTTTTGATGGCAAGAATATGAATCGTCTGCGTATTGGAAAGATCTTGGATCTTCCTGCCGCCGGGGACATAGAGGGAATCAGTCAAAACGACGCGTTGCAATTGGTGAGCGGCCAGGCATCGGATTACCGTGAGTA
>CAMDFL010000040.1 GCA_945897475.1 Bordetella parapertussis
ATCATGCGAGGCGGCATATTTCTTACCGGGCAGTTGTTGCCCATGCTGCGCTTTCCGCTTGAACTTGAATACGCGCATGCCACTCGCTATGGCGACGCGACCACCGGTGGCGCTTTGCAATGGACTGTGCAGCCGCCGGAAACCGTGAAAAATCGCGCGGTATTGGTCCTGGATGACATTCTGGATGCCGGCCACACCCTAAAGGCGGTTCGCGATCAAGTATTGCTGCAAGGCGCGAAAAGCTGCCACTTGGCGGTGTTGGTGGACAAAGACCTGGGCACCGATAAGCCGATCAAGGCGGATTTTGTCGGACTGATACTCCCCAATAGATACCTCTTCGGTTGCGGTTTGGACGTGCGCGGCGCATGGCGAAATTTGCCGGCGATATATGCGCTAAGGGGGCATTGATGCTGGCGGTTATTGGCGGAAGTGGTTTGGCGCAGTTACCCGGATTCGTGATTTCCGGCCAAACAGTGGTGAGCACGCCCTATGGTGCCCCGTCGGCACCGCTCTCGCGCGGGACGCTTGCGGGGGTGCCAGTATTCTTTCTGGCGCGCCATGGCAGTGAGCATTCGATAGCACCACACGAGATTAATTACAGGGCGAATATATGGGCATTAAAAAGCCAGGGGGCATCGCAGATTGTATCGGTGGCGACCGTGGGCGGGATAGGCGCACGCTATCACCCAGGAGCGTTGGCCGTTCCCCATCAAATCATCGATTACACCTGGGGCAGACGGCAAACATTCTTTGATGATGGCGAGCCTGTGACCCATTTGGATTTCACAGAACCTTATTCCCAAGAAATTCGCGCCGCGATTGTCTCGGCGGCGAACGCATGCGGTGAATCGATAGTCCCAGAGGCCGTGTACGCGGTGACTCAAGGACCTCGTCTTGAGACGGCGGCTGAGATTGATCGATTGGAACGCGATGGGGCCGACATTGTTGGCATGACCGCTATGCCAGAGGCTGTTCTGGCCAGAGAAAAGGATCTCGCCTATGGCGCGCTTGCGGTGGTCGCAAACTTCGCGGCCGGGCGTGGTGCCAGTCGCAAACGAATTGATCTGGCCGCCATCCAGGCGGTTCATGGCGAAGCCATGCAACGCGTTGTTCGAATTCTGCAACGACTTGCCCAGGTGTACCGATGATTCGCGAGGTTTTGCGAATGGGGGACCCACGCTTGCTTCAAGTAGCCCAGGAGGTCAGTGCATTCGGTGGCGTGGATTTGTTGAATTTGATCGCCGATATGCAGGACACCATGTCGCACATGGACGGCGCGGGCCTCGCGGCGCCGCAGATCGGCGTTTCACTCCGCGTGGTGATTTTCGGCGTCAGCCGAAATCCTCGTTACCCTGACGCTGATGAGGTGCCGCAAACCGTCCTGATCAATCCGGTGCTTGAATTTTCAGATGTAGAAACAGAGGATGGATGGGAGGGATGTCTGTCGGTGCCGGGACTGCGCGGCCTGGTTGCAAGATTCTGTAGCTTGCGCTATCGCGGTTTTGACCAGTTTGGCACGCCGCTTGCGCGCTCGGCCGAAGGATTTCATGCGCGAGTGGTACAGCACGAATGCGATCACCTTGACGGTATCCTATACCCGATGCGAATGACGGATCTATCCAAGCTGGGATTTACCGATGTGTTGTTCCCGGGAATGCGGGAATCAGAAGACTAGCGCGAGGAATAGGGAGAGGAACAGCGCTTTCTCATGCGGCCGGGTTTATGCGTGCGCCAGGCGGGGCAGTGGTTCCGGAGTCAAAGTTTCAAGGAGGTCTTGTTCCAAAAGGAGCACCGCCCGTGGATTATCCAAGGAGGCGCCACTGAGAACGAAAACGTCCTCGGCACGCCCTCCGAGGGTGACGATTTTAGCCATGTGGAGATTCACGCCGTATTGTTCCAATACGATGGCGATGCTATGCAGTAATCCTGGACGGTCTCCGGCGGTTATGGAAAGCAGGTGGTACTGTCCCCTTTCATCGGCTCGAATATTCACCTCCGCCTGAATTGGAAAGTGTCGCAGTTGTCGTGAAATGCGACCTCGGATAGCTTTAGATAGCGGATCTTGCGTAACTAGTTTTGAGCGCAGGTCATACTCAATCAGCGCGATCATTTCACGATAGCCAGGGGTATTGACTGCTCCCATGATTTGGAAAGTATCCAAAGCGAAGCCGTGTCTGGTTGTGTGAATTTTTGCGTCCACAATGTTGTAGCCCTTGGCGCCAAGATAACCGCATATTCGGGCAAACAACCCTGCTTGATCCTTGACGTAGATCATTACCTGCAGGCCTTCGCCCACCGGAGAGAGCCTCGCTTTCACGATTGGACTCACCGATTGCGGATGTCGATAGAGATGACGGACTTGCCAGGCGAGCTCCTGGGCGTCATGACGAAGAAAATAGGGCACGTCCAATTGCTTCCAAATTTCCTCCTGCACGCCATCGGACAAGCCATACAGGCGCAATAGTCTAAGAGCCTCCTCCTGCTTTCGTCGAATTTCATTGTCGAACGCGACGTTTTCTCCTCGAAGCAGCCGGTCGGCGGCGTGGAACAAGTCCTCTAGAAGCTTGCCTTTCCATGCGTTCCAGACCTTGGGACTGGTGCCTCGAATATCCGCAACAGTAATCAAATATAGCGCGATAAGTTGTCGTTCGGTCTTGACGATCTCGACAAATCTACGAATGACATCTGGGTCGGCCAGATCCTGTTTTTGGGCCACGGCAGACATGGTGAGATGGTGCTCGACCAGAAACACCACCAGATCGGTATCACCCTCGGGAATACCGTGCGCATGACAGAATCGGCGTGCGTCGGACTTTCCTAACGTGGAGTGGTCGCCGCCTCTGCCTTTGGCGATATCGTGAAAAATGGCGGCGACGTATAGCAGCCAATGTTTGTCAAACCCCGCGATTAAGCGGCTGCACAAGGGAAATTCGTGACCTGCCTCCGCCATAGTGAATCGGCGAAGATTGCGAACCACGGTGAGAATGTGCTGGTCAACGGTATACGCGTGGAAAAGGTCGTGTTGCATTTGACCGACGATGCGTCGGAATGCGGGAAGGTAAGCCCCTAGAATGCCGTACTGGTTCATGCGGCGAAGACCATGGACGATCCCTCGCGATTGCTGAAAAAACTCCAGAAAATTCGCCTTGTTGACCGGGTCATGGCGAAATTGCGCATTGATGGTTTCACGGGCGCGCCATAGTGCGCGCAGAGTTCTTGCGGTCATGCCCTTGAGGTCGGAATGTTTTTGCATGATCAAAAAGCATTCCAGAATCGCGTGCGGTTCCCTCGCAAATATGTCCTCCGCGCATATGTCCAGCAAATCGCGCTGCTTGCTGAAGCGGTCGTTGATTTTTTCACCGTCCTCAGCTGGGCTCGGAAATGCCGCTGCTTCGAGATTTTGCATCAGAAGAACGTTCAGTTGAGAGATTGCCTTGGCGCTGCGATAGTACTTCTGCATTAATTGTTCGCTGGCACGTTTGCCCAAGGTGGCGGTGTATCCCAATTCACGTGCGAGACGATCCTGATAATCGAAAAGCAGTCGATCCTCGCGGCGTCCCGCCAGGTAGTGAAGCCGAATTCGCAGCGTTTGGAGAAATCGTTCATGTCGAGCCGCTTGTCTTGCCTCGACTGTGGTAATGAATCCGCTCGCCGCCAGATCGGACCAACGCTCGCCCAAGCCACATCCCAGCGCAATCCAGCGAATGACCTGAAGGTCGCGAAGTCCGCCGGGGGACTCCTTCACATTGGGCTCGAGGCTGTAGGGGCTGTCGTGGTATTTGGCGTGCCGCTGCGCCTGTTCGAGTTGCTTTGCCTTGAGAAAGGCGCGCGCATCCAGTGATTGCCTTGCGCCCAGCCGCAGGGCCTGAATCAATTTTCGTTGCCCCGCCAGCGGCCTGGCTTCCAGAAGAGCGGTGCGCACGGTTACGTCCAGATTTGCTTCTTCGATGCATTGCCGAACGGTGCGCACGCTGTGACCGACCTCGAGTCCGAGATCCCAAAGTCGTCCGATGAATGCCGCAATACTTGCCGCCATGGCTTCGCCGGGATCGCTTTGCAACAGCACCAGCATGTCGACATCAGAGTGGGGGAAAAGCTTTCCGTGCCCGAATCCGCCCACAGCCAATAATGCGATATCGCGTGGGAAGCTCAGTGATTCCCAGGTGTCTCGAAGAACCCGGTCAATTAGTTTGCAATGCGCATGAAGCAAGGCCGGGGTGCCGTTACCCTCTTCAAAGCGCATTCGAAGCGTAGCGCGGGCAACTTTGAGGTCGTTTCGTAGGCGTTGAATTTCGGCCTGAATTTCGGCCTTATCCGAGAGACTCTTCGGATTGTCGGCGTTTTGCACAGGCAGAGCCGCTTACTTACCTGCGGCTGCAAATTGCTGGGTAGAAGGTTCAGGTGCCACACCCGCCGAAACCGTCAATACCTCATAGCCGGAATCGGTCACCAGTACGGTATGCTCCCATTGAGCCGAAAGGCTGTGATCCTTGGTGACGATGGTCCAACCATCCGCAAGTTCCCGAATCGCGGCAGCACCAGCATTAACCATGGGTTCGATGGTGAAAATCATGCCTGGTTGAAGTCTTGCGCCGGTTCCGGCGCGGCCATAGTGAAGCACTTGCGGTTCTTCATGAAATCGCCTGCCTATGCCGTGTCCGCAAAACTCTCTGACCACACTGTAGCGATGGCCCTCGGCGTGCCGCTGGATTGCTGCGCCGATATCGCCGAGGTAAGCACCAGGACGAACAGCCTTTATGCCTATCCACATGCATTCGAAGGTCACCTCGCAGAGTCGTTTGGCCTGAATCGAGGGTTCACCGGCAAAAAACATTCGGCTGGTATCGCCGTGATAACCGTCCTTGATAACCGTAATATCAACATTGATGGCATCGCCAGATTTCAACACTCGTTCGCCTGGAATGCCATGGCACACCTGATGATTGACCGAGGTGCAGATGGATTTCGGGTAGGGCTTATACCCTGGTGGCGCGTAGTTCAGTGGCGCGGGAATGGTTTTCTGGACGTCAACCATGAATTCATGGCAAAGCCGATCCAACTCGCCCGTGGTGATTCCCGGCATTACGTGCGGGGCGATGAAATCCAGCACTTCACCGGCAAGACGCCCGGCAACGCGCATTTTCTCGATTTCGTCAATGGTCTTGATTTCTATTGGCATCACAGTGCGGATTATTTAAAAAAGCGTGAGAGCATATGCGATCCGACTAGATTGGGCAATTGCTTGAGGATGACATAGCTTAGGATGATATTCGCGGAACAAGTTTGCTGGTCCGCAGGTGTCACTAATATATTGTTTGATATGGAAAAAATGCAAATTTATGGTTTGCCTATGGTACACTTACTGACTGGCCAGTCCTGGTCGGTAATAATTTATTATTAACTTTTTATAATCTTGCCGCACTCCCGATAGGGTGCTCCGCTTCGTCGGGGTCTTGAGGAGTCGCGGTTTTTGAAACCCTAGTCTGGAGAAGCATCGATCCATGTCGACAACCATGCGTCAAATGTTGGAAGCGGGTGTGCATTTTGGGCATCAAACCCGTTATTGGAATCCCAAGATGGCGCCATTTATCTTCGGGCATCGCAACAAGATTCATATCATCAACCTCGAAAAAACGATGGTGATGTATCAAGAGGCGATGAAGCATCTGCGGCAACTGTCAAGCAATAAAGGGACTGTGCTTTTCGTGGGCACCAAGCGCCAGGCCCGCGAAATCATTCGCGAGGAAGCGGAGCGTTGTGGTTCCCCCTATGTGGATCATCGGTGGCTTGGCGGCATGCTTACCAATTTCAAGACGGTGCGCCAGTCGATCAAGCGCTTGAGGGATCTCCTGGCCATGGTTGAGGATGGTTCCCTGGAGCGTTTGTCGAAGAAGGAAGCCTTAAGCTACCAGAGAGAAACCGTCAAATTGCAGCGCAGCCTGGGTGGTATCAAGGATCTGGAGAAGCTTCCCGATGCGATATTTGTGATTGACGTGGGCTACCAGAAAGGTGCAATTGCCGAGGCGCAAAAGCTTGGCATCCCGGTCATCGGTGTTGTGGATACCAACCATTCTCCTGTTGGGATTGCCTACGTAATTCCGGGGAACGACGACTCCAGTCGAGCGATCAGATTGTATGCGCGCGGTGTTGCCGATTCCGTTTTGGAAGGCAGAAACCAGTCCCTCCAGGAGATAGTTGCCAGCGTGACGAGTGACGATTTCGTGGAAATCGACGAATCTCAGGCGCGAGGCGCGTAACCGGACTGATGTCTGACAATTGACCTCAAAGGGGCGCATGCCCCTTTTTTTGAACCTTTTCGAGGATGGTGTTATGGCGGAAATAACCGCAAGCATGGTCAAGGAGCTTCGCGAGAAGACCGACGCACCTATGATGGAATGCAAGAAGGCGCTAACTGAGGCCAATGGAGACTCATCAAAGGCGGAAGAAATCCTTCGGATAAAACTGGGAAACAGGGCTTCCAAGGCTGCCTCCAGGGTGGCAGCGGAAGGCGTTGTGGGTTTGTTTACGAGCGGTGACGGCAAGCTCGCAGGTATGGTTGAACTGAATTGCGAAACCGATTTTGTGGCGAAAAACGAGGATTTTCTCGGCTTCGCTGCCGATCTTGCGCGCCTGGTGGCCCAGAATAGTCCTGCTGATACAACTGTTTTGGCCGGTCTTGCGCTTGGAGAGGCTACCGTCGAGGAAACCCGCAAACGACTTGTTGGCAAGATCGGGGAAAATCTTTCAATTCGGCGGTTCGCACGGATCGAAGCCAAAGGACGGGTGGCACACTATGTTCATGCCGGCGCGAAGATAGGCGTCCTGGTCGATGTATCCGGGGGGGATGAGCAATTGGCACGCGACCTTGCGATGCATGTGGCGGCAGCCAAACCCGTTGCAATCTCCCGCGACGAAGTGCCGGCGGAATTGATCAAAAAAGAACGGGACATTGCAGTTGCCAAGGCTGCGGAGTCAGGCAAGCCGGCCAATATCGTCGAGAAAATGGTCGAGGGCAGTGTCCAAAAATATCTGAATGAAATTGCATTAATGGGCCAAGCCTTCGTCAAGGATGACAAACAAACTATTGAAACCTTGCTCAAATCAAGGCAGGCATCAATTTCACGATTTGTACTTTTCGTGGTCGGCGAAGGTATTGATAAGAAAACCACGGATTTTGCGGCGGAAGTCCAGGCGCAAGCCAATCAGGCGACCCGGGTTTGAGTTTCTGAGCATTTAAGGCGGGATTTCATGGGTTCACCCAAGTACAAGCGTATTCTGCTCAAACTGTCTGGCGAAGCATTGATGGGCGGTGATCAATATGGGATCAGTCGTCAAATGTTGGATTGCATCGTCGCCGAAATTGGTCAGGTGGCGTCGCTGGGATTGGAAATTGGCGTTGTAATTGGCGGCGGAAATATTTTTCGAGGTCTTGCGCCGGGTGCCGTTGGCATGGACAGGGCGACCGCGGACTATATGGGTATGCTTGCCACCATCATGAACGCACTGGCCCTGCAGGATGCCATGCGGCAGGTTGGAATAAATGCCCGAGTACAGTCCGCACTTAGTATCGAACAGGTTTGTGAGACCTATATTCGAGGCAAGGCGATTCGCCACCTGGAAGAGGGAAAGATCGTCATTTTCGCTGCAGGCACCGGCAATCCATTTTTTACCACCGATACCGCCGCGGCGTTGCGTGGCAGCGAAATTGGCGCGGAGATCGTACTCAAGGCCACCAAGGTTGACGGTGTTTACACGGCCGATCCCAAGATTCATAAGGACGCGACGCGGTATAAACGATTATCGTTCGATGAGGCAATTGGTAAGCAGTTGAAGGTAATGGATGCGACGGCGTTTGCGCTCTGCCGCGACCAAAATTTGCCGATTACGGTATTCAGCATTTTCAAACCGGGGGCGATGAAACGTATCGTTCTTGGTGAAGACGAGGGTACCTACGTTCATACTTGAGGATTGAAAGTAGATCATGGATTCGAAAGCATTTGAGCATCCGAGTCTACATTTCCGAAAGGGCAGGGCGCGGGAAACCCGATGACGATCCGCATGCCAATAGAGGCGCCATGAACACAGCAGACATCAAGAAAAATGCCGAACAGAAGATGCAAAAATCGCTTGAATCCCTGAAGGTGGATTTGAGTAAGATTCGGACTGGTCGGGCACATACCGGGATTCTCGATCATGTCAAAGTCGACTACTACGGTACACCCACCGCCATTACCCAGTTGGCTAATGTCAGTCTGATCGATGCGCGAACCATAGCGGTGACGCCATGGGAGAAAAAAATGGTCGGCGCGGTGGAGAAAGCGATACGCGATTCGGATTTGGGTTTAAATCCGGCGACCCAGGGGGAGACCATCAGGGTTCCAATGCCTGCACTGACCGAGGAACGTCGTAGGGAATTGACAAAACTGGTCAAAACTGAAGGCGAAGGCGCACGAGTGGCAATTCGCAATGTCAGGCGCGATGCCAACAACGCGGCCAAGGATTTGCTCAAGAACAAAGTTATCTCCGAGGATCAGGAAGGTCAATCGCAGGACGAAATCCAGAAACTGACCGACCGATTCATTGCCGAAGTGGACAAGATTCTTGTGTCCAAGGAAACAGAATTGATGTCGATTTGAACGCTTAGCGTGAGCTCAGAAATATCGCCATTTTCCAGTTCCACGGTGCAGGTGCCGCCGAGTCATGGAATTCCGCGTCACCTCGCCATCATCATGGATGGCAATGGCCGCTGGGCGAAAAAACGTTTCTTGCCCAGGGTGGCGGGCCACAGGCGGGGCGTGGAAACCGTCAGGGATGTGACCAAGGCTTGCATCGATCTGGGTATTGAATTCCTGACGTTATTTGCGTTCAGTTCGGAAAACTGGCGCCGTCCACAAGAAGAAGTCGGCGTTTTGCAGCAACTGTTTCTCATGGCGCTGGAGCAGGAAATTGGCAAGTTGGATCGCAATGGCGTTCGACTTCGACTCATTGGAAATATCGAACCATTCGGCCAGCGTATTGTGGAACTTGCGCGGCGCGCCGAGGAACAAACATCTCATCACGCCCGCCTGACCCTGACCATCGCTGCCAATTACGGTGGGCGATGGGATCTGCTGCAAGCAATCAACAGGTTGTCGCGTTTGCATCCAACGCGCAGCGAAGATTTTACCGAAGAGATGCTCACGCCCTTGTTGGCGATGAATTATGCGCCGGAGGCCGACCTGTTCATTCGGACCGGAGGAGAGCAGCGGATCAGCAACTTCCTGCTCTGGCATCTGGCATATACCGAGCTGTATTTCACTCCAAAGCTCTGGCCCGATTTCGACAGAAAGGCGCTGGACGAGGCAATAAATTGGTATCTGACGCGTGAGCGCCGTTTCGGCCGGACCAGCGAACAACTGGATTCTCGCGGGGAATTGGAGCAGGCAGGCGCTGATCCGAATCTCGTAGCGCATAAAACTTAGTTTGCTAAGCCGCTTGTCATAGCCCCAGCAATGTTGAAAACACGTTTGATTACCGCGTTGGCCATGATCGCGGTCCTGGTGTGCCTGCTGTTTCTGGCGCCGCGCGTTGTATGGATCATCACTTGCGCATTGTGCGCGGGGGTTGCGGCATTCGAATGGGCGCGTTTAACGCGAATGTCCAAAACTCTGCGCTGGATGTTCGTGTTTGTAAACATTTTGCTTGTTGCAGGATGGCCGCTGCTCAATATGCCGTCCCAATACGGCAATCTTCTATATTTTTTTTCCGCCGCATTTTGGGTGATTTTGGTGCCTTTTTGGCTCTGGCGGCACGCGGTGCCGAGCAATACTTTGTTTGCAATCGTCGCTGGCATATTGATCATTGCCAGCGCATCAATCTCGCTTATCGCGCTACGCGACAAGGGCTCCAGTCTGGTACTTTGCATCATGGGTGTGATTTGGGTATCGGATTCGATGGGCTATTTTGTCGGTTCAGCCGTCGGTCGCCATAAGTTGGCTCCAAGAATTAGCCCTGGAAAGACCTGGGAAGGTGCCGTGGGCGCGATATTGTTCGTCGTCGCGTATGCGTTTTTATGGGGCTTGTTTTCAACCAACGTTCTGCCATCAAAATACACGGACAGCGCAATTGGCTGGTTGACCTTGTCCGGCATAATGTGCTTTCTTGCAGTGCTGGGCATTTATGGAGACCTGTTCGAGTCGTTTCTCAAACGCGCCGCAGGCGTCAAGGACAGCGGAACTATTTTGCCGGGGCATGGGGGCGCTCTGGACCGGATCGATGCCTTGCTTCCCGTTCTTCCATGCGCCGCCTGGTTGTTTGCGAGTTGATGATGATTCCAAAAAATCTGACAGCCTCGTCAGAAGCAAATCTTTGTCGCCATTTATGAATTGCTTCATCATGAATTACCCGAGTATTTCCTGCGACAGTATTGATTGGATTCCCGCAGGTTTGATGGCGGATAATGCTTCCAAACCATATAGGGGCCATCCTAGCTTGATTTGGAAATGATTCAAGGCATCTGCATACTGGGCGCGACCGGCTCCATTGGGAGAAGCACTTTGGATGTCATCGGGAGACATCCTGATCGGTTTCGTGTCGTCGCCATGACGGCGCATTCACAGGTGGAGGAGCTCGCACGACTTTGTGCGAAATCCAATGCGCAATATGCGGCCATCGCGGATGCATCCAGGGCAGGCGCATTGCGGATTCGATTGAGTGAATTGGGTTCGAGCGCGAAGGTTCTCAGTGGTCCTGAGGGCCTGGTCGAGGCGGCTACACTGGAGTCCGTGGAAACTGTAATGGCCGCGATAGTCGGCGCAGCGGGATTGGCGCCGACTTTGGCCGCTGCGAGTGCACAAAAACGCTTGTTGCTCGCGAATAAGGAGGCCCTGGTTATGGCAGGCCCGATTTTCATGGACGTGGTGAGGAAACACAAGGTCCTCCTGCTTCCAATAGACAGCGAGCACAACGCCATTTTTCAATGCATGCCAATGGCAGCTGCGGGCACGACCTACGCGGCATCGGGAATTCGACGCATTCTTCTCACCGGATCTGGCGGGCCCTTTCTAGGTCGTGACCTCAACGAACTGGTCAATGTAACTCCTGACGAAGCTTGCGCACATCCGACCTGGGCGATGGGCAGAAAAATTTCCATCGACTCGGCGACCATGATGAATAAAGCTCTCGAGATCATCGAGGCCCATTGGCTTTTCGGGGTGCCGGCGCACGCCATTCAAGTGATCATCCATCCGCAAAGCATGGTTCACTCCATGGTCGAGTATGTCGACGGTTCAGTTATCGCGCAGCTTGGCAACCCCGATATGCGAACGCCAATCGCGCAGGCACTTGCCTATCCGGATCGAATCGAGGGGGGGGGCGAATCGCTTAATCTTTGCAACTCGGGACCGCTTAGTTTCGAAGCGCCGGATTTCCAACGATTTCCTGCGTTGCGTCTGGCGTATGAGGCTCTTGCAGAAGGCGGTTCAGCGCCTACGATTCTAAACGCGGCCAACGAAATAGCGGTGGCGGCGTTTCTGCATGGGGAAATCCGATTTCTTGATGTGATCGACATCATTGAGGCAACGTTGCAAATGCTTCCAGTAACGAAAATGGGTGGTATGGAGGACGTCCTAGCGGCCGACGCCCAAGCGCGCCTTTGTGCGCGCCGGGCAATTGACCGCGGTGTGGGGCGCGCGGCATGAGTCTCGCTATCACCTTGCTGGCGTTTCTTGTTGCCCTGGCCATACTGATTGTCTTTCACGAATATGGCCACTACCTCGCGGCGCGTCTTTGCGGCGTGAAGGTGCTGCGGTTTTCAGTGGGATTTGGCCGACCCTTGCTGTCACGGCAATTTTCACCCAATGGCACGCAATGGGTCATCGCGGCGCTTCCATTGGGTGGCTATGTCAAGATGCTCGATGAACGTGAAGGTCCGGTTGCCGAGCACGATTTGCAATATGCATTCAATCGACAGAGTGTCTGGCGGCGGATCTTTATCGTCGCTGCGGGTCCGATCGCGAATTTTCTATTGGCTATCACGCTTTACTGGGTGCTTTTCATAGGCGGTGTGCCGGATGCAAGGCCCGTGATCGCTCAGCCCCAGGTTGATAGCGTCGCGGCGATAGCGGGGCTCAAGCGCGGCGATACCCTGGTGCGAATCAATGAAGAGGAAATCGGCAGTTGGCAAGAGGCACGCTGGGCCCTGTTGCAACTGGTAGTGAATCAATCCGATATCCTCATTGATGCACAGGCGGCGGACGGGATCGCAGTTCGCAGGACTTTGAACCTTCGGCAATTCGATATTGAAGGACTCGAAGGAGACCCAGTGTCTCGCCTTGGCATTCGCCTTTATCGCCCAGACGCTGTGATTGGCCGCGTTCTGCCCGGCGGCGAGGCGGAACTCAGTGGCTTGCATACTGGCGATAAAATTCTCGAAGCGGACCAGAAGCAGATTGGAACCTGGGACGAATTCGTGCTTCATATTCGCTCCAAACCAGGTGTGCCGGTACGGCTTCGAATAGCAAACAATGCAGGGGAATCGCAGCTAAGTATCACCCCGCGTGCGCAGCAGGAAAGAGGGCGTGAAATCGGAAAGATCGGCGCCGAGCCTTTGGTGGGCACCGATGAAATGAAGAATCTTTATACGATAGTCCGTCACGGGCCGATCACCTCGGTAGGACTGGCGATCAACAAAACCTGGGAAACAAGCGTATTTAGCCTGCGCATGATCGGAAGAATGATCACGGGGGATATTTCATGGAAAAATATCAGCGGTCCCGTGACAATCGCGGATTATGCGGGGCAATCCGCGCAGGCTGGATGGGTGCCTTATCTTACTTTTCTGGCGATCGTCTCGATCAGCCTGGGCGTGCTGAATCTTCTTCCGGTGCCATTATTGGATGGCGGACACCTGATGTATTATGTCGTCGAGATCCTGATTGGTCGTCCGGTTTCCGAAATGGCCATGGAAATAGGCCAGCGAATCGGCCTTGCGATACTCATGGTTTTGATGGTTTTTGCCCTGTACAACGATTTCAGTCGGCTGTTCTCTGGATAAGCTTATGCCCCGGTATTTTTTGCGAGTTATCTGTCTGTTTCTGTTTTCGGCAAGCGCTTTGGCATTCGATCCTTTCGTTGTCAAGGATATCCGTGTCGAGGGAATTCAGCGGATCGAGGCAGGCACTATATTCAGTTACCTGCCGGTGAAGGTCGGGGAGACCTTCACCGACGAAAAGGCCAGTCAGGCGATTCGCGCACTTTTTGCGACAGGATTTTTTCGCGATGTGCGTATCGAAGTGGAAAACGACGTTCTGATCGTGGTGCTGGAGGAGAGGCCGGCAATCGCGTCTATAAGTTTTATCGGAATGAAGGATTTCGAACCCGAGGGTGTCAGAAAGGGAATGAGGGAAACGAGTCTTCAGGAGGGGCGTGTATTCGATCGCGCTCTGGTCGAGCAAGCGGAACAGGAAATAAAGCGTCAGTACCTGTCAAAGGGGAAGTACGGAGTAACAATTACAACCACGATTACGCCGCTGGAGCGTAACCGGGTGGCGATTACGTTCGCGGTTGACGAAGGCGATGTCGCAAGAATCAAGCAGATCAATATCGTAGGCAACAAGGCATTCGGTGAATCCCTGCTTCTTGATCAATTCGTTCTTCGAACACCTGGCTGGTTGACCTGGTACACCAAAAACGACCAGTATTCGCGCCAGAAACTGCAAGGCGATATCGAAAACCTTCGTTCTTACTATCTCAATCGCGGCTACCTTGATTTCAACGTGGAGTCTACGCAGGTCTCGATTACACCCGATCGCCAGGATATTTACATAACCGTAAATATTTCCGAAGGTGAGAAATACATCGTTACCGATGTCAAGCTAGGCGGGGACACGATCGTTCCGGCGGCGCAACTGTTGCCTTTGATTCAGATCGTAGCAGGGGAAGCTTTTTCACGGGAAAAGCTCAACGAATCGACTAAAAAAATTACCGATCGCCTGGGAAACGAAGGCTACGCGTTCGCCAATGCCAACGCAGTACCTGAGGTAGACAGGGCGAAGCGAACGGTTTCGTTTACGATCATGGTGGATCCCGGACGACGTGTTTATGTCCGGCGAATCAACGTGGTTGGAAATACCCGCACGCGTGACGAAGTGATTAGACGTGAAATGCGGCAACTGGAGGGGGCGTTCTATGACGCTTCGAAGCTGACACTGTCGAAAGAACGCGTCGATCGCACGCAGTATTTTTCCGAGGTCGATATTGATACCACGCCGGTCGCCGATTCCAGCGATCAGATCGACGTGACCATGAAAGTGAAGGAGAAGTCCACTGGGGCGCTGCTGGTTGGAATAGGGTTCTCCAGCGCAGAGAAAATTGTTTTCCAGGGATCGATATCTCAGGCGAATTTTCTTGGTAGCGGCAATTCCGTCGGCGGTAGTTTCAATACCGGCAAGATCAATCAGAATATTTCGCTCAACTATACGAATCCTTATTACAACGTCGATGGGCTGTCACGCGGATTCGAAGTTCACAAACGAAAAACCAACGTTGGTGCCTTGAATCTTGGCAATTACTCAACGGATTCGGTTGGCGGTGGCGTCAATTTCGGCTATCCCTTGAGCGAGCAGGATGCGATTTCCTTTGGAATGAGCGCCGACAGGACTTCATTGGGCTTGGGGCCAACAAGCCCGCCTCGCTTGATTAACTTCGCAAAGCAGTTTGGGGCAAAGTACTCGTCGGTGACCGGAGCCATTGGTTGGGGCAGGGATACTCGTGACAGCGCCCTGTGGACCACCAAAGGCATAGTGCAGCGCGCGAATCTGGAAGTCACGCCCGTGGGCGAATTGAACTATTACAAGTATTCGTATGAAACCTCCTGGTATCGCTCCTTGACCAGGGATTTGACCATGATGCTTCGCGGTGAGTTTACGACAGCGGATGGCTTCAATAAAAAGCCGTTGCCTTTTTTCAAAAACAATTATGCAGGCGGAATTGGCTCGGTGCGCGGTTATCGAACCGCAAGCTTAGGTCAGCGCGATCCCGTTGATGACAGTGCCATTGGAGGGGATCGGCGATTAACCGGTGCCGCCGAATTGCTTTTTCCAGTTCCGGGTTCTGGGCTCGACAAATCATTGCGCTTGGCGCTTTTCACGGATACTGGCCAAGTCTATGGCGCAGGGCAAAAAATGAATTTGTCGGACCTGAGATATAGCGCGGGCCTGGCGTTGTCGTGGTTGTCGCCGATGGGACCGATTCGCATCAGTATCGCCAATCCTCTGAATCAAAAGGAAGGCGATAAGATACAAAGGGGGCAGTTCACGTTTGGGGCCGCGTTCTAGCGCGTATTGACCAGGCGTCTATTGCGAAGTGAAATGAATATCGGCGAGCAACAAGGCTTAGTTTTTCTTTGCCAATCGATGAAAGGGTTCCATTGAAGCGAGTTTTACACAGCATTTCCAGCCTGCTGATACTGATTGTATGCGCTCATGTGGCGCCGGTTGCGGCCCAGGCTAAATTGGGCTTTGTCAGCCTTGATCGTATTTTGCGGGACGCGGCGCCAGCGCAACAGGCGCAAAAGCGCATCGAGGCCGAATTCGCGAAACGTGATCAGGAGATGGCCAGGGTTGCCGACCAGCTTAAGAAACAGCAGGAGAACCTGGAAAAAAATGCGGTGACCATGTCAGAAACCGAACGTGCCCGCAGGCAGCGCGAATTTACCGATCTGAACCGGGACTTCGAGCGCAAGCAGCGCGAATTTCGTGAAGATCTTGGTACGCGTCGAAATGAGGAGCTGTCTGCGATTGTCGAGCGCGCCAATCGCGTGATTCGCCAAATCGCGGAAGCCGAGAAATACGACGTGATATTTCAGAATGACCAGGTCGTCTGGGCCAGTCCGCGAATTGATCTGACGGACAGGGTCATCAAGACTCTGGAAACCGGTGCCGCCGCCAAATAGGACGGAGTCCTGGATGCCGGCGCCCATGGCATTTCTGTTGGCAGATATCGCGGCGCAGGTAGATGGCGAGATCCTTGGCGGCGAAAATCCTGAAATACGCGGCATTGCCACTTTGAAGAGTGCAACGCCGGCGGACCTGAGTTTTTTAACCCATTCTCGTTATCGGGGACAATTAGATGTCACCCGCGCGGCTGCGGTTCTGCTTGCGCATGCAGATAAAGACGCAACGGACTTGCCGAGAATTATTTGTGCCGATCCTTATCTTGCATATGCAAAGGCTGCGGCTTTGCTATTTCCTGCCGCGACAGTGATTCCAGGCGTGCATCGAACCGCTATCGTCGATGAGTCGGCAAGCATTGGATCCGGGTCGCAATTCGGCGCTTTTTGCAGCATCGGCAAGGGAGCAGTTATTGGAGAGCAGGTAGTGATGGCCCCTGGCTGCATTATTGGCGATAAGGTCGTTATAGGCGACCAATGTGTCCTGCATCCCAATGTTGTTATTTATTCGGGTTGTCGGATCGGGCGGCGCGCGATTATCCATTCCGGTGTGGTCATTGGCGCGGATGGGTTCGGCATGGCGCAAGATGGAGAAGGGTGGAGAAAAATCCCGCAAATCGGGATTGTAAATATTGGAGATGACGTCGAGATAGGCGCCAACACCACCATTGATCGAGGCGCGCTGGATGATACGATCATCGAACATGGGGTCAAACTCGACAACCAGATTCAAATCGGACATAACGCGCATATTGGCGCGCATTGTGCGTTCGCAGGATGCGTTGGCATCGCTGGGAGCGCAAAAATTGGACGGCGCTGCACCATTGGAGGTGGTAGCGTGGTTTTGGGCCATCTAGAAATCGCCGATGATGTACATATTGGCGCGGCAAGCGTTGTCACAAAGTCAATTGGACGGGCGGGTAAATATTCGGGTTTGTATCCGCTGCAGGAAAGCGCCATATGGGCACGCAACGCGGCCTTGCTTCGTAATCTCGACAGTTTGTCCCGACGGATGCGCACCCTTGAGCGGGAGATTGAGGGCATGAAAAACAGTGAGTTGTGAGGATCTGCAATGGGTGCCTTCTTTTATAGCTGTGGCTAATGGGCGTCAATAAATTCGGGAGTCAAAATATTGGATATTCATGAAATTCTGCAGTACCTGCCGCATCGCTATCCGATCCTGCTGATAGATCGCGTACTCGAGTGTGAAGCGGGAAAACGCATACTTGCGATCAAGAATGTCAGTGTGAATGAGCCTTATTTCGCGGGCCATTTCCCCCACCATCCGGTAATGCCTGGGGTTCTGATCATTGAAGCGATGGCACAGGCGGCCGCCGTACTCTCTTTTAAGACCCTTGGCAGCCGCCCCGACGATAAGTCTGTGTACTACTTTGCCGGTATCGATGAAGCACGGTTTAAACGTCCAGTTATTCCCGGCGATCAACTCCTATTAGAAGTAACAATTGAGCGCTTGGTGCGTGGCGTATGGAAGTTCGCCGCCAAGGCGCGCGTTGGAGAGGCATTGGCAGCCGAGGCTAAGCTTATGTGTACTGTGCGACACCTGTGATTCACGCAAGTGCTGTCGTGCATTCCGGCGCTCAAATCGACCCGACGGTAAGCATTGGCGCCTACAGCATAATTGGAGAAAACGTGGTGATCGGGCGTGGAACATCAATCGCCTCGCACGTTGTCATTGATGCTCATACCCAGATTGGCGAAGACAACATTATTCATTCCTTCAATTCCATTGGTGGGCCACCACAAGACAAAAAATACTCCGGAGAACCGACAGCACTTGTGATTGGTGATAGAAATACCATCCGTGAATTTTGCACGTTCAACCGGGGGACATCACAAGATGCAGGAGTGACGCGAATCGGGAGCGATAACTGGATCATGGCTTATGCGCATATTGCCCATGACTGCCAGGTTGGCAACCACACCATCTTCGCGAATAACGCGCAGATTGCAGGCCACGTTCACGTTGGGGACCACGCCATTCTGGGAGGTTTTACCGTTGTGCATCAGTTTGTTTCCATAGGCGCGCATTCGCTCACGGCTATGGGAAGCATATTGCTGCAGGACCTCCCGCCTTATGTCATGGCCGCCGGAAATACTGCGAAGCCATATGGAATAAACGTGGAAGGACTGAAACGTCGCGGATTTTCAGGCGCCGCGATTGTGTCACTGCGTGCGGCCTACAAGACACTGTACAAATCCGGGCTGACGTTGGCGCAGGCTAAGGAGACGCTCGCAGTGCAGGCCCGCGACGCCTCGGACATCGGAATACTTCTCGAATTTCTCGCGCGCGCGCGGCGCGGCATTATTCGTTGATGTGCGCATGCTGATCGGTATCGTCGCGGGCGAGCCATCCGGGGATTTTCTTGGCGCACAGCTGATTGCGTCATTACGCAAACGAATCCCGGATATTCAATTCGTTGGCATCGGAGGCCCTAGAATGCAGGCACAGGGTATGCATTCCTGGTTCCCCATGGAGCGATTGGCGGTTCGGGGGTACGTTGAAGTCTTACGGCATTACGCGGGTTTAGTGGCAATGCGTTCCAGACTCAAATCGCGCCTGCTAGGGGCCGCTCCACGACTTTTTATAGGCATTGATGCGCCGGATTTCAATCTGTCACTGGAGGCCGGATTGAAGCGGCGCGGCATCCCCATCATTCATTACGTCAGTCCTTCGCTGTGGGCTTGGCGTGGAGGGCGCATTCGCGCGATGGCGCGTTCGGTGGATCACGTTCTGGCGTTATTTCCCTTTGAGGAGGAGCTCTATCGGAGGCAGGGAATCGCTGCAACCTACGTGGGCCACCCGATGGCCGATGCCATAGAACCTGGTGACTGGACTGCCTGGGGCAGGGAGCAGCTACGGCTGCCCAAGGGCGGAAAAATATTCGCGTTGCTCCCCGGCAGCCGTGTGTCAGAACTTAAATTTCACGCAGACCTATTCGTCAAAACGGCGCTACGAATCTCAAAACGCATGCCTAATGCCCGGTTTCTTGTACCTTTGATCAGCCGTGAGACAAGAGTTATTTTCGAGGCGGCGCTGTACGAAGCGCAAGGGAGCGATTTGCAATTAACGATATTGTTCGGGCATGCCAGGGAGGCCATTGCCGCAGCGGATGCCGTCTTGGTCGCCAGCGGCACCGCAACCCTGGAGACGGCGCTGTATCGAAAGCCCATGGTTATTACTTACCGCATGTCGGCAGCCTCGTGGAGTCTGATCTCACGCATGCGCTACCAGCCCTGGGTAGGACTGCCCAACATTGTCGCTGGCCGATTTCTGGTGCCAGAAATTCTCCAGGAGCAGGCGACGCCCGAGAATTTAGCGCAAGCACTGGTCAATGTATGTCTCGACCCTGAAATTCAACGCTGCCTGCCCGCGCATCTTGCCCAGATGCATGAATTACTCCGGCGCGACGCCTCGGAGCGGGCAGCTGATGTGGCCATGACGTGGTTGCGCGCAGCCTGATTTGCGGCGTGGACGAAGCGGGACGCGGTCCGCTTGCGGGGCCGGTTTTTGCCGCCGCAGTAGTGTTTCGGCATAATAATCCGCTGGTGGGAGTGGCGGATTCAAAGGTGCTCAGTGCGCGGCGTCGTGAGGTGCTCGCTGAAATGATTCGCCAACAGTGCCTTGCATGGAGCATTGCTCATGCAAGCGTCGAGGAAATCGACAAATTGAATATCCTGCAAGCAAGCCTGCTGGCGATGCGGCGCGCAGTTCTAGGTCTTGGATTGACGCCGTCAATGGTTCTGATTGATGGAAATCAGCGTCTGCAATTGGAATTTCCAATGCGCGCGGTGGTCAGGGGCGATGCGAGCGTGCCGCAAATTTCGGCGGCCTCTATTCTTGCCAAAACAGCCAGAGATGCCGAAATGCTCAGATTGCATCTACTGTATCCTCAGTATGGACTGGATCGTCATAAGGGCTATCCCACGGCGGCGCATTTGATCGCGATAAAAAAACATGGCGTGTGCGATATACACAGAAGAAGCTTCTCTCCTGTACGCGAGGCTTTGCAGCACACAGCCGCCTTTCTATCATCGAGCGTTTCATAATCCATGACAAAAACATGCCTTTTACGAGGCTGTCATGTTTTTGGGAATGATCAATAATGAAAACCATCCGATCCAGGGACAACCCCCTGGTACGTCAATTGATCAAACTTTCCGGCTCGTCGCGCGCGCGCCGTCTGAGTGCCACCACCATTTTGGATGGCGAGCATTTGATCGAAGCCTACTGCGAGGCCGCGATTGATTCCTTGGAGTTGATCGTAGCCAGTGAAACCGGCATGCAACGCGGCGCAATCGCCGATTTAATGGATCGCGCCGCAGCGCGAGAAAAGGTGGTCATCGAGGACAGGCTGCTGG
Organism: Bordetella parapertussis; assembly: GCA_945897475.1. Taxonomy (GTDB): domain Bacteria; phylum Pseudomonadota; class Gammaproteobacteria; order Burkholderiales; family SG8-39; genus 2-02-FULL-62-17. The sequence goes on from CAMDFL010000040.1 coordinate 20,309, forward strand.
CGCAGGTCTCCCAGGTGGTCACCCCATCGGGAATCCTGGCCGTGATCAAGACTCCCAGCGCGCCCGATCTGCCCGCACAGATTGAGGACGGCCTGTATCTGGAGGGAATTCAGGATCCGGGAAATCTTGGCTCAATATTGCGGACCTCGCTTGGCGCTGGAATACGAAGAATCTATCTTTCAAGCGGGTCCGTGTTCGCCTGGTCGCCCAAGGTCATTCGAGCGGGCATGGGGGCGCACTTTCATTTGTCCATTTGCGAAAACGTCGAATTACGAGATTTAAGCGAGCGGGCGGCGTGCAGGATTATCGCTGCGCAATCGGCTGCTGCAACAGAAATTTACGACGTCGACCTGAGTGGTCCGACGACCTGGATGTTTGGCAACGAAGGCGCAGGCTTGTCACGACAAGCCCTTGATGTCGCGGGACTCAGAGTGGTCATTCCGATGGCCGGCTATACAGAGTCCTTGAATGTCGCGGCGGCCGTGGCGATCTGCCTGTTCGAACAAGGCAGGCAGCGGCGTATAAGTTGAATACGGCATGGGCGAGCAACTTAATAAACGTTACGAATGAGCTTGAATTCCTGAGCGATGGTGGTGGCGATTTCCTCGATCGATTTGGTCGTCGAATTGACCCAACGAATGCCTTCCCGGCGCATCAGGTTTTCGGCCTGTTGAACTTCAAGTCGACAATTCTCGATATTGGAATACTGGCTGTCGGGCCGCCGCTCATTGCGTACTTCACGCAATCGCTCCGAATGAATGGATAAACCGTAGAGTTTCGTCCGGTAGGGCAAAAGCGGCTTGGGAAGTTCATTGCGCTCGAAATCCTCTGGAATAAGAGGGTAATTGGCGGCCATGATGCCGAACTGAAGAGCCAAATACAGCGATGTAGGTGTTTTTCCGCTGCGTGAAACACCCACCAGAATCACATCCGCCCGGTCGAACTCACGTGAAGAAACGCCATCATCATGCGCCATAGTGAAATTGATGGCCTCGATGCGTTTTGAATATCCCGGCTTGTCGAATGCGCTGTGCGAGCGTCCAACCGTGTGCGTAGAGCGCACCCCCAACTCGGCTTCCAGCGGGTCGAGAAACATTTCGAAAAAATCAAGCATGTAAGCATCGGCAGCACGCATGGCTTGGCGGACTTCGGAATCCACTAGTGTTGAGAATATGATCGGCCGCGACGCATCGTGGCTGGCTGCTTCGCTGATGCGCGCAACGCACTGCTCGGCTTTGGCGAGGCTGTCGACAAATGGCACGGTTATTTGCTGAAACTCGATGCCTTCGAACTGCGTCAGCAGGCTGTGGCCGAGCATTTCCGCGGTAATTCCGGTGCCATCGGACACCACGAATACGGTGCGTTTCTGATACGGCATTTTGTATTCCTTGGTTTCATTTTTGACCGCCTGGGCGGTAAGTAATGGGTAAAATATCGTCTTTCAAGAACCCCGACAAGCCCCAAGGAATGCCTCATGAACTCCCGCCAGTATGTCGTTCAATTGCACCAAGTGGGAATGGGCGACATCGAGTCGGTCGGTGGGAAAAATGCATCCTTGGGTGAATTGATCGGGCAGCTTGCCATGGCGGGCATTCGGGTGCCGGGTGGATTCGCGACGACTGCCCTCGCCTACCAGGAGTATCTCGCACAAGACGGCCTGAATCAGCGAATCGACGCCTGCATCGGATCGCTTGATGTCGAGGACGTGGAAGCACTGGCGCGTGTTGGTGCGCAGATTCGTTCCTGGATCCTTCAAGCGCCATTTCCACGGGATCTTGAAGGTCAGATCGCCCGCGCGTATGAACAATTGATGTGCGAAGGCAATGCTTCAGTGGCGGTGCGCTCGAGCGCGACCGCGGAAGATATGCCGGATGCATCGTTTGCAGGCCAGCAGGAAACCTACCTCAATATCCATGGATTGCCGAATGTTTTAGACGCGACTCGACACGTGTTCGCATCGCTGTATAACGATAGAGCCATTTCTTATCGCGTTCATAAGGGATATGCGCATCGCGCGGTCGCGCTATCGGTGGGCGTACAGCGCATGGTGAGAAGCGGTACCGGGGCGTCCGGGGTGTTATTTACCCTGGACACTGAGTCTGGTTTCCAGGACGTTATTTTCATCACTGCATCCTGGGGGTTGGGAGAAATGGTGGTCCAAGGCGCCGTCAATCCCGACGAGTTCTACGTCCACAAGCCGGCACTGCGCGCTGGACGCTATCCCATTCTGCGGCGAAGCCTGGGTTCCAAGCAGCAGAAAATGGTGTTCGCTCAAGATCAATCCGCCGGACGTTCGGTCGCAACGGTTGAGGTTGAGCAAATCGATCGGAATCGATTCTGTCTAACGGACAATGAGGTCATTGAGCTGGCAAGCATGGCTGCCAAGGTGGAAGCACACTACCAGCGACCTATGGACATAGAGTGGGCAAAGGATGGCGTTGATGGCAGGCTCTATCTGCTCCAAGCAAGGCCGGAAACCGTCAAATCGCGAAAAGGCGAGACGCAGGAGCGTTTCCAGCTAAAGGAAAAATCAAATATTCTCGTCTCGGGACGCGCCATCGGCCAGAAAATTGGCGCCGGCATGGTGCGTATCGTGAAGGACGCCTCGGAGATGGCGCGCGTTCAGGTGGGAGATGTGCTGGTCACGGACATGACCGATCCCAATTGGGAGCCAGTGATGAAGCGTGCCGCTGCCATTGTCACCAATCGCGGCGGCCGAACCTGCCATGCGGCGATCATCGCTCGCGAACTTGGCATTCCAGCCGTGGTGGGATGCGGCAACGCAACCGCGCTCTTGAGCGATGGCCAGGCGGTGACGGTTTGCTGCGCCGAAGGCGATACCGGCCATGTCTACCAGGGCATTCTGAAAGTTGAGGTGATTGAACGAAGCTATGGTGAAATGCCCAAGTGTCCGGTTAAAATTGCCATGAATATAGGCAACCCGCATTTGGCATTTGAATTTCAGTCGCAGCCCAATGCGGGTGTCGGATTGGCGCGCATCGAATTTGTCATCAATAACATGATTGGTGTACATCCCAAAGCGATCCTCGACTATCCGAGCCTGCCTTTGGAGATCAAATTTGAAGTCGAGCAGGCCGCGTTGGGGTATGAGAATCCACGCGCGTTTTTCGTCGATAAGCTTGCTGAGGGGATCTCCACTATTGCCGCGGCTTTTTGGCCAAAGCCGGTGATCGTCAGATTGTCAGATTTCAAATCCAACGAGTATCGAAAACTGATCGGCGGCAATATTTATGAACCCGACGAAGAAAATCCGATGCTGGGTTTCCGCGGGGCTGGTCGTTATCTCGCGCCAGCGTTCCGTGAGTGTTTCGAATTGGAATGCCTGGCGCTACGCAAGGTGCGCGAGAAGATGGGATTGACCAATGTGGAGATCATGGTGCCCTTTGTTCGGACATTGACCGAAGCGGCCAAGGTGGTTGAGTTGCTCGCAATCAATGGACTCAAGCGTGGCGCTCGCAGCGAGGGGGAAAGCGGCGCGGGACTGCGCCTCATCATGATGTGCGAAATTCCAAGCAACGCTTTGTTGGCCGAGCAATTCCTCGAATTTTTCGACGGTTTTTCCATAGGATCGAACGATCTGACACAGTTGACGCTCGGCGTGGACCGCGATTCCGCGCTGGTTGCAGGTTCGTTCGACGAAATGGACCCCGCAGTCAAGGCCTGTTTGAGTATGGCGATTCAGGCTTGCCGCAAAGCTGGAAAATACGTCGGGATCTGCGGTCAAGGGCCTTCCGACAATCCGGCGTTTGCGCAGTGGCTGGTGGATCAGGGAATTGAGAGCCTGTCGCTCAATCCGGATACCGTGGTGGATACCTGGCTGTCCCTTTCCCGAATTGCCAGGGAACGAGAAAGCACCCTGGCAGCACGCGGCGAGGCGACTTCAGCGATTTCGCGTGCGTAGCAATTTCTGTTGTTCTCGCTTCCAGTCGCGCTCTTTGTCGGCTTCGCGCTTGTCGTGCTGCTTTTTTCCCTTCGCGAGGCCGATCTCAAGCTTTATTTTTCCCTTCGCATAATGCAGATTGATGGGAATCAAGGCGTAACCGGCGCGCTCGACCTTTCCAGTCAATTTTTCAATTTCTTCAGAGTGAAGCAGCAGCTTGCGGGTACGTACCGGATCGGGTTGGACATGGGTCGATGCCGCCGGAAGCGCGGATATATGCGAGCCGATAAGAAAAATCTCATCGCCACGCACAATCACATAGGCTTCCTTCAACTGGGCCCGACCGGCGCGAATTGCCTTAACCTCCCAGCCCAGGAGCACCAGTCCGGCCTCGAAGCGCTCCTCAACGAAGTAATCGTGAAATGCCTTGCGATTTTCGATGATGCTCATAGGCGCGGGGTGCGACTTAGGTTGCGATTTAGGTTGCGGATGGCTGAGCGATTCATCGCTCGATTGTAACAATATGCATACCGTGAAACGTTCCGCATTGGTGAATTATCCGGCCGATGTCATGTACCAGCTGGTTGCGGACATTGAGGCGTATCCGCGGTTTCTTCCGTGGTGTCCCACGGCAAAAGTCGATGCGCGCGATCCGGCAATCACCGAGGCGACCTTGCATATTTTTTATCGCGGCATCCGCCAACAGTTCTCCACCCGCAACCATAATCTGCCGGGCCGAAAAATCGACATGGTTTTGCTGTCCGGACCTTTTCGTCATCTGAAGGGAACCTGGAGTTTTGATGCACTTTCGCCGGATGCGTCTAAAGTCAGCTTGCATCTTGACTACCAGTTCGCCAATGGCCTGCTTGACAGGTTGATTGGCCCGGTGTTCGAGCACATCGCGAACACTTTTGTCGATGCGTTCGTGCGACGCGCGCAGGATTTGAATGGAGTGCAGTGATGAAGATCAAAGTTGAGGTCAGCTATGCTCTTGCCGAGGCGCAGATTCTTCGATCAGTGGAAGTCAATACTCCAGCTACGATTGCCGATGCGATTGCGGCCAGCGGCATCACCAGGGAATTTCTCGATATTGATCTGTCGAAAAACAAAGTAGGGATCTTCGGCAGGCGAGCTGCTTTGGACGCGGATCTTCGCGCCGGCGACCGGGTGGAAATATATCGTCCTCTTACCGTCGACCCCAAAGAGTCGCGCCGCAGGCGTGCCGAGCACGCAAAGCGCAATAGACTCTGACTTCGAAATGCTATTTGCAGGAGCTCGCGACTGCCTGACGGGCACGTTGTTTCTCAGCCTCGATTTGCGCGTCGTCCATGAAAAAACGCTCGCCCTTTTCATTGATTCCACTCTGGCGACCGCCGGCCTCCAATCCCGCAAGTTGACGACGCGCGGAATCGCAATTTTCCCGATCTATTTTCGCTTCGGCCACACGGGCATCGTCTTTTTTGCGGCCCTCCGCTAGCTCCTGCTGGCGTTTGCGGAATTCCTGTTCCAGTTCGGCCGCAGTTTTCGGGCCACTGGATTTCGCGGCATCTCCGGTTTTTCCGGCGGACACGCTTACCGGAGGTGCGCTTGCTACGCTGGATGACTTCGCGCCTTTGGGGCAGGGTCCCTGTGAATAGATGGTTTTTCCGGAGGCATCCACGCACTTATTGATCTGCGCCTGGGAGGCGCCAGCGATAACAAACAATGCAATAAAAGCAATCCAGATGTTCATCGAGGGGTCCCCTGCAATGGATGCAAGGACATTAGCGATTTTAAGTCAGGGCGTCAATCCAGCGACGACATCCAGCGACGACCATCGAGCGACCATGACTTGTCAGGACTACGGTGCGCATTACAGTGAGCGATAGTTGGTAGGTATTCGGAGCATTTTGAGGAGCGGTCTGCGGTAGAGATCATGTGCCAGCGTATAATCCGATTTTTGCGAAGCTGCCATGCGAGAGATTCGAAAGGCATTGACGTTTGACGACGTCCTTCTGGTTCCCGCCCATTCCAGCTTCCTACCCCGAGATGTCAGCCTTAGAACGCAATTCACCCGGAAAATAAGCCTTAACGTGCCGCTGGTGTCCGCCGCGATGGATACGGTGACCGAAGCGCGACTCGCGATTGCCCTGGCCGAGGAAGGTGGCATTGGCGTCATTCACAAGAATCTGTCGCCCAGGCAACAGGCGGGGGAAGTGGCCAAGGTCAAGCGCTATGAATCCGGGGTATTGCGCGATCCGATGATTGTGCGGCCCGATATCACCGTGGGTCAATTGCTGGAACTCACGAAGCAACACAAAGTTTCGGGATTTCCGGTGGTTGACAATGGCAAGGTCGTGGGAGTTGTGACCAACCGCGACTACCGGTTCGAGACCAACCTGGGACTGCCGGTCAGCGCCATCATGACGCCGCGAGAACGGCTGATCTACGTAAGCGAGGCAGCCACACCCGAGGAGGCCAAGGCCCTGCTGCACAAGCATCGTATCGAGAGAGTCGTGGTTGTAAACGATGCGTTTGAGTTGAGAGGTCTCGTTACCGTTACCGACATTCTGAAATCCACTGAGCACCCCTACGCCTGCAAGGACGAACTAGGCAAGCTGCGTGTCGCAGCGGCGATAGGCGTGGGCGAGGGCACCGAGGAGCGCGCTGCGGCGCTGGTTGAAGCCGGCGTGGATGCGATTATTGTCGACACGGCCCACGGTCATGCTCAAAGCGTATTGGAGCGGGTGCGCTGGGTAAAGCGAACCTATCCGAATATTGAAGTCGTGGGCGGAAATATTGCGACGGCCGATGGTGCCAGGGCATTGGTCGATCATGGTGCGGACGCGGTGAAAGTTGGCATCGGTCCGGGTTCGATATGCACCACGCGTGTTGTGGCGGGCGTTGGCATACCCCAAGTGACTGCCATACAGAACGTGGTTGAGGCGCTCGCGGCGCTGAAGGTGCCTATGATCGCCGATGGCGGTATCCGTTATTCGGGCGATATTGCGAAAGCGATCGCCTCAGGCGCGCATACAGTCATGCTGGGCGGGCTTTTCGCGGGAACCGATGAAGCTCCCGGTGAAACCATTCTCTACCAGGGTCGTTCCTACAAATCCTATCGAGGCATGGGTTCCTTGAGCGCGATGCAGCAGGGCGCGGCAGACCGTTACTTCCAGGACGCGGAGAACAACATCGAAAAGCTGGTTCCAGAAGGTATCGAGGGTCGCGTGCCCTACAAGGGGTCGGTGGTGGCCATCATTTATCAATTGACGGGCGGGTTGCGCGCCAGCATGGGCTATTGCGGTTGCGATTCCATTGAAGCCATGCGCACAAAGCCGCAGTTTGTCGAAATTACTTCCGCGGGAATGCGCGAATCTCACGTTCACGACGTGCAGATCACCAAGGAAGCGCCGAATTACCGGGTGGAATAGCGTGGCAAATTCATCAATATTAAGACAGGAAACTAGTACTGTAGGGCATCACAGCAAGATTCTAATTCTGGATTTTGGATCTCAGGTCACTCAGCTGATTGCGCGCCGCGTGCGCGATGCCCGGGTCTATTGCGAGATCCACCCCTGGGACATCGGCGATCAATTCGTTCGTGACTTCGGCGCGAGCGGCATTATTCTTTCAGGCAGCCATCTGTCGGCGTATGACGAAGGCGCGGCCAAAGCGCCCAATGCCGTGTTTCAGGCCGGCGTCCCGGTGCTGGGTATCTGCTACGGCATGCAAACCATGGCGCATCAGTTGGGCGGAAAAGTTGAGCCAGGCACGGTGCGCGAGTTTGGATACGCGGAAGTCAGGGCGCGTGGCCATACCTCGTTGTTGAAAGATATCCAGGACTACGGCACCGCCGAAGGTTTTGGCATGCTCAAGGTATGGATGAGCCACGGCGACAAGGTGATCGACCTGCCGCCAGGGTTCAAGGTGATGGCTTCCAGCGACAACTGTCCGGTGGCGGCCATGGCCGACGAATCGCGGCATTTCTATGCCGTGCAGTTTCACCCCGAGGTGACGCACACCCCGCAGGGCAAGGCGATCCTGCAGCGCTTTGTGCGCGACATCTGCGGCTGCGCTGGCGACTGGAATATGCCGGATTACGTCACCGAGGCCGTGGCAAAAATTCGTGCGGCGGTGGGTACGGAGGAAGTGATCCTCGGATTGTCAGGCGGCGTTGACTCGTCGGTTGCCGCCGCGTTGATCCACAAGGCCATCGGTGCGCAACTCACCTGCGTGTTTGTCGATCACGGGCTTTTGCGGTTGAACGAAGCCGAGCAGGTCATGGAGACCTTTGCCCGACACAAGGGTGTCAAGGTGATTCACGTCGATGCCAGCGAAGCGTTTATGGGCAAACTGGCAGACGTTGCCGACCCCGAGAAAAAAAGAAAAATCATCGGCGCCGAATTCGTCGAAGTGTTTCAATCTGAAGCCGCAAAATTGCCTCGCGCCAAGTGGCTGGCCCAGGGCACGATCTATCCGGACGTGATCGAATCGGCCAGCGCAAAATCCGGCAAGGCGGCAACCATCAAGTCTCACCATAACGTGGGTGGTTTGCCCGAGAGCCTGCACTTGAAACTTCTGGAACCTCTGCGAGAGTTGTTCAAGGACGAAGTGCGTGACCTCGGCCTGGCGCTCGGCCTGCCGCGCGAAATGGTATTTCGTCATCCGTTTCCGGGCCCGGGCCTTGGTGTGCGGATTCTGGGCGCAGTCAACCGCGAATTCGCCGACCTGTTGCGGCGCGCGGATTCGATTTTCATCGAGGAACTGCGCAATACCCCGGTGGGTGCATCGGCAGGCGGGGAGGGTGCAAGCAACTGGTATGACGCCACATCTCAGGCATTCGCGGTCTTTCTGCCGGTCAAATCGGTGGGCGTCATGGGCGACGGCCGAACCTATGAGTATGTCGTGGCGCTGCGTGCGGTTCAAACCAGCGATTTCATGACCGCGCAATGGGCCGAGCTGCCGCATGCCTTGCTCGGGCGCGTTGCCAACCGCATCATCAATGAGGTGCGCGGTATAAACCGGGTTGTGTACGATATTTCCAGCAAGCCGCCGGCGACGATCGAGTGGGAGTAGGGGGCGCTACTTCACCCCGGTGCAAGCGCGATCAGCGATCCAACTCCACCGTTCTCTACTCTTTCCGCCGAATTGCGTTGGCCTTGTTCTGAATCACTCGACATCGGTTCAGCAATGCCTCGAAAGTCTCGGCATCTTCCAGTAGCAATCCGTCATCAACCATCTGTTGATAGTCGGCAGCTAATTTTGCCAGCGCGTCGTCGTCGGGAACGAGTTGAAGTCCGCCCGCGACAGCAGCGTGATAGTTGATGATTTTGCCATGTGTGTTCTTCTCGGCGAAGAAGACGCTTTTGTGATCGGCAACTGCACGGGCAAGCCCCGAGTCCGCGATTGCGGCGTCGGCGAATCCGGCGGCATCAAGGCGGGTTACATCGTGCCAATGACGGGCGAAACGATCGCCACCCCGGAATGCACCTTGAGCGCAAAACACGTGAATCGCGGTGGCTTTCTCCCAGAATGTCCGCTCCGGACGCATGACCTCAGGCGTAGCGGTGGGAAACGTCACGGCCTCGAGGAATTCGGCGGCGTCACAGCGAATGACACGCGACTCGCTCGGCTCGCCGGTGGAGCGCGCGCCGAATTCCAACATGACGGCGGGCGAAACATAGCCTGTTCCAGTGACCAGCGGCGCGTAGTCGATAAACACTTTGTTGCCCTCGGCACGCACTGTTGCCGGTAAACCATTCTGATCGAGGGCTTGCTTGATCCGCGGCACGATCTTAGTGGCAACCCAGTCCGACAGGCGCGCACGAATTTCCTTGCTCCATTTCTTTTCCTGGCTCTTGGTGGCCGGCAGAGGCACCTCGGAATCGCCAACCAGATCGCTTGCGATGGCACGAATGTCGTAGGTCAGATCCACATCCTCGGAAAAGCGCCGGATGACTCCGTAGGCTTTCGACAAGGATGTGCCGCCCTTGAATACGAGATGGTCCGCATAAGGGCCGGTAAAGAGCTGGTGCAAAGACCAGACGACCCAGATGTCCTTTTCCAGCAGGTGAGGCGGCAAGCCGGATATATCGGCGACTGCGTTGAGCGCATCCAGACGTTCTGCGGTGGAGAGTTGGAAGAACTCAGCCATGGGTTACCAAGGCGCTCACCTCTTGGGCCATCCATGTCGGTAACCGTGCGCGCGCCGCCGCGACTTCTTCAAGCTCGGACGGCGGTAGCTTGCTGCGCAACGTCTCGATCGCTTCTCCGGATTTTTCGGGACCCAACCACGCCAGTGCCCGCACGACATCGCCGGCAACGCGGCCGGGGAGGATCAATTGCCAGATCGGTGCGTGCCGGAACTCGACCGTCTGTGCTCCCAGTTTCAAGCGACGGCTTCGTCCGGACGTCAGATAGACCGCCCGCATAGGTACCTGGGTGGTGAGGCCCAGCGCATTCGCGGCTGCAGCACCGTGAGGCACGATCGTTTCGCCGCGCTGGGTAGCCAGGCCTTCGACCATTTTGACGGTCGAAGGCGCACGGGTGCCATAGCGACTCTCTACAGGTCTAACATAGATGCCACGACCCGCCCGAAGCAGGGCGCCACGCTGCACAAGGCGGCAGAGCACTTGATCCACGGCTGCCCGGCTGCCAAGATGCAAGAGCTCCTTGCTGACCAAAGGAGTGCCCTCCGGTAACCCGGCGGCGTGCTCTAGGACCTGTTTGGCGAGGGTCTGCATGGTGAATTTCCTGATTGGCAGAAGTATACTAATATTTCTGACACTTTTGCAACTTCATGCCATGCAGCGTTGGTGCGATAGTTGTTATCAGGGCGACATACTTGGGAGAAGACGCAGAACAGGCTCTGTCTAAATCGCGATAGATGTTGAAGGCTATTTTCAGGGCACAGATGATATTGACGGTAAATCTGACGGTAAAAGTGCTACTCGCAGAACGAACTTCTAAATGGGACAATGGCTTACATATGCCGTTGATGATTGAGTGGGAGTAGCCCAAATCATATGCAAAACTATTGATTATTTGTCTAGTTTTGCGTATGTTACGGCATGGTCTCCCTCGAATCTTACCTCGACGATCTGCTAAGGCACGGCCGCGCCTACTTCTCCCGGAATGATGTAGTCGCTGCACTGGGCCTAAAGCCGCAGGCACTCGCTGCGGCACTCACGCGGGCAATCAACAAGCACCGTTTGGCGAACCCCAGGCATGGCTTCTATCTGATCCTGCGCCCGGAAGACCAGATCCCCGGCGCGCCAGATCCCGTGAAGTGGGTCGATCCGCTGATGAAGCATCAAGGGATCGACTACCGCATTTCGCTGCTGCGCGCGGCGGCATTCCACGGCTCGTCGCATCAGGCCAGCATGGTCTTCCAGGTCGTCGTTCCGAGGCAGTTGCGTGGCTTCGAGCTGGGTCGTCACCGCCTGCAGTTCATCTATCAGATGCCCGAGGCATTTGCTCAAGTCAACAAGCCCGAGCTGGTCGGTCAGATGAAGAGCGATGCCGGCTTCGCAAAGGTGGCCGGCGTCGAACTGACGCTGCTCGATTCCGTACGCTACTTCCACAAGGCGGCCGGCATCAACGGCGTCGCGCATATCGCCAAGGAGATTGGCGCAAAGGCCAATCCGCGCACGCTGGCAAAGGCGGCTGCCGCATACGAAAACTCGGCTGTACGTCGGCTCGGCTACCTGCTCGAATGGGCGGGTCACGGTCGCCAGGCCCGCGCGCTGGAGCCCTTTGTCAGGAAAGCCAAGACGATGTTGTCACTGAATCCCGCCGTGAAGCCCATCGTGGCAGCACTGGCGCAGGTTCACGAGAGTAACGCCAAGTGGAAGCTCACGATCAATGAAACGGTGGAGATCGCAGAATGATTCCCAGCGCCTTCCTGCAGGCATGGAGTGTCAAGGCGCCCTGGCCGGACTTGAGGCAGATCGAGCAGGACCTGATCATCAGCCGCGCGCTGTGCGACCTGTTCAATGCGCCTGCGCTGAAGGACAAGATAGCGTTCCGGGGAGGAACGGCGATCCACAAACTGCTGTTCAAACAGCCGCTGCGCTATTCCGAAGACATCGATCTCGTGCAAGTGAAGGCTGAGCCCATCGGTGCGACGGTCGACGCGATCCGCGAAGCATTGTCGTGGCTTGGAAGATGTCAGCGAGAGCAGGCAGGTCACTCGATGCATCTGGTGTTCAAGTTCACACCCGAGGTCGA
>CAMDFL010000041.1 GCA_945897475.1 Bordetella parapertussis
GCCGACAAGGGTATCGGCGTGCTGATCAAGATCGATCGTTCAGCGGACTTTCATGGCAAGCCGCTGGGATAGCCGCATATTGCTGGGATAGCCGCAAAAAAAATAAACGCTGCGCAAAAAAGCTGCCCCGCGTTACGCGCGAAAGCCCGGCGCCAAATTACATTAGTCCGCTTTAGCGCCAGTCACGCTTACAATCTTTCGCCACATCGCGATTTCGCTAACTAATTTATCAGCGAAGGCCTGTTGCGAAAGCGGCGTGACCTCGGTTCCCTGGCTGGTCAAATTCGCTCTGATTTCAGGGATATCCAAAATCCGGTTGATCTCCTCGTTGAGCCTGCTCACAATCAATGCGGGGGTTTTCGCCGGCGCGAAAAATGCCACCCAGGAACGCTCTTCAAACCCCGGAAATCCGGATTCAACGACGGTGGGTATGTTCGGTAGCTCGCTCACCCGTGTCAGGCTGGATACCGCCAATGCTTTCATCTTTCCCTGTTTGATAAAAGGCAGAGAGCCTGGAAGGGATGCACTCAACAGTTCGACCTGGCCACCCAGAACCGCGGTGGTGGCAGGCGCGCCACCCTTGAACGGAATGTGATTCGCCGGGATCGCCGCCAGCGTGAGAAAAAGATACTCGGCGGCCAGATGCGAGGAAGTTCCAACCCCAGCGGTCGCAAAAGCGAGCGGCTTTCCTTGCGCCTTGATTGACTGAAACAGTTCGCGAAGGTTATTCGCCGGATGCGTGACGCTGACCGTGAAAAGACCCGGTGAAGATCCGGTCATGGCCACCGGCACCAAGTCTTTTTCCAGGTTGAAGCCGGAATCTTTGTACAGACTCACGTTAATAGACGCCGCGGCGGTGTGAACCAGCAGCGTATAACCGTCAGGACTCGCCTCCGCGACACTTCTTGCCGCGATATTACCTCCTGCACCACCGCGGTTATCCAGAACGAATGGCTGCCCCAGGCGCTCGCCGAGTTTCTGCGCGATCGGACGAGCGGTACTGTCGGCAAATCCTCCTGCGGCAAAGGCGACGATCACACGCACCGGTTTCACCGGGTAGGGGACCTGCGCGCTGGAAGTACCCGCGCCCACAATGAAGCTAACTGCCGACAAGGCCAATACCCGCCTGCTGAATTTCATCGTTCGCTCCTCGTTAAAACAGCGATTCAAAATCTCTAGTTCAACTAGAGGCGCCGCTTGCCAATATCCACGAAATGCGCCGCTTGCCTCTATCCTCCAGAGGCCCCCAGAAACATCGCAGCAAGAATATAAGAATCTACCAGCATGAGTCGCTTACCCGTTGAGTGTCATTCGCTCATGCTTGAATGTCCTTCTAACGGTGGCATCGAGCATAACTATACTGTCAAACACGACATGGCACGCATCTGCAGCAGGAACGCTGTCGATTGAGATATTTTATTTTTGGATAAAGTATGCCATTGCCGCGGCGCCGTTGGCGCAGATTGATAGACGCACATAAAACAACTCATCACAACCAAGGACATCTGAACCATGAGGCTTCCCAAACTGGAACAGCGGGATCTGAATGCCGAGCAACTCAAGATATGGGAGCGTATTGCTTCCGGGCCGCGCGGCGGGGTGCGCGGCCCGTATTTCGCGCTGCTGCATTCGCCGATCCTGTGCGGGGGCTTCGAAGCGGTGGGACGCTTTCTGCGTTATGAATGCGCCGTGCCATCGCGTCTGCGCGAACTGGCGATTCTGGTGATCGCGCGGCGCTGGAAGGCGCAGTACGAATGGTTCGCGCACGCCACCATTGCAGCCAAGGAAGGCATTGCGCCCGAGGTGATCGATGCGATCCGGCTTGCGCGAGCGCCCGACTTCGACAAAGAGGATGAACGCATCATTTTCGAATTCGTGGAGGAATTGCTGCGTACCGGCTTTGTCGATGACGCGCGTTATGCCGCCGCACGATCATTGCTAGGAACCACCGGAATGGTGGATCTGCTCGGTTTTATCGGCCAATACAACAGCGTCGCATTGATACTCAACGCGTTTGAAATCGGACTCCCGGAGGGCGAACCGAATCCTTTCTCCGCTTGATGTCCTTATACTGGGCGAGCGTCTGCGACACCTGTCAATGACGCCACAACGCGTGCTGGCCGCATTGAAATAATTCGATCAATGTCCCAAGATGGCCAAGGGACGGGCATTTCGTGGCAATCGCAAGCGCTCCTGGACAAATCGGGATGGGAAAGCAACTGACCGCCAGCTCCATTGCCTGGATTTCGTCGCAGCTTAATTGGACGATAAATTCACCATCCGGAATACCTTGTCCGCCGGCATCCTCGGAATGATTATCTGAATGAAGTGTGTGCTGTTGCGGCGTAACCAGCGCCGGGTTGCGTCGGCCTCCAGATGCAGCGGGACTTCGCCTTCCGCGCCGATTTTCTGGCTGCTGAAGTAAGCGATGTTGCGCCCCGGCGCCGCCGCGGAAATCGACAGATAGAGCACCGGCTTCGTGGCCGCTGGCAGCATTCGGTAGTAAGCCTCCATCAGATCGGTGCGATCGAACAGCAGGTTGCGCAAGCTAGGGTCGCGGGTGTTCTTTTTGATGTCCTCGATCACCTGGGCGTGCATATAGACGTTGGCTGGGTCGTGGCGTTTGTCGGTGTTGGAGAAGAATTCAAGCATGTAGTCCGCGACCGGTGCTCCCTGGTCGTCGGTAGCACGAAAGTTCGCCTGCATGTATTGATGGTAGAAATCAGGATGCGCTTGCCCCGGTGCATCGCGGCGCGCGGCGGTCTGTTCGGTGATTCGATCCCAGGATGACTGAATCACCTGGTACTCATCGAAGCTTTTGCATTCCAGAGCCTGCAGGATCAGGCGGCCGAGGAGATGCTTCTCCTCGGCGGTTTCCTCGATGTTCTCCTGATTGTCGCGCGAGGCACGCTCTGGATCGATGATCGAGCCATGCGTGCGCGTGGGCAGGACCGCCAGCGGAATCTCGGCTTGGAGCTTACTCGCCCAGACAGTGCGCATTTTCTGCGGGTCGGTCTGGCGGAAATCCAGTGTCACGCCGCGCGCGTTCAAGTTAGCCGCGCACACGCGCACGGTGCCGTCGCTGCCATTTTCGTTGACGATCTGGCGCATCATGCCGGCATAGGGTTGGGTGCCCGTGATGACAAATGGCCAGACCAGACTCTCTCCATAAAAATTCGCGGTGTCGCCGTTCGGGCCAACCAGCACATCGCGCTGAGCGAGCTCCCACTGATAGGGCGAGGCAAGCTCCAGGTCGTCGAGCATTGCCTGGCCGGTTTCGAACCAGTTGTTGTAGCCCTTGACCAGGCGGCCTAAAACGCTTTTCCCGGTAGCGGCCAGTTTGGAGCCGTAATTGGCGGGGGCCAGCATCAGCAGTCGTTTCATCGGACACTCCTCGGGATCGTCGCGGTACCAGGAGGTCATCCAGGCGCGCGCCACCAGGCCCCCGGTGCTGTGCGCGATGACATCGAAGCTACTGGCAAGCTCACCGCGCCGGATCATTTCGCGTATCACCGCATTCATTCTCTTGGCGACGTCTTCGACGCGTACCTCATCGTCTTGCGAAATGTAGTCGCCCAGCCAGACAAGCTTGGGCTCATAAGCGTTGGCGGCTAGAAATCTTGCCAGAGGCTCGAAGGATTTGGAGTTATCGCTCCAGCCGTGAATAATGACCACTTGTCGATGCGCCATGGCCTATCCGTTTGGTGGTTTCATCCCGAGTGGGATTGCTGAGCAAGTTCACCAATAGTGATTTCTCGCGAAGGCATTCCCGACTTATTGCACGAATCCTAAGCGGCCGCCCCCGCCGTCAACGCATTGTATCCAGGCATTTCATCCTAACACCCAGCGCGCATCGGGATGGGATGCCAGGAAGGGAGCAGACTGAATAGAATGTCGACGAACTACCCACCCTAAACCGACCCGGAACTCCCTTCAAACAGAAGGCTGTGCGCCATGGCTAGTGCGATCGAGGGAATTGATCGGGAGCTCAGTCAGTGGTTCCCGCGAACAACTTGTCATAGGCCGCGAGCAGCGTCTGGTGCATGGCGCTGCCTTCCATGTCAGCGCCAAGCGTATCCAGACCGAAGAATCGTTCGCTTCGATCTAACAAGGCCTGCGCTTGCCGCACAGTTTGCGCGCCATAGAGCAAGGCCAATGAGCGGCGATGATTCTCGATGTTCTCCAGATTCATCAGGCTTTCAATACAGCGATACACGAGTCTGCGAGGCTGCTCCAGTTGTGCATAATGATGAATCCAGTCGCATCCTTCACGCGTTGCCTCTTCATCGCCAATGGCTAAGGCCAGCAAAGTTTTCAGTTCCCCAATGCGAAGCTGCTTCCATATCGTTCCCACGGGTATGGCGAGGCCGAGAATTTCCCATAGCGGGCGCTCGTCATTGAGATTAGAGGTCTGCAGGTCCGAGAGCAGTTCGCGGCACTCGTTTTCGTCGAGGTCGTGCAGCCGCACCAGCGCTGGCCGTAACCGATTACCGATGCTGTTGTTTTCCCATTCCAGATCTTCCACCGGATAAATCTCGGACATACCCGGCACCAGAATGCGGCAACTGTAAGCACCTTGCTCGGAAAAATCGGCGATGTAGATTTCGTGGCCTTCAGATTTGATGCAGTTGCATAACCAGGCATAGTCCTCGGCCGTGGTGGTACTGAAATTCCAGTCGGCAAACGGGTAGTCGGGTGTGTCGCCAAGAAAATTCCAACTGACGACACCGCTTGAATCGACAAAGTGAATCTCGAGATTTGAGGCGAGCTGAATCTCTTCCATATCGAATCCAGGTTCCGGGAAACCTTCCAGCGATTCCAGCGCCCGGCCCTGCAATAACTCGGTGAGCGCGCGCTCAAGCGCAATCTCAAACCTGGGATGCGCACCAAAGCTGGGGAACACGCCCTGGTCCTTTGGATGCAACAGGGTCACGTTCATGACCGGATAACGCCCGCCCAGCGAGGCGTCTCTCACCAGGATACCGAACCCGGCATCGCGCAGGCCCTTGATCCCGGCGGCTATGCCAGGATAGCGTGCGATCACGTGTTCGGGCACCTCGGGCAGACACAGGCCTTCGCGAATAATGCGGTACTTGATATGGCGCTCGAAAATCTCGGACATGGCCTGGCTGCGAGCTTCCATCAAGGTATTGCCGGCGGCCATACCGTTGCTCACAAAAAGGTTGCCAATGATATTCACCGGGAACCACGTATTGGCGCCATCCGACAATCGCGTATAGGGCAAGGCGCAGATGCCGCGCTCCACATTGCCGGAGTTCAAATCGACCAGCACTTCGCCGTGGATATCGCCTTCCGGGTTATAGAAGGCCTGCAATTCGGGATTCAGCAGCTCTTTGGGCCATTTTCCGTCTTCGGTCGGAGCGAACCAGCGCTCCTGCGGATAGTGGACAAAAGGGCGATTGGCGCGCGTATGGCCAAGATAAAAATGTGTCCAGAAGTAATGCGTTCCAAGGCGCTCGAAAAATTCGCCCAGAGCACTGGCGCGCGAGGCCAGTTTGGTTGCGCCCTTGCCATTGGCAAACAGCATGGGGCAATCGTGGTCGCGCACATGCACCGACCATACCGCGTCGACAGGGTTCAGCCAGGAGGATTCATCCAGGTGAAAGCCGCGCGCGGCCAACTTCTCCTGCATGGTGCGGATGGTGGATTCCAGCGAGGCATCTTTGCCGGGGATGAAGCTTTCGGATTGCATGATTGTCTTCCTGGGAAACGCAATGAGAGATTAGCGAAATTAAATGGGTGAGTGCCGGCCATGCCATTCGTGCACAAGACGCTTTAATTTCCGCGGCGCGCCCGATTGTGGCGGCACTAGTTATAATTTTAACAGTTGGGCATGTTCGAACCAGCATTTGCGGACCGAAACCGGCATTTTCGAGCGAGCATTTTCGAACCGACATTTTCGAGCCGAAGCGCTTTGAAGCCAGAACACCTCACGAAGCACTGTGTGTCGCCTGCGAGCCCGGGCGATGCAAATTCGTCGTATTGCTGGTTAGGTCACCCAAGCATGGCGCTTATCTCGCGAAGAAATTGGGCGGTGCCCCGGTGATATTGATGCGTGGTCACGGCGATACCGTCGTCGACGACTCGGTGAAGCGCGCCACAGTGAGGGCGGTGCATACGGAGATCAATGCGCGCGACCAGCTCGAGGCCATGCGTTTGAGCAACAACATAAACGCCATGGATGACGAAGAGCTCGCCTACAACACGATTGAAAACTTCGACGTTGAGCGTCCCTGGAATAATTTAAAGCGCTACCTATTGGCGGGACGTATGCAGACACTGGCTCTTTGCCAGTATTGTCAACACCTAGCTCGTAATTGACTACCCTGAAGAATCAAGAAAGCGGAGAAAAATCAGATGGCTGAAATCCTTGGACTGGGCATGACGCATTACCCGCCGCTGGCAGGGCGTGACGAGAATATGGCCGGAATTCTGCGCGGAACCATGAGGGACCCCGCCATTCCCGCTGAACTGAAAGACCCGGCTAACTGGCCCGAGCAGATGCGCGAGGAGTGGGGTGAAGACCAGGGAAAAGCGAAAGCCGAGCAGCATCGCGAGACGATGCTTGGTGGCATGCGACGGGTGCGGGCCGCGCTCGATGACTTCAAGCCTGACTTCATTGTCATCTGGGGCGACGATCAATACGAGAATTTTCAGGAAGACATCATTCCGCCGTTTTGCGTACTGGCCTACGACACCATCGACGCGATGCCCTGGCGCTTAAAAGCGCCTGGCATGCCGGGCAGCGCCAACGTCTGGTCCGAGTCGCTCGACTTCGCTTTGACCATAAAAGGACATCGGGAAGGGGGGAAGCGCCTGGCTTCCGGATTGATCACCGAGGGGTTCGACGTTTGCTATGCCTATAAACCCCTGCATCAGCAAGGGGTCGGCCATGCGTTTCTGAACTCGGTTGCGTATCTTGATTACGACCGCAAAGGATTCGATCACCCGGTGGTTTGTTTTTCGGTCAATTGTTACGGTCGTCGGGTGATCACATTTCGCGGCGGTGCGGCGAAATTCGGGGAGACGCCTCCTCCAGAGGAACTCGACCCGCCTTCGCCATCCCCGCAACGCTGCTTCGACCTCGGCGCTGCGACGGCACGGGTATTACGCGACAGTCCTTACCGCGTGGCCTTGATTGCCTCATCGAGCTGGTCGCACGCCTTTTTGCACGACAAGGCATGGCGGATGATGCCCGATGTGGCCAGCGATCGGGGCTTTTACGAGGCACTTCGCAGCGGCAACTACGATCATTGGCGTAAAACACCCCTGTCCGCGGTGGAAGATTCCGGGCAGCAGGAAATGTTGAACTGGTTCTGCCTTGCCGGGGCCATGTCGGAGCTCGAGCGCAAACCCACGTGGTCGACTTTCATCGAGACCTACGTGTTCAATTCAAACAAGTGTTTCGCGGTATTTTCGTAACCGGGGTTTTCGTGCCCCGGGTTTTCGTCAATGAATTTCCGGCTTGTCGATAGGCGCGCTACCCTCTAGAGAGCGAAAGTCCTAGCCCTCATTCGAGATATGAATGGATGCGTTGGCCGATGAATAACCGCTTGGAGCGCGATTGCAGCCGATTTGTAACCGGTATCGATTTACAGATGGGGGACGCGATCCTGAACGCGAAGTATAGCGGCGCAGGAATTTCTCAAATTACGCAGGCTATGTGATGTCGTATTGACAGCGCACTCGCATACGCATTAAATCAGCGCCGCATCGTGCGCTGGTAAAAAGGCATTTTTTAAGACGCATTTAGATCTTACTTCGGCAAAAGGATCAACTCATGGCGACATCCACCATCATCAAGGTCGACAAAGTCAAGGTACTGGATCGCGGCTCTGGCATCGAAACCATTCCTTTGATCACCCAACAATCGGCGCAGGATCCGCGCTTCATCACAGGCATCAGCACCTATCCCAAGGGGAAAGGCGCGCCGCGGCATTCGCATAACTGCGATGAACAGGTGACACTGCTCGAAGGTAGTGCCGAAGTGGAAATCGATGGCGCTATTACAGCGCTTACGAAATACGACTCCACCTACATCCCGGCAAATCAGGAGCATCGATTCCTGAACACCGGCGATGGAGAGATGAAAATTCTCTGGATATACAGTTCCAACAAAGTCACCAGAACCTTCGCAGGATCCGGCGAGACCGTTGAACTTCTATCGGCCAAAGATCTGATGGGCGCCGCACCCGTCAGCAAATGATTGCGGGACAATGAGCCCGCCGAACCTAGCCACCCAATCTCATTCTCAGCAGGAATAAACTCATGGCGCAAGCTGAACCGCAAGCCGAACCGCAACCCCGCCGCAGCGGACGTCCGCGACCGCAATATCGCGCGGTGGAGGTACGCCGGACCCAGCGCATTACGCCGCACATGCAAAGAGTGACTGTTACCGGCGACGAACTCGCCGGATTTTCGACCCAGGGCGTGGCCGGTCATATCCGCATACTGCTGCCGGCGCCCGGACAGACGGAGCCGGTTCTGCCAACTTGGGGGCCGAACGGGCCGGAGTATCCCGAAGGCGCAGCGCGGCCCACCAGCCGTGCCTACACGCCGCGGCGCTGGGACCCGGCCACTCTGGAACTTGACATCGATTTTGTACTGCACGGCGACAACGGCCCAGCATCAGCCTGGGCCGCCCGCGCCAAAGTGGAGGACAAGCTGGTGGTGGTTGCGCCACGCCGCGCCTACCAACCCGACCCCGATGCCGACTGGTATCTGATCGCCGGTGATGAGTCCGCGCTACCCGCCATCGGCACTGTCATCGAAGTGTTGCCTGCCTCGGCGCGCGCCCTGGTCTATGTCGAAGTACCGGACGCAGCCGAACAACAGCAGTTGCTCGGCCCGGCGCCTGTGCACCCGGTATGGATTCATCGCGGTGATGCTCTGCCCGGCAGCAAGCTGGAAGCAGCGATAAGAACCTTGAGTCTTCCCGAGGGTCGCGGATGCGTCTGGATTGCTTGCGAGTCAATGGCGATGCGCAATATACGCAGGCATTTGATCGAAGACCGCGGCATGGATCGCGGCATCATCAACACCCAGGGCTACTGGAAGTACGGCATGGCCAACCACTCCGATCACGACACCGGGGAAGACATTTGAGATTCCGGAATCGAATGTGATCGGACTCACGCCAGCAGGCTATTCATCCAACCAGCGGCGGCACGCATCTGTATCCGCCCGAACCAGACCATCGAAATATTGTCGACGCCAGCGTTCGGGATCGATCGGCGACTCCGCCAGACAGGGTTAGGGAAACCCGCCGCGCTCCAGAAGATGGGTCAGCGCGCGTTCCGGATCGGCGTCGGTTTGCTCGCACCATTCGCGCACGGAAATGGGATGCAGCCGCAGTGCCAGGAAGCGACCCGCCAGAGAATCGCCGGATTTGCGGAACGTATCCAAACGCGCGCTTCCCGTAATCAGCAACTTCTGATCCGCGAATTTGCCGTCATGCACACCCTTAAGCCAGCTCTTCCAGCCGGGCATCTTGTGAGTTTCATCGAAAACCAACATCCGCGCCCTGCGGTCCCAGGCACCGGATTCGATAACGCGCCTATCTTCGAAAACGTCGTAATTGAAATACTGCCCGCCGCCCAAACGCTCCAGCAGGCGGTGGCTCATTGTGGTTTTCCCTACCTGCCTCGGGCCGGTAAGAAATACCATCATGAATCACGCCTGCAAGCTCGCAAGCGAGCTCGCATCATCCATTCGGAGTAGCATTTAGCGCTTCCGCCAATTCAGCGTTAGGGGACAGAATGGTCAAGGTTCATGTTTCGATAGGTCGTTGCTTGGCGTTAATCGCGCTTGCAACAACCCTGCCCGCTTCGGCGCAACCCGCCTACCCCACCAAACCCATCCAGATTATTTCAATGTTCAGCCCCGGCCAGCCGCCAGACATTCAAAGCCGGCGAGTCGCCGCCAAGCTTTCCGAGTTTTTCGGTCAAGCCGTCGTCATTGAAAACCGCCCCGCCTCAGGTGGCGTGATGGCGGCGCAGGCGGTGGCGCGCGCCTCCCCGGACGGCTACACGCTCTCCATCGCCAACGCCGGTACGCTGATCCTCAAGCACCTGAATCCCGCAATTGCCTACGATACGGTCGCCGATTTCGCGCCTGTGATCCCGCTCACTGATGGTCCGCTTGCACTGATGGTCCGCGCCGACATGCCGTTTGGCCGGACCGAAGATCTGGTTGCGCAAGCAAAGGCGCGTCCCGGAAAATTCAGTTATGGCTCGGGCGGCGTAGGTGCTACCTCCCACCTTGGTTCGGCAGTATTTGTGTCACTGGCCTCCATCGAGGCGACGCATGTGCCCTACAAAGGAATGGCGGACTTGCTGCCGGGCTTGTACCGCGGCGACGTCGATTTCGCCTACCTGGTCAGCAGTGCCGCGGTGACGCAAGCCAAATCGGGAAAGCTGCGCGCCCTCAATGTGACCAGCCGATCAAGACTGAAATATTTTCCCGATGTGCCGACGCTCCATGAAATAACCCATAACGAACTCGCGGTGCTGGATAACTGGAGCGGCATCTGGGCGCCGGCAAAAACGCCGATCGACATTCAAAGAAAACTTCACGCGGCAGGCGCGAAAGCTATCGCCGATGCGGAGGTGCGCAAGGTCTACGACGCCACCGGTGGCGATGCTGCCGCGCCGCTTGCGGGCCCGGAGGAATACGCTGCGTTCGTGCGGCGTGAGAACGACAAGTGGCGGCAGATCGTAAAACTTTCTGGTGCGAAGGCGGATTGATCTTTGCAGCTGAGCTCAAGCCAGATCGGTCACCGGCGAGAACTCGTTTGAGCTGATGAAAGTTACACTGACCCTGATTATTTAGGCCAGCAACCCCACCACCGCGCCTATCAGGCAGGTCGTCAGCGTTCCTGCGGCGATCGACTTCATTCCAAGCTGCACGATTTCGTCGCGGCGATCGGGCACCATGGTGCCGAGGCCACCGATCATGATGCCGAGACTTCCAAAGTTGGCGAAACCGCACAGTGCGTAGGTCATGATGAGGCGGGAGCGTTCCGATAACTCCGCCGCCTTGGCAAGGTCTAGATAAGCAATGAACTCGTTCAACACCGTCTTGGTACCCAGCAAGGTGCCCGCCACCCGCGCTTCTTCCCACGGTATTCCCGCCAGCCATGCCAGGGGCGCAAGCAGCCAGCCCAGAATGCCTTGCATCGACAAGGCTTCACCGCCTGGGATGGGGACGAGACCGAGCAGCGCATTGACCAAGGTTACCAGCGCCACCAACACCACCAGCATCGCCACCACATTGATCAGCAACTCCACGCCGGCCAGCGTTCCGCACGTGATGGCATCCATGGTAGAGCTTGCACCGCTATCGAGCACCGATTCGCCCGTCTCCACCTTATCGGTCGGCGGCACCATAATGACCGCGATCAATATTGATGCCGGCGCAGACAGAATCGAGGCGATCAGCAAATGCGCCAGCGCGTCGGGCACCACGTCGCGCAAGAACTGCGCATACAGCACCAGCACCGTGCCGGCAATCGATGCCATGCCCCCCACCATGATGATGAAAAGCTCCGAGCGCGACACCCGCGCCAGGTAAGGCCGCACGAACATCGGGGCTTCCACCATGCCGACAAACACATTGGCCGCGGTGGACAGTCCCACCACGCCGCCTACGCCCATGGTCTTTTTCAGCATCCAGGAAAATGCCCGAACGATGGCGGGCAACACGCGCCAATAGAAAAGCACCGAGGTCAGCGCGCTGACCACCAGCGCCAGCGGCAACGCACGCAAGGCCAGAATGAATGTCGAACCAGGCCCCGATTCCTGAAACGGCGTGGGTGCGCCGCCGAGATAACCAAACACGAAGGAGGTGCCCGCTTGAGTCGCCCGTTCCAATACGCCAAGAGCGTCATTGAGCAATGCGAAAAAATCCTTAACGGCCGGTATCTTGAGCAAGGCAAAGGCGAGAATAAAAAGCAGCAATAAGCCTGACAGCACTACGCGCCAGGGTACGCGATGTCTGGCTTCACTCAAGAGCCAAGCGAGAACTAGTAATCCGGCCATGCCTACAAAGGAGTGGGCCACCGTTAATACGCCCCCAGTTCGAACAGTCGCACCGGCTTGGAGGGGTAGCTTGCCGCTGGGTCTTGCGCCCTGACTATCCCCGTCACTACAGCCAGCGTGAACGACAACACTGCAATGACGGCACTCTTCATTTGGGATCTCCTTAATTGAACACGCGGAAAATGCAAATCACGCCGGAATAAGTAAGAACTTCGCGATATCAGATCCCGCTGCAAGTGAGCGGCAATAAGAGATGCAGTTCAACGCCCCACCTCCGGCGCGCTAACCGCGGGAGGTGCGGCCTTACTCCCCTTGACCTTCTCGCCCGGCTGCCAGCCCAGCACCAACATCAGCACGATAAATCCGACGATGTAGGCCACCACGACATGCCAGCCGTGATACAGCCAGCGTCCTGCGGATTTGGCCTCCGGGTACATGGTGGCCAGCGCCACCCCGGCGGAGGAGCCAAACCAGATCATCGAGCCGCCGAAGCCCACGCAGTAGGCAAGCATGCCCCAGTCGTAACCGTCCTGCTTCAGGGCTAGCGCCGTGAGCGGAATATTGTCGAACACCGCAGAGACGAAGCCCAGACCGAACGCGGTTTGCCACGAGGCATCGGGCAATTTTTCAACCGGCATCATCGATGCGCAAGTCACCAGTGAAAGCAGAAAGATGCTTCCCTTGGTGGTCTCCGGCAGGATATTCCACGCGGGCTTGCGCACCAGCGCCGACAGCAGGATCGCCACCCAAACGCCAACGCCGATAAAGGGGAAGGTATCGGATACATCTGCATGGAGCACGTTGACATATACGTTGACCGAGATGGCCATGACAAGAATGAATGCGACGATACCCAACCGCGCCCAATCGACATGGGTGCCGGCGGGTTGTTCGCGCATGATTGGCGAGTAACGCTGCTGCTGCATGGCCGCCGGGATGCCAAAAATCACCATAGCCACCATCGCCGCGACATAGGCGTGCAGCACATCGAACGGATGGACCCCGTCGATCCACATCATGGTGGTGGTGGTGTCGCCCACCACGCTGCCCGAACCGCCGGCATTCGATGCGGCGACGATGGCAGCAAGATAGCCGATATGCACCTTGCCGCGGAACACCGTATGCGCCATGGCCCCGCCGATCAACGCTCCGGCAATGTTATCCAGAAACGCGGACAACACGAAAACCATGACCAGAAGCACAAAGCAACCTTTCCAGTCGTCGGGAAGAAACCTCGGCAATACCGCCGGCACCTTGCTGTCCTCGAAATGCCTGGAGAGCAACCCGAATCCCAACAGCAGGCAGAACAGGTTGGCGAGGATCACCCATTCATGCTGCATGTGCAGGGCAAATCCTGTGAGTCCCGCGCCGGTCTTGAATCCCGTGAAAACAAGCTTATAGGCAGTGATGGCCGCAAGCCCCGTCAGCGCAACCGCGAGCGTGTGATTGTGAAACAGTGCCACGCCCAGCAATGTCAGGGCAAACAGGATGAAATCAAGCGGAACGCCGGAGAGCGAAGGGCCGTCCGCTGCATGGGCCATGCCAGTTGCGCAAAGCAAAAAACCGGCAAGAACAAGTCCGGCAACTCGCATGCTGATTCGACCATCACGCATTGATTATTCCTGCGAGGGAGACGCGCGATTCTAGCGCAGCGATTGTCCTTGGCATACACATACGACCGACGCACACCGCCGACGCATACCACCAACACACAACCACTGCGATAGGGGCTCGGTGACCTGCCCGGTGGTATTCGCGGCTTTAAATATTCGCGGCATAGATATTCGCCGACAATAGATATTCGCAATAGATATTCGCGCAGTTGTAAGCATCGATGGAAGCGGATACATTATCGGGCGCGTTGCATGGGGCGACCGAATTTTCGGTGGTGCCGCCCAAGCACCCCGCGCCGACCCTGACCCCGTGAATTGTCAGCGCCGGCTTTAAGACCACCGTCGCGACGCATCGGGCCTCGCGACTAACACGCAAAACGGAGATTAAATGGACATTAGCAGCCCGCAATTCTGGATATCGGTCGGACAGATCATCATCATCGATATCCTGCTCGGCGGCGACAATGCCGTCGTGATCGCCCTGGCTTGCCGCCGTTTGCCTGAGAACCTGAGGAACAAGGGCATATTCTGGGGGGTGTTCGGCGCCATTGCTTTGCGTGCCTTATTCCTGTTTTTTGCCGTCAGCCTGCTGAGTCTTCCTTATTTGAAGATTATCGGCGGGCTGTTGCTTTTCTGGATCGCCATCAAGATGGTGGTCCCGGAGGGCGACGAGGGCGGCGAGAACTCGATTGACGGCGGTACTACGCTCTGGAGCGCGATACGCACGGTCATCATCGCGGACGCGGTGATGAGCCTGGATAATGTGGTGGCAGTCGCCGCGGCGGCCAAGGATAGCTGGACCCTGGCCGTTTTGGGCGTCCTGATCAGCATTCCCATCGTCGTATGGGGCAGCAAAATCGTTCTCAAACTGATGGACCGCTACCCCGCCGTCATTCTTTTCGGCGCGGCTCTGCTGGGCTGGATTGCCGGCGGCTTGCTGGTGGACGATGTCGCGGTCAGGCCGTGGATAGAGGACATACATTCCTGGCTCCACTATGTGGGCGCCGGGATAGGCGTGGCGATCGTGGTCGTGGTCGGAAAAACTCTTGAGGCCAGGGCGGGGGCGGCAAGAACCGCCAGCGAAGCCTCGTAAGGACGTGTTCCGGCACGACTCCCGCTCACTCGCCGAATGTAGCGCTAAAGCATACCAATACCATTGAAAGTCAAGCCATGAAGAAACTGCTACTGCCCATTGACGGATCAGACGCTTCACAGCGAAGCATTGCCTACATCCTTGAGGATTTCAATGGCTACTCGGACGCGCCGGAAATTCACCTGTTGAACATTCAATCTCCATTGCCTTCTGGCGTGACCAAGTTCATCAGCCGCGAAGATGTCCGCCAGTATCATCTTGAAGAAGGCGGGAAGGAGCTTGCCAAGGCGCGCGCCAAGCTGGATAAGGCAGGCAGAAAGTATCTCCACAGCATAGTAATCGGGCAACCCGCGGAAGCCGTCGCCCGCTATGCGAAGGCTAAGAAGATTGATCAGATCGTTCTGGGGACGCGCCGTCTTACCGCGGTTTCAGGAATCCTGCTAGGTTCGGTGACAACCAAAATCATCAGCGCCACCAATACGCCGGTGCTTCTGCTCAAATAGTCCTGCGGCGTACGCGATTAGGCGCCTGCCGGAAATATTTACCGTAGAATGTAGGGGCTGTCCATCAATTGAATTTAGGCCAGCGCTCCTACTCATGACAACTCCAGAACCCATCCGCCTGTCCAAACGCATGAGCGAGCTGGGCCTTTCCTCGCGGCGCGAAGCAGATGAGTGGATAGAACGCGGCTGGGTGCGGGTGGATGGCGCGGTAGCCATCCTCGGCTTGAAAGTGCTGCCACACCAGGAAATTGCCGTCGATGGCCGTGCCCGCAAGGAGCAGGCTAAACGTATTACCGTGCTGCTGCACAAACCCATCGGGTACGTCAGCGGCCAGGCCGAGGATGGCCACACGCCTGCTTCGGTGCTTGCAGTCCCTGAAAATCAGTGGCACGAGGTACTGCGGGACGAGCAAGGGCGGCGCAATCCAAGCACTCGGCACGTAAAACCGGCGCCAGTGCGGCATCAAGACTTATTCGGACTGGCTCCTGCCGGGCGATTGGATATCGACTCCACCGGCCTCTTGGTGCTAACGCAAGATGGCCGCATTGCCAAGCAGCTTATCGGCGAGGATTCCGAGATCGAAAAAGAATACCTGGTGAGGGTGCGTTATTCGAAGAACGGCGGCAAGTTGCCCGATTCGGATTTGCAACTTCTCAATCACGGCCTGTCCTTGGATGGCGGTGCGCTGCGCCCCGCCAAAGTCTGGTGGCAGAACGATGATCAGTTGCGCTTCGTATTGCGCGAAGGAAAAAAGCGCCAGATCCGCCGCATGTGCGAGGCCGTTGGCCTGCAGGTGGCGGGATTGAAACGAGTGCGTATCGGCAATGTAATGCTGGGCAAGTTGCCACAGGGTAAATGGCGGTTCCTGGGTGCAGGCGAAATTTTTTGAACGACAGGATTGATATGCCCATTTCCCCGGAACTCAGCGGTCAGAGCCATCAGGGCGATTATCCAACGGTAAGTTGGAATGAAAAAGGGGGGCAACGCGTGGCGCGTTGGCGCTCAGAGAATGGCCTGCCACCGCCGAAGCGCGTGGTCATTGCCGACGACCAGATGAGCGCAGACACCGCTTACCGCTTCGCCTGCGAGGGCACGGCATTGCTTTGGCGTGGTGATTTTCAGAATGCGCGGCAACTCCTGCAAGCGTTGGCTCGCCGAGCGGTACCGCAGAAAGCACGAAAATCCGGTAAAAAATCCGCCAAAGCATCGGCAATCCCGGCAGGCTACCCCGCGACCTTTCACCAATATCGCATGGCGCAAGCGCAGCGCGCCCGTATCCTGGGAATGCTGCTCGTTCCCTTTACCTCAGGACACGTCATTCCGCTGCCACGCGCCCCCGATGTCAGCCAAGCCAGCCAAGAGGCTCACGGTCCCTGCGACTCACCCTATCTGTCGTCGCTGCGAGAATTGCTCGGTCTGATCGGCGCCCATGAGTGGCGCAAGCAAGGCGTTGAGATACGTACGCTGGATGCGCGTATCCATCCGCACTACGGCGTGTTCTCGCCGGTGCGCGGCGAGTATCTGGATTTGATCGCCGCCGAACCCTTGCCGGGGGCGCTAACGGACACGCCCATTGCGATGGATATAGGCACAGGCACCGGCGTGATCGCCGCGATCCTCGCACGACGCGGCGTCGCGCGCGTCATCGCCACCGAAAACGATTCGCGCGCGCTCAGTTGCGCCAACGAAAATATCACGCGACTCGAACTTGGCAGGCAGATTGAACTGGTACAAGCCGATATGTATCCAACCGCCCTTTATCCCAACACGCGCGCGGCACTGGTCGTCTGCAATCCTCCGTGGCTGCCGGGCAAACCCGGCACCGCCATCGAACGCGCCATCTACGATCAGGACAGTCGCATGCTGCGCGCCTTTATTCAGGGGCTCGCCGCGCATCTGGTTCCAAATGGCGAGGGCTGGCTGATCCTCTCCGATCTTGCCGAGCACCTTGGGCTGCGCCCGCGCGAATCGCTGCTGGCCATGTTCGATGCTGCCGGTTTGCGGGTTCTGGGCAGGCGCGACATCAAACCGCGCCATGCCAGCGTGCAAGACACGAAAGACCCCTTGTATCTGGCGCGCACCGCCGAGCTCACCTCGCTGTGGCGCCTGGGCGCCACGTGAACAGGCCAGAGTGGCCAAACGCTGGATCGCCCATCTGGACATGGATGCGTTCTACGCGTCAGTAGAACTGCTTCGCTATCCGGAATTGCGGGGGCACCCTGTCGTCGTCGGCGGGCGGCGAGCGCATCAACCCTTTGTTCAAGCCGATGGATCGCGCAAATTTTCACAGCTTCGCGAATATGCCGGCCGCGGCGTGGTCACAACCGCAACCTATGAAGCGCGCAAATTCGGTGTGCACTCCGCGCTGGGCTTGATGAAGGCTGCGGTGCTTGCGCCGCAGGCGGTGCTGCTCCCCGCCGATTTCGACGAATATAGAAAATATTCGCGCCTGTTCAAAGCGGCCGCCGCCGAGATCGCGCCGCAATTCGAGGATCGCGGCATTGATGAAATCTACATGGATCTCTCCGATGTGCCCGGCGCCAACGATGCCGCGCCCGAGGATCCGCACGCAGGTATTCGCGCCATCGCACGCGCGATCAAATCGCGGGTTCATCAGGCGACCGGCCTCACCTGTTCCATGGGCGTGACACCCAATAAATTGCTGTCCAAACTATGCTCGGAACTTGAAAAGCCCGATGGCTTGACGGTGTTGACGCACTCGGAAATTCCGGCGCGTATCTGGCCGCTTACCGCGCGCAGCATCAACGGCATAGGCCCCAAAGCCGCGGCGCGTCTGGAGAGTATTGGCATTCGCACCATCGGCGAGCTTGCGGCCTCGGACCCGCTTCGCCTCACCGATGAATTCGGCGCCAACTACGCCGCCTGGCTGGTCGAGGCGGCCCACGGCCGCGACCAGCGCCCCCTGGTGACACACCGCGAGTCCAAGTCCCTCAGTCGCGAAACCACCTTCGAGCGCGATCTCGATGCGCGCGCGGATCGTGAGACATTGAGTGGGATATTCACCCGCTTGTGCGAACAGGTCGCGGCCGATCTCAAGCGAAAAGCTTATGCCGCCAAAACCATAGGCGTAAAAATACGCTTCGACGATTTCAGCATCAGCACGCGTGAGATCACCTTGCCTGCCCACACCCAGGACGCAAAAACCATCCGGCTATGGGCGGGACAATGCCTGAAAAGACAACCGCTGCAGCGGCGCATCCGTTTGCTGGGCGTTCGCACCGGAAACCTTTGCCGCGAGGATTCGCTGCCCGAATCCGCTGGTGACGGGGAACACCCGAGGCTCCAACTCAATCTGCCACTAGACAAGTCCTAACGATTTTTTTTCACCCACTGCGCTACACCCCGAAATCTGCCGACGTATAGAATCGCCCCCGAAATCAGGTTCGCGGCAAATCGGAATAATCCGCCCGCGACGGCCTGTGGAGACTCATGATGCTTTTTTCGAAACTGCTGCCGCAAGACGGCAATTTTTTTCTGATGTTCAATGAGCATGCCGATCAGGTGGAAATCGCTGCGCGCGCCCTGGTGCAACTGGTCAACAACTACAGCGACACCAACCTGCGCGAAAAATACACCCGCGAAGTCGACGATGCCGAGCATGCCGCAGACCGCATCACCCATGGAGTCAACAAGGCTCTGCACAAGACTTTCATTACGCCAATCGATCGTGATCATATCCACACGCTGATCAATACCATGGATGACGTGGCGGATCTGATCCAGGACAGCGCCGAGGCCATGGCCTTGTACGACCTGCACAAAATGACCGATGAAATCGTGCGTCTGTCCGAACTCAGCCTGAAATGCTGCCAGCGGATGCGGCACGCGGTGTCGCTGATCGCCGATCTATCCAAACCCGACACTGCCGAAGCCGCGCTCAAGACCTGTGAGGAGATCGATCAGCTCGAATCGGATGCGGACCGTGTATTGCGCTCCGCGCTCTCGAAGCTGTTTCGCTCCGAACCCGATGTGCGCGAGCTGGTTAAATTGAAAGGCATCTATGAGTTGCTGGAGACCATCACCGACAAATGCGAGGATGTCGCCAACCTGATCGAGGGCATCGTCCTCGAGAATTCTTAAGGATCGCAATCCATGGACGCAGGTGGTGTGGCGCTTTGGGTGATCATCATGCTGGTGCTGTTGGCGCTCGCCTTCGATTTCATGAACGGCTTTCACGACGCGGCCAACTCGATCGCCACAGTGGTGTCCACCGGCGTGTTGAAGCCGGGCCAGGCCGTGCTGTTCGCCGCATTCTTCAACTTCGTCGCCATCTTCGTATTTCAATTGAGCGTCGCCACCACCGTGGGCAAGGGCATCGTCGATGCCGGCGTGGTCGATACCCATGTGATATTCGGCGCGCTGATCGGCGCCATTGCCTGGAATATCATCACCTGGTACTACGGCATCCCCAGCAGTTCCTCGCACGCCTTGATCGGCGGCATCGTGGGTGCGGTGGTGGCGAAGGCAGGCGCCTCAACGCTGATCGCCGCGGGAATAATCAAAACCGTAATATTCATATTTGTCGCGCCCTGCCTGGGATTTCTGCTGGGATCTGGAATGATGATCCTGGTTTCCTGGCTGTTCCGGCGCTCGACGCCCTCGCGCGTGGATCGATGGTTTCGTCGCCTGCAATTGTTTTCGGCCGGCGCGTACAGCCTCGGCCATGGTGGCAATGACGCGCAGAAAACCATCGGCATTATCTGGATGCTATTGATCGCCACCGGCTACTCGACCGCTGCCTCGACCTCGCCGCCTACCTGGACCATCATTTCCTGCTACATCGCCATCGCACTTGGAACCATGTTCGGCGGCTGGCGCATTGTCAAGACCATGGGGCAGAAAATCACCAAGTTGAAACCGGTGGGCGGCTGCTGCGCCGAAACCGGCGGTGCCATCACACTATTTCTCGCCACCTCCTTTGGCATTCCAGTGTCCACCACCCATACCATCACCGGCGCCATCGTCGGCGTTGGCGCAACGCGGCGCGCCAGCGCGGTGCGCTGGGGCGTGGCCGGAAATATCGTATGGGCGTGGATATTCACCATCCCTGCGAGCGCCTTCGTCGCCGCGATTGCCTATTGGCTGAGCCTGGTAGTTTTCTGACACGCTGCTTGTCGAAAACTCTGCCACGGTCCTGAGGCGCTGCTTGTCGAAAACTTTGCCACGGTTCTAAGACGCCGCTGGTAGAGATTTTCGCCACGGCTGTAAGGAAGGCCGGCCCAGGCCGACTACTTCCTGATGGCAGGATCGCTCGCAGCGACAAAGCCATCCGCTTGGCGCGTCCGAGACGAGGTCCGGCGATTTCAATCGTCAACCGGAGAATCCACATGCGAGTAATTCAACATAACCCGATGCGCAAATTCGTCGTCATCTCTTTGCTTGGCGCCGCCGCGGGCTGCGCCTCCATGAATCAGCCCGATTCAATGTCATCCCAGCCAAGCATGTCGCGAACCTCGCCCACCGAACTCATGGACGCGCTCAACGGCGTGTTCGGCAAACACAAGGCGCGCGGTTCGCATGCCAAGGGGTTCTGCGTGGCAGGTCAATTCGAGGCCGCATCCGGCGCCACCGCGATTACGCGAGCCAATATGTTCCAGACCGGAAAAAGTACGCCGATCATCGGCCGCTTCTCGATCGGCGGGGGCAATCCCAATGCGCCCGATAACGCCAAGAGCGTGCGCGGCATCGCGGTGCGCGCCAGCGACGGCAACGAACGCCTGGATTGGGTGTTTATTTCCGCGCCGCATTTTTTTGCGCAAACACCGGAACAATTCGTTGAGTTCATGAAGGTGCGCTCGCCCGACCCGGCCACCAAACAGGCCAACCCCGCCGCCATCGCGGAATTCTCAAAGGCCAATCCGGCCACAACCAAGCAGGCCGCGTACATCGGCGGACAACCCGTGCCAGCGAGTTATGCCACCGTCCCCTACTGGAGCACCAATGCCTTTATTGCGACCAACGCGGCCGGCAGGACGCAGGCTTTGCGCTGGCGCTTTGAACCGGTGGCGGGACGCCTAGGCCTGACCGATGCCGAAGCCAAGGAAAAGGGCGGCAATTTTTTGGTAACCGAACTCTCCGAGCGCCTAGCCAAGGGTCCTGCGATTTTCAATGTTATTGCGCAACTGGCACGGCCAGAGGATCAATTGATCGACCCCACCGAGCCGTGGCCCGCCGACCGTGCTGAAGTCAACATGGGGAGCCTGGTCATCAATCGCGTTACCGGCCAAGCCTGCGATGGTGAGACCTTTCTGCCCACCGTGCTGCCTGCCGGACTCGCACCGAGCGCTGACCCGGTACTCGCGGCGCGCGCGGGCTCGTACGCGGTGTCGCTCGGCCGGCGCTTGTCGAACTGATTGTGGCGTTGCAAACGCCGTAATCAGGCTTGCGGCGCAAGTCATGTGATTTGTCATGTAAGCTGGACGCGTTCCACGGTTTTATTGAGATCAAATCGTGGCACGCCCCTGTTTTTTTATTGATTCTTCCATGAAAATATTGCCGCCCTGGCACGAAATCCTGCTGCAGGTTTTGAAAGCCAACCAGGTTCGACTGGTTACCTACGTCCCCGACCGGGTGCTCACGCCTTTGATCCGCGCCTTGCACGCGGATGATTACTTCACCGTGATCTCCCCTGCCCGCGAGGAGGAAGCGGTTGGTATTGTCGCGGGAGCATGGATGGGCGGCACACGCGGCGTGGTGTTGATGCAGACCAGCGGCTTTGCAACTTTGCCCAATGTGCTGGCCTCGCTTGCCGTTCCCTATCAGATTCCGCTGCTGATGATCGTGTCCGAACGCGGCACTCTGGGCGAATTCAATATCGGCCAGGCGATGGTGTGCCGCACCATGCGCCCGGTGCTCGAATCATTGGGTATCGAAAACCATACCATTACGCGCTCAGATGAACTGGAATTCATCGCCGATAGCAGCATCGCACAGGCCATCCTGACACAGGCCCCGGCGGCGCTGATACTTTCCCCGCTTCTGACCAGCGCGGCGAGAAAGTGAGCACCAATATGAGCACATTGACACCCGCCAGCCGCGATTCCGTGAAGGTCATGAACCGCAGTGATCTGTGCAAACGCCTGGTAGCGAGCCTGAAAGGCGACGAAGCCATCATAGGCGGCATAGGCAATACCAACTTTGATCTGTGGGCTGCCGGTCAACGTCCGCAAAATTTCTACATGCTGGGCAGCATGGGCCTTGCATGCCCTATTGCTCTCGGCGTTGCATTGGCGCAACCCAATCGACGCGTCATCGGCATCGAGGGCGACGGATCGATTCTGATGCAACTGGGGTGCCTGGGAACGATCGCGGCCCAAGCACAAAAGAACCTGACCATCATCATCATGGACAACGGCGTCTATCAAATTACCGGCAAGCAGCCGACCTTGACTTCACGCGGCGCCGATATTGTCGCCATCGCCCGCGGCGCTGGCTTAGCCAAGAGCGCCTGGGCGTTGGATGAGAAAGATTTTGAGGAGCAGATCGATCGCGCGATCAAAAGTGACGGCCCATGGTTGATCGCGGCGCGCATTGATGAGCAGCCGCCCGCAGCGGAAACCGAGCGTAATCCATCCAGGATTCGAGAACGTTTTATGCAGGGACTCGGCGTTAAGAGTTAGCCTCGCATCGTAATGTTTCCGGTCGAGCATCCGCCATCGGGATGGTCAGTTAGCTGCCACACATTGGGAGTTAGTCGTGGACGCGTTTTCCCGCCTCGCCAGAGCGCTTTTCGTTTACTTGCGTGCGCTTTCGCGAATCCGCGCAGAGCGTGCAATTTCCATGGCGACGGCGGATATGCGACGGTGTATATTGACAGTCTTGCGTGACTGCGCATAATGACCGCTCGCCTCTGTAAAAAAGGATTTTGAATGAGATCTTTAGCCACGGTATTAATCCTCACATCAACCCTATGGGTAGTCGCGCCGATCGCCTACTCACAAGCCTTCCCGATCAAACCGCTTAATATCGTGGTGCCGATCGGACCGGGCGGCGGTTATGACTTTACCGGCCGCCTGCTGGGCGAAGGTTTGTCAAAAGAACTGGGGCAATCGGTGGTAGTGGAAAATCGCCCCGGCGCCGGAACCGTGGTCGGCACGCAATACGTGGTGAAAAGCGCGCCGGATGGCTACACCATGGTGATTGGTGGAATCGGCAGCATTGCGCATGCCTCTGCGCTGGTCAAAGATCTTCCCTACAACCCCGGCACCGATCTGGTGCCGCTGCAACTGGTGAGCACCAACAGCTACACGCTCTCCGCTCGCGCGGATTTCGGCCCGAAAAATCTGCAGGAACTGATCGCCTACGCGCGCGCTAATCCGGGCAAGCTCACCGTGGGAACTCCGGGACAGGGAACCGGACAGACGGTGGCCACTTTGCTGCTGAAAAGCCTTGCCAGTGTCGATATCCTGGAAGTGCAATACAAAAACGCGCCACCCGTCTATCTGGACATGATGGCGGGCCGAGTGGATTTGTTTTTCGATGCCACCGGCACCGCGCAGCCTTTCATAAAAAGCGGCAAAGTGCGCGGCATCGCCACCTCGGGCAACGCGCGCGATTCCATCCTGCCCGATGTTCCAACCGCGAAGGAGTCCGGCGTGCCGGAGATGGTGCTGGAGAACTGGACTGGCCTGTTCGCACCGGCTGCGACGCCGCGACCGATCGTGCTGCGCCTGCGTCAGGCGATCAACGCGGTCGCCGCCACCCCCGAATTCAATAAGCAGATGAGCTCGCGCGGTTATAGCTTGTATTCACCGCCGGACGTGGATGCTTTCATAAAAATAGAGGTGCAGCGTTGGCCGGCCTTGTTGGCGAAGGCCGGACTCAAGCCCCAGTAGGCCCCGGTAGTATTCCGACGAAGGCAACACTGATGGCAAACCCCGAACGTTTTTTTATGGCCGGTGTAATGGGCTGGCCCGTCATGCACTCGCGTTCGCCGATGCTGCATAACTATTTATTCAACCAATACAAACTAGCGGGCACCTATGTGCCGCTAGCGATTCGTCCCGAGGCACTTGAGGCGGCGCTTCGAGCGCTCCATCCTTTGGGGTTCTCGGGCTGCAATCTCACCATTCCGCACAAGCAACAGGCGATGAAAATCGTCGATGAAGTCGATACCGTGGGTAAAAGCATAGGCGCCATCAGTTGCGTGGTGGTGCGGCCCGATGGATCGCTCGCGGGCAGCAATAACGATTGTTACGGGTTCATCCACAATTTGAAGCAGGATCAGCCGGACTGGCGCGCCGATGCGGGGCCGATCACGGTGATCGGCGCGGGCGGCGGATCGCGTGCCGTGTGTTACGGACTTCTCCAGGAAGGCGCAAAGGAAATACGTCTGGTGAATCGGACACTGTCGCGCGCCACGAGCATCGCCAGTGAATTCGGCGGGCCGATCAAGGTTTATCCGTGGGATGAACGCCATGATCTGTTGGAAGGCGCGGCGACGGTGGTCAATGCCACCAGCCAGGGTATGGTGGGCAACCCGGCACTGGACATTAAGCTTAACAAGCTGGCGGCCAGCGCGCTTGTAGCGGACATTATTTACATACCTCTGGAGACACCATTTCTCGCCGCGGCGCGCCAACGCGGAAACCGGACCTTGAATGGCTTGGGCATGCTCATGCACCAGGTGCGGCCCGCCTGGAAATCATGGTTCGGCATCGACCCGGAATTGAAGGCGGAACTTCGGGTGCTGGTCGAGAAGACGATTTAATCGGCCTTTATGCCAGCCTCGCGAACGAACACGCCGTAGCGTTCCCGATCGCGGCGCTGCTGCTCCGCGAATTCTTCCGCCGAACCGCTGACCAGTTCGGCCGCGAGAATGCCGAGTGTGGTGGCGATTTCCTTGGACTGCATGCCTCGACCGATCTCGCGGTTCAGGCGCGAGACGATATCCTTGGGCGTTCCTGCAGCGCCATAGATACCGAACACCACGTCCGCGTTGGCATCCGCGCCTGCTTCGGCCATGGTCGGCGTATCGGCATAGAGGGGAGAACGCGTACCGCGCGCCACGCCAATCAAGCGCAGCTTGCCCGCCTTGACCTGGGGGAGGGCCACACCGGGGTCGAAGGTAAAGGCCAGTGTTCCGGCTAACAGCGAAGCCAAGGTATCCGACGATCCCTTATAAGGTATGTGCGTCGCCTGAATCTTCGCGGAACGCATCATCATTTCGGTAGCGATGTGCATGCCGCTGCCCGCGCCCGAGGATCCAAAGTTCAGCTTGCCAGGATTGGCGCGTGCCTGGGCCACCAGGTCGGCGACATTCTTGATCGGCGAGTCGGCTCGCACCACCAGGATGATGGTGGTGCGCATGGTCGGCGCGATCGGGTCCAAGTCCTTGAGCGTATCGAATGTGGATTTGTACAGATGGGGATTAATGGCAATCGTGCTGCCTGAAGTGTGCACCAGGGTATAACCGTCCGGCGCGGATTTGACCACTGCATCCAAGCCGATATAACCAGTGGCGCCGGGGCGGTTCTCTACCAGCACCGTCTGGGCCATGGTCTCGCTCATTTTCGGCGCCAGCGTACGCGCGACCAGGTCCGCCGCGGTACCAGGTGGAAGATTCACGATCAGGCGAATTGGTTTTACCGGAAAGCTCTGAGACTGCGCGGCTGGTGCAAACGAAACGGCGAACGCGGCGGCAAGCAGACAACCCTTTAGAACTTTCATCTTCGCTCCTTGACGATAAAATTGGGAAATGAATCTGAAAAACGAGGCAGGGTCGGATTAACTGTAACGGCTAAATTTTGGCCCCGCCCCTTTTCTCTTTTCTCGAGATAACTGTACAGAATAAATTCGAGCCTGGCCCCTTTTTACGTTATCTGGTCCACCGCTGCAAGGTCTTCGGCGGTGAGTTTCCACGACGCGGCCTTCGCATTGGATTCAACCTGTTCGGGCGTAGTTGCTCCTGCAATGACGCTGCCAACGAAGGGCTGGGCCACCAGCCAACTCATTGCCAGTTCGAGCAAGGTATGGCCGCGCGCTTCGGCGAAGGCGCGCAAGGCCTCGACTTTCTTCACGGTGGCGTCGTTCTGGAAGCGCGTCTCGAAGCGGGTCGGATTGGCGAAGCGCGATCCCGGCGGCGGCGCGGCGCCCGGTGTGTATTTGCCAGTCAGCAAGCCGCTTGCCAGCGGATAAAAGGGCAGGATGCAAATGCCCACTGAACGCGCGGCTGGAACCATCTCGGCTTCGATGCCGCGATTGACCAGGGAATATTCATGCTGCTGCGAAATAAATGGCGTGAGGCCATGGGTCTTCGCAGTCCAGTTTGCCTCGACGAATTGCCAGGACTGAACGCCTGAGCAGCCGATGTAGCGCACCTTGCCCTGACGCACCAGATCGTCCATGGCGCGCATGGTTTCTTCGATGGGGGTCAGGGGATCGGCGGCATGCAATTGATACAGGTCGATCCAGTCTGTTTTCAGGCGTTTCAAACTGTCTTCGACCGCAGTGATGATGTAGCGACGCGACGCGCCCTGCAATTTCCCCTCATCATCCATGGCATGGCCGAATTTGGTGGAGAGCACGATATCCTTGCGGCGCGCGCCCAGCGCATCGCCGAGCACGATTTCCGCAGAGCCGGTTTTTCCGCCGCCGCGCCGGCCATAGGTATCGGCCGAATCAAAAAAAGTCACTCCCACATCCAGGGCTTTATGAACCACGGCACGCGTCTCCGCCGCATTCAACCTGCCACCGAAATTGTTTCCGCCCAGACCCACCGCCGATACCAGCAGACCCGAATTTCCCATGGTGCGTTGTTGCATTGTTGGTGTATCCAAAAAGGTGATTTTCGCCGAGTCTAGCTCAGTCGTGGCCGCGCCGCGTGTCGTGTGTGTCGTGTCGTGTCGTGTCGTATCGCTTCGTCATGACGCGCTTAACGGACCGTGCTCGAGCGCGCATTTCCATTTCCCCGATAATGCTTTTTCAACAACGATCATCAGCACGGCAGTCCCGACAGCCCCTACACGGATATCTTCACCGGCCAGCGGCACACCGGCCCTGATCGTCGCCAACGGCTGGGAATCCGAGCCGCGCGTGGGGGTTTCAATACGCGCCACAGACGATTCGATAAAAAGCTGGCTACCGGATACAAAATGGCCAATGCGCTTCACCAATTGGACACCACTGCATCTTAATTTGGCCAATTTATCCCTTGAATCGGCGACCCCGGCGCAGGACGCCAGCGCAAGTTTCGAGGCAAATGGCGAAGGCCTCGCGTTTCGCAGCGCGCCCATGAAAAAGGAAATGACGTTCGCCGGGCCGCTCAAGCTGCGCGTGTGGCTATCCTCGACGACACCCGACGCGGATTTATTCATCACGATTCGAGCTTTCGATCCACAAGGGAAGGAAGCCACTTTCCTCACCGCCATCGAACCTAAATCGCCGGTATCGCAAGGGTGGTTGCGCGCCTCGCATCGCAAGACCGATGCCAAGCTATCTACCGAGTGGCTGCCGGTGCTGCCCGAGGAAAGATAGATCGTTTCGCGCTGTGCTGCGCTATCACGCGGCGCGAAAAACCACGCCGCTGTTATCGGCGCTACCCGTCACCATCATGAAGTGCGCGTCAGTCAGACCGTCGTTTCTGAAGCGGTGGGCTTGGCCCGCGGGATTGAGGACCAGGTCGCGCGGTCCAAGGCGTTTCCACACCGTCTCGCCTTTTTCCTCCCAAGCAACCGAGATGCATCCATCGAGCACGAGGTAGGCTTCTTCTACCGGCCGCTCGTAGGCCTGCACACCCGCGCCCCTCGGCAGAAAAATCATGTCCTTGGAAAAAGTTCGCGGTGGAGCGCCACCTTCGCCGATATAGGGCAGGCGCGCAAATCCGGCTGAATCCCATTGCGGCTTCTGCTGACTGAAGCGCACGATGTGGCGCGCCATTTCACGATGCCGAAGATCGCTGCTGTCGAAGGACAGGGTCTGACCGTGCCCCGGCTTCGCGCCGAAATTTCTCGACAGTTCCGGTTCGTGCGTGCTCGGGTGATAGGCGTAAGCAGGCGGCATCGGCCGGCCCTTGCCCACCATGATCGACATCAGCACCGGATCGTTGCCGTCATTACGAAAACCGTGCGGCCTGCCACTGGCATGCAGGATCATGTCGCGCGGCCCGAGGCGCGCGAAAATCACTTCGCCATCCCATTCCCAGCCGACCGTCAGCACGCCCTCCAGCACCAGAAATGACTCGTCCACCTCATGGGCATGCGCCGCGCCATATTTACCCACCGGTTGATGCACCATGCTCAGCGTAAAGTGTTGCGGCGGCAGCGTGCCGGGGTCATCGACTTTGGGTGAACCGCCGGCGCCAATGTATCGAATTTGCGAGCGGGAGAGTTCCGGGTAGCCACGACTGGCCGGAAAAGCATCCCAATCTGGGATTTTACTGGCGTGTCGGCCGACGTTGATCTCCATGCGGCGCGACAGATCGCCTGGGTCATTCGCACGGGGCGCGCTTGAGGGACTTTGTTCTGCCTGATCCATGGCCGACTCCACGTTTAAATTTTCGTCCTGGGTAGTGAGCTTACTTCAGCGTGCGCTTTACAGCTTACCGGGTTTCAGTTCACCGCTTTTCAGTTCGCCGTTTATCAGCGTACATATACTTGGTAATCACTTCAATTTTGCGCGGAAATGATCCCAAGTGCGCTGAAACAACCCCTGATTCCAGAGTTTTTCGCGGCACAGCGCCAATTCCCGCGCATCGAACTCATAGGGCTTGCCGATCTGCATCGCCATGTACTGGCGATAGGCGTTCTCTTCGAGGTAATTCGCAAGCACAAACGCCTCGACAAGGTCTTTGCCGACAATGGCCGCGCCGTGCGACTTCATCAACACCGCCGGCCTATCCCCAAGCGTCGCGGCGAGCTTTTCGGCCATCGGCCGGTTATTGATTGAATCCGGCGAATCGAGCACCGGAACGGGATACAGGAGCGAGCCTTGCGCATACACCGGCTGGTACTTCGCACCGACCATGGTGAGAAACGTGGTCCACTTGGAATGCGCATGCACC
This sequence comes from Bordetella parapertussis, assembly GCA_945897475.1. GTDB lineage: Bacteria > Pseudomonadota > Gammaproteobacteria > Burkholderiales > SG8-39 > 2-02-FULL-62-17. Next base: position 29,289 of record CAMDFL010000041.1, read on the forward strand.
ACAGCCTTCACATCCGGGCGAGCCCGATAGATGCCGCAATGCAGGTGGCACTCCAGCGGCGGGTTGGCCTTGCCTTCAATCAGTTTTCCCTCGATATCAATGGCGCAAATATCATCGACCGTCAGCGCACTGCGTTGACACGAGCCGATGTTAATGAGAACGCGGTTCTCGCCGACTCGCGCGCTCACATGGCCGTTGTAGTCGATGATGTCCGCCTGCTCGAGCATGCGCACGCAATCGACGATCTGTTGTTTGATCGCTTGTTCTGACATGGTTCCTGCCCCCCACCCACTCACCAATTAACCTGGCTGCGCCACAAATCCCAGGCGCGCATTCCGGCACCCTGGTTGACGATGTCGGACAACCTGCCCTCCTCCTCATCAAGCGCAGCCAAAGGCATACCTCCGCTCAAAGCGATAGCGTAGTGCTGAATGCGCGCATTCATCTCCGTATAAACAGCACGAAATACCGCGGTCTGCAAAGTCGGCCCGCAGGCAACGCTTCCATGCGCGCGCATGAGAACAATGTCGTGACTGCCCATCACTTCGATTAACGCTACGCCTTTTTCAATAGTGCCCACCAGCATGTCGGTTGCGCCGAATTTTTCGGCGATATCGAATATCGGAACGCCCGCGGCAATGAAACCCGCAGTGTGAAACATCGCCTGCATCGGCACACCCACCAAGCCGAACGGCACCACCGAGGGCGAGTGACTGTGCACCACCGACATCACATCCGGCCGCGCTTTGAAGATTTCGCTATGAATATAACGTTCGAGAAAACTGCCGCGGCCGTTGGCGTTGACCGGGTTGCTGTCGAGGTCGTATTCGATAATGTCCTCGGGCAACACGCGCGCCGGGGAAATCGATTTAGCCATCAGATAGCGGTCGGGTGCGGAAGGATGGCGCATGGATACGTGGCCAAAGGCATCGACCACGTTTTGCGCAGCCAGAATACGGCTGGCCGCGGCGAGATCTTCGAGCACGCTGGCGGCTACTGGACCGCCGGTGGTGGGGATTTTGTCGTTCATCTTGTTTCCCTATCAGGTAAGTTCATGCATTGGCCGTGCCGCGTCGTTTGCGCTCAAATCACCACCTTGGTCATCATTCCCTTGGGGAAAATTTCCTCAGGCTTGAACCGTCGATGCGCGATTCCCTGTTGATGCGTATACAAAGCCATCTGCTCCCAGGTGGCTCGGTTTTCCTCAATGCCATATGGAAAAGGATCGCCACCGAAGAGGTCGCGCATCTTCCTTGCATAGGTCGGCATCCAGGCCAGCGGGTAACGCGATACCGCCGGATCGAGCAGCCGCTCGATGCTGCGGCGTTTTGATTCCTGAAACGCGTTGTACAGATTGCGCGCCACCCACGGGTGTTCTTCGGCAATCGATCTCTTCATCGCGATGATGTGCATGATGGGCCAGACTTTCGTCTTCGCGAAATACTCCTCCTCCATCTCCAGATAGTCGGGGAACAGGCGCACCACATCCGGATGACCCTGGAGAAAACAATCCGGAGGCCGCGCGATGATGGCGCAGTCGATCTCGCCGGAGGCAATCATCTGACTCAAGGATTTGTCGGCAACGCGCGTGAGCTTCAGGCCCTTGGGCAGATTGAGTTCGACCTTCTCCTCGCGGCCCGGCGAATTTGCGCCCGCCTGAACCCAATGCACATCGGTGAGTTTCACGCCCATGTCGTTATGCATCCAGCCGCGCATGTACACCGCCGCCGAATGTGCCCACTCGGGCGATCCGACCTTCTTGCCCTTCAGGTCCTTGATGCTTTTGATGCGGCTTTTTTTATTGACATAGAACGAACTGAAGCGGAACAGCCGTGAACAAATTACCGGCAGGCCGATGATGTCGGAATTCTTCCTCGTCACCTGAGCGGTGAATTTGGCGAAGGACAACTCAGACAAATCAAACTCCCGATTGGCGGTAAATCGGGCAAAACACTCGTGGTGGCCCAGAGTCATCCAGTTGAGATCGATACCCTCCGCTTTCACCAGACCCATGCGCAAATCGCGGAAATGATCGTAGTCCGTGGTCGCAATGGAAAGATTAAGTTGTGACATGAGATTCCGTAGTCAAAGTTTATTCGTGAATAAAATCCCGATCGCCTCCGCAGTTCGCTTCTTACACCCCTTCGACAATGCGTAGATCGCGCTCAGCCGCGTCGCCAAGCGCCGCCAGCGCCGCCTGATATCCGGGGCTGTCGTGAGTGGCGATCGCCTTGTCGACGCTGTCAAATTCGATCACCACCGTACGTTGCATGAGGCCGGCTTCATAAACCTTCGATGGATTGCCGCGCACCAGAAATTTTCCACCTGCCGCCTGAATTGCCGGACCGGCGAGCTGCGCATACGCGACCAGCGCGTCGGGATTCTTGACCGAATGATAGACAGCGATCCAATATGCCTTTGCCATTACATTTCTCCTCTGGGTGTCATTGATTGATTTGCACGCCTGCGCAGCAAAGCGTGGCGCCGCGGACTTTAGCATTTACTCGAAGGCGCTACCGGATCGTCAAATCGACGAAAGGAGGGCGATCCACAATTGTTCGATCGACAGAATATCGATCAACAATTTTTAATCGACAATTGCTAATCGACAATTGCTAATCGACACAACACCTCAATCGCGTATAATTCGATTGTGCAATGCAGCAAGTTTGTCTCGCTTAGTTGGAAGCAGTTCGGCAACTACTTGATCTGCAAAGCATGAAATCATCGTAACTAACCTCCCCCCTGACCTCTCCTTTCTCGATCGGCGTTGGCAGCACTAATTGGTTGGCGCCGGTGACACGCAGATTTGCTCAACCTCCCATTCAGTAAGATGAACCCGGGTCGTGCGAATCACCCGCCTCAATGTG
>CAMDFL010000042.1 GCA_945897475.1 Bordetella parapertussis
GCGTTCCCCGGTAGTTTCGATTGGTTTGCGAATCGTATAATCGGGTTTGTCGACAGGTATGTGCGTTTGCCACCGGGTGTTCGACTATCGCGCTGAATTCGCTGAATTCGCTGATTTCCCCATTACTAATAGTCACATAAGAAACCTAAGCCGGGGTAGCCGGAACCAAATAGGGTGTTATTGAGGCCACCTTTCCCGCAAAAATGTAGCGTTGCAAAATGCGCAACACTACATTTTTGCGGGATGTATTCAAACCCTGGATCTTTGCCAGAATTGTCAACACGTGGCTCGTAGGTGACTATTTCCCAATTCACAGTTTCCATTTTCGAGAATTCTCATGGCATCCATCGCGCCCGAAATATTCAAGGCCTACGACATACGCGGCATCGTCGGCCAAACGTTGAATGAAGAGGCTGTGCGTCTCATAGGGAAAGCCTTGGGCAGCGAGGCGCGCGAGCGCGCGCAGCGCGGAGAGATTGCTCCAAACCCTTGCTTCGCCGTGGGGCGCGATGGCAGATTGTCCGGTCCGGCGTTTGGAAAGGCATTGGCGCAGGGATTGTGCGAGGCTGGCGTGGATGTCATCGATATCGGCATGGTGGCAACGCCCATGACATATTTCGCCGCGCATCATCTGGGTTGCGGTAGCGCGGTATCAATAACGGGAAGTCACAATCCGCCGGATTACAACGGTTTGAAAATGGTGATTGGCGGTGTGACCTTGTCAGGCGATGACATTCAGTCCCTGCGGCGGCGAATCGAGGATCGCCGCTTCTCGCGAGGCGCCGGAGTCATACAGCCGCGCGAAATCGTTGAAGACTACCTGTTGAGGATAGTCGGGGATATCAAATTGGCGCGGCCGATGAAAATCGTGGTCGATTGCGGCAACGGCGTCGCGGGCGCCACTGCGGTGGAATTGTATCGACGGCTGGGGTGTGAAGTGACGGGCTTGTTCTGCGAAGTCGATGGAAAATTTCCCAATCACCATCCCGATCCTTCGCGGCCTGAGAATCTCCAGGATTTGATCCGCGCGGTGCGTGATACCGGTGCGGAATTGGGTCTGGCCTTCGACGGTGATGGCGATCGCCTGGGCGTGGTGACGCCCGCCGGGAAAATAATTTATCCAGACCGGCAACTGATGCTGTTCGCTGCCGATGTGCTCGAACGCGTTCCGGGCGCGACCATCGTCTATGACGTGAAATGCACCCGTTTGCTCGCGCCGTGGATAAAGCAGCACGGTGGTGTCCCCAGTCTCTGGAAGACCGGGCATTCCTTCATCAAGGCTCGCCTGAAGGAAACTGGCGCGGCGCTCGCCGGTGAGATGAGTGGCCACATATTTTTCTCGGAGCGTTGGTACGGTTTCGATGATGGCCAGTACGCGGGGGCTCGCTTGCTGGAGATTCTGTCACACCAGCGCGATCCGGCCGCCGTTCTTGAAGCCCTGCCCGACGCGGTATCCACGCCGGAACTCAACTGGGCGCTTGCCGAAGGCGAGCCGCACAGATTGATCGCGGCCATGCAGAAAAATGCGCACTTCGATGGCGCGAACGAGGTCATACAGCTGGATGGCTTACGTGTGGAATACCCGGATGGGTTCGGATTGGCGCGCGCCTCGAACACCACGCCGGTCATTGTGTTGCGTTTCGAGGCTGACAATGAGACCGCGCTGGCGCGCATTCAGGACGATTTCAGGCGCGTGCTGTCGGCCGCCAAAACAGGCGCCCAATTGCCGTTTTAATCGCATCAAGGAGAGTAGGACGCTAAGCTGCTTGACGGCGGGACGCTAAGCTGCTCCACGGCGGGACGCGAAGTTGCTTGACGTTGGAACGCGAAGCCGCTTGCTGGTTTTGATGGGCCGGCTTTGATCTGTCGACTGGTTTATTTGCCGCTCAGCAGCTTTGTGCTTCGCTCGCTGGCGTCATCGAGCGCCTCCTTGGGCGTCTTGTGGCGCGCCCAAACCGCCTCAAGTTCGGCGTCGAGAATATCCCTGACTCTTCCAATCTGTGGCAATTGCGGCACGATCTTGCGTGCGGGCCCGGCGGCGAGGGTGCTGCGAATTGGAATTTCCGCCCAGGCTTGCCGTTGATAAAACCCCGATTTGCGGGACATTTCATAGGCTTGTGCCGTCAGTGGCAGGTCGCCAGTGGATTGATGCCACTGCGCCTGAACCTCAGGACGCGACAGGTACGCAAGAAAAAGTCCCACGCCCTTGTAATCCTTCGTCGCCTTGCCAGTGAGTACCCATAGACTGTTTGCACTGCTTAAGGATCGGCTTTGCGGCGAAGAAATATCGTCATAGACAGGTAGCGCGAGCATGTTCAACCGGGGACCAATACTCTGCGACAGTTGCGGATAAAGTGACGAGGGCCCCGCCAGCATGGCGCACTCCCCCGCGGCGAATCGCTCTCCGGCCTCGCCACGCGGGCCGAAATAGCTGAAGATGCCGCTGGTCGACCAGGACGCGAGCATGCCGACATGCCGAACCAGCAGTCGATTGCTGAAGCTTATCTTGGATACATGCGAAAACGGCCCTGAGGTTTCCATGAATGCCTGGTCATGCATGGCCAGCACATTTTCGATCAACACCCAAGCTTGTTTGTCGCTCGAGAAAGCGCAGCCGGAGGTTTCCGAATCGACGATTTTCAGGGCTGCGTCCTGCAGGTCTCGCCAGGTTCGAAATGTCGAATTGGGATCGATGCCAGCCTTGGATAAAACCTCGCGATTAACAAAAAGAGCGACCGACGAGGCCCCTAAGGGTAGGGAGACAAGGCGCCCCAAAGTATCGGTGGAGGCATCAATAATGCCCGGAAGGTAGATAGGGGGTTTTAGTCGCGGGTCCGCCTCCTGCATCACGATCTGCACCGGGCGAACCAGATTTCGCTGCAATGCCAAGGACTGCCCCGATATTTGGTCGAGGTGCACCATGTGCGGCGCGCCCGCGGCTTGATGCGCGACAAGCAGCCTGGATATGAAATTCTGTTCGGTGTCCTTGTAATCTGCAATTACCCGATAGGCGGATTGAGATGCGTTGAAGCTCTCTACGAGGCGCGTCATGGCTTGGGATCGAACCCCGGTGAGACCGTGCCATAGCGCCAGGCTCGTTTGTGCATGGGCTGCGCCGTTGGCCAACAGCACAGAAGCAACGAATAAACGCAATGTTTTATGGGTGGTCAAATCGAGGTCCTAAGGGCTTTGTGCGGGATTATAAAACCTGTGGTTTTTTCGAGTCTGCCGCAGGCATCATCCCGGGCAGGGGATTCGCGAATCGCCATGTTAGTATTTATCGGTGGTATTAGAAGCATCCCTTGCCGAGTTGACTCCCATGTCGGATCCGATAGACGGGGCTTCGCTCGCCCGATGGGGCGAACTGCAAGGCTCGCGCATACGGGTACAAGTGCTCAAGCAATGCGCTTCGACTAACACCCACTTGTTGGCGCTCGCCAGGGCAGGTGCGCCGCACGGCAGCGCCATTGTTTGCGAACAGCAGACGCAGGGTAGAGGCAGGCACGGCAAGACCTGGATATCCAATCCGGGGCAGTGTTTGACGTTTTCCTTGCTTTGGCGTTTTGACTCCCGACTATCGAGACTTGCGGCCCTGAGTCTTGTGGTTGCGCTCGCATCGGTGCGGGCACTGGAGGCGCAAGGGGCGGTGGGCATTAAGCTCAAATGGCCTAATGATCTTTTGTTCGACGGGCGCAAACTGGGTGGCATCCTGGTTGAAACATTTCACCAGGATGACAAGACAGTCGCGGTTATAGGCATTGGTCTAAACGTGAGTCACTCCCGTTCTCTGCAGGATCAAATAGATCGCTCTGACACGTTATTTCGACATGCGGTGGCTGACTTAGGCGAGGCGGGTGTGCGCGCCGACCGCAGCGCCATACTCGTGGCGTTATTGGGTGGGGTCGAAGCGGCGCTCGAGGTCTTCGCTGCGGAGGGTTTCGCCGGTGTTCGCGAAGAATGGCTTTTGCGCCATGCCTGGCAAGGCAGGCAGGTTTGCCTTGGCAGCGCGGATCGGGTGGAGGCCGAAGGGGAAGCCCTGGGTGTGGCCGAGGATGGGGCGCTGTTGATACGATCCGATGGTGTCGTTCGTGCCCACTACAGCGGTGAGCTGTCATTGAGGCCAGTGTGATACTGGCGATAGATTGCGGCAATTCTCGACTCAAGTGGGGCTGCTGCGCGCCTCTTGAAGCGCGTGCTGGATCGCGAATCGATTGGATCGAGCGCGGTGTTCTCGATATCGAACAGATTTCGAGCCTGTCGCAACAGTGGAATTTTACCGAGCAACCCTCCGCGATCATGGTGAGCAATGTCGCGGGTCAGGACATTGCTGCTCGATTGGAGCAGGTGTTAAGCCGGTTTCACGTGGTGCCGTGTTGGATCACGCCAAGCGCCGCGGAACATGGCGTGATCAATGGATACGCTGATGCGGCGTCGCTCGGTGTCGACCGGTGGTTGGCGTTGATCGGTGCGCAGGCCTTGCATTCGGGTGATTGCCTGGTGGTCATGGCGGGAACGGCCACGACCGTCGATGTTCTTCGTGCCAATGGCGAATTTTGTGGTGGTTTAATTCTGCCAGGCATGAAGCTCATGAAGCAGGCACTGGCGCGGCATACCGCGGGGCTGGAGCTAGGCGATGGCGCTGTTTCGGATACGCCACGAAATACCGCTGACGCCATCGAATCGGGCTGTCTATTCGCTCAAACAGGCGCGATCGAGAGAATGTTCGGGCGATTATCCCAAAACGGATTGTGTGTGATCTCAGGGGGCGCCTCTATCCAGATCGCGGAACACCTTAATATCAGGCATCGGGTGGTGGATAATCTGGTCTTGGAAGGCCTTGTACGCGCGGCACCACAACTACAGGGCAGGTAGCAGGACGGAACATCGTGCTGCGAACCAGGTGAAAGTTGTGCGTTTGAAGTCGTGCGCTTGAGATTTTTCGCATGAATTCTGATAGACGCCTCACGCCGGCGAGGCTTGATGGACGCCTCACGCCGGCGAGGCTTGATAGACGCCTCACGCCGGCGAGGCTTTTGTGGGAACGGATTTCACAATGAGATTGTTTGTATTGATTTTGTTGTTGGCAAATCTGGCGTTTTATGGCTGGGCCCAGTACGTCCCCGAAATGTCTTCGCCGGAAGCGCAACTGTTGGCACAGCAAATTAACCCGGACAGCATTCGCCTGTTATCCGCGACGCAGGCAGCGGCGCGCAAGTCCGAACCGCCCAAGCCCGCCGCGCCCAAGACGGTATCCTGCATGGAGTGGAACGGTTTTGGTCTGGATGAAATCGCGCGCGCGCAAGAGGTTTTGCTGCTGGTCTCCCCCGGCGTAAAAGTCACCGAGCGAAAAACCGAGGAAGCCACAGGATGGTGGATTTATTTGCCGCCGCAGGCTAACCGCCAGGGCGCGGTGCAAAAGGTCGATGAGCTCAAGCGCCTGGGCATTGAACAATTGTTCATTGTTCAGGAGGACCCCAAGTTCCGGTTCGCGATTTCCCTAGGGGTATTTCGTAGCGAAGAAGCGGCGAAAATTAAAATGGAGCAATTGCAAGACCGCGGCGTGCGCACCGCCCGCATTGGTCCGCGTCCAACGCCGGTGGTGCGCATTTCGCTGCAACTTCGCGAAGTGTTGGAGAGCGCCAGGCCGAAGGTGATTGAACTGGCCAAGGAATTTCCTGGCACGGCGTTCCAGGACTGTGCCGCCTAGTCAGGGATTACTCGATTATTGGTATTGGCATTCCCCCGCCGCGTCGATTCTCTACGACCTTGGGTGCCGGGCTAGGTCTTGGGGCCGCGAATTCGCATGAGCGTGGCGGTGGTAGATCGATCAAACGCAAACGGAATCGAATGCACCGCGCCATTCCAGGAGCTGACTTCGCGCGCGCCGACCATCTCTGAGGGTTTCCAATCACCGCCTTTGACCAGCACTTCAGGTCGCACCGTCATGATCAGTTCAAGCGGAGTGTCAGTGTCGAACCATGTCACGATACTCACCGAACTGAGCGCCGCGATTACGGCGGCACGATCATCCAGAGTATTTACCGGGCGATCGGCGCCTTTGTTCAAGCGTCTTGCCGAAGCGTCGCCATTGAGCGCGACAAGCAGGGACGCGCCCAGAGATCGAGCCTGATCAAGATAGGTCGCATGGCCGCGATGCAAAAGGTCGAACACGCCATTGGTAAATACCAATGGACGATCGATGGATATGACGCGTTCCATAAGATCGTTTGGTGCGCAGATTTTGGATTCGAACGAGGGATTGCGATAACTCATGGCATCGATGTTAATTGAAGCGGTTGCGGCACATTGAGTGTCTGCTCGCGGTGAGGTGGCACGGGGTGCTGCATCACGGGGTACAGCTACACGGGGTACAGCTACATTATCCTAGCTGAATCGACACCGCACTTTGCGCGCGGTCCGCGGCGATCGAACCTGTCCAGAGCGAATTTTCTATTTGGCGGCTGGTGCGTTTGCGGCCGGCAGATACTCAAAAACTCTGACCACTTTTTGAACCCCGCCTATGCCGCGGGTGATCTCTGTGGCATCGTCGGCTTCCTTGCGGGTCACCAGACCGAGCAAAAAGACCACGCCGGATTCGGTGACCACTTTGACATTGAGCGGCGAGAATTTTTGCGGGCCGACAAATGCCGCTTTGATGCGTCCGGTCAGGAAGACATCGTTGCCACGCGATTGTAATGAGGTGGGCGCGCCGATTTGCAGTTCATTGACCACGCCCTTGACGCGCTCGATCTCCCCTATGGTTTTTTCCGCATCTTCCTTTGCCTTGGCATCGGGTACTTCACCGGTAAGCAATACGGTGTAGTTGAAGCTGGTGACGTTGACGTGCGCTTTTTCGTTCAGTCTCTGGCGCAGGCGATTGAACGCGGTCAGTTCGACGCGCTCATCGCCCAGGACGACCTCGGGGGGCCTGCGATCAGTGCCCAATGCGATGCCGGTGGCCGCGCCGCCAATCAGTGCCGCTTCTATGCATCCGCCAAGAAAAATTGAGGTGCCCAATACGGTGAACACAGAAAGCCAACGCAGGCGCAGGCCCATTTTTTTTATCATCATTCGGCTCCTAATAACAGAGTATCTATACCGTCGCAAAGGCAATGCAATCCCAATAAATGAACTTCCTGAATACGTGGCGTCTGCCCATGGGGCACGCAAATGTGGACATCCTCGGGGGAGAGCAAGCTCGCCATCGCGCCGCCGCCGCTTCCGGTGAGCGCCACCACCCGCATATCCCTGTCATGCGCCGCTTCGATGGCGCGCAGTACATTGCGTGAATTGCCGCTGGTGGAAATGGCCAGGAGAACGTCTCCGGATTGCCCCAGAGCGATGATCTGCTTGGAAAATACCTGGTCGTAGGCGTAATCGTTGGCGATCGCTGTCAGGGTCGAGGTATCGGTGGTCAAAGCGATGGCTGCCAGGGGCGGGCGCTCGCGCTCGAAACGGTTTAACAACTCACCCGAAAAGTGCTGCGCATCGGCGGCCGAACCGCCGTTCCCGCAGGATAGTATTTTGCCGTTGGCCAGCAAACATTTGGCCATTAGTTCCGCGCCGCAAGCCAGGGGCTCGGCAAGGACCTCCATGGCGTCCAGCTTTGTTTGCGCGCTGTCCTGGAACTGGCGCCGTACTCTGGCAACTAAATCCGGATTGTCCGGGGCGATCGGCGAGGCTTTGACGGCTGAATTCATGGCGCGCATTCTACCGTAGCGTTGGCCTGGATTGTCCGGCGTCGCTTCGTGGGCTTCAACTCCCGCTATCGCAGAAAAATATCGAATTCCAGGCGCGCACGGATGCGGCGCGGTCGGTCGCCTTGCGCTACGGACGCGTTCACGGATTCGCCATGGTCCATTGCCCATGCCAGGGCGGCATTGCGCGTGCGTGGAACGTAGCCGAGCTTATAGCCATGCCAATCGACCCGTACCGCATTGGCGTCGTAGGGATTGTCGGATTCGCGCACTAAATCCAGACTTGCTCCTGGTTGAATACTGGCCGCCAGTGCGGGCGCTTGGTAATAGCGATATCCGGCCAGCGTGGATCTCTGGACATGCAGGCTAACTTGCTGCGCCTGCGCCTGTGAGGCGCAGGCCAGGGCTAACATCAACAGGCGAGTCCTACTCGGAGATCGCATCGCGTATCCATTGGATTTTCGGAGGGTCCAGGCGCGCAAGCAGGATGACATCGAAGCGGCAGGCGGCGCGTGGAAAACGAGTCAGGTACTGCCTGGCTGCTGCTAACAGGCGCGCGCGTTTTCGTGCGTCGATGCTCTCGCCGGGGCCGCCGAATCTCGTGTTTGAGCGAAGCCGGACCTCGACCAGAATGATGGTTTTTCCTTCCCTGAGCACAAGATCGATTTCACCAAATCGCGAGCGCCAATTCCTCTCGACCAGGATCAAGCCATGCCGCTGCAGAAATTCGCAGGCAAGATTTTCCGCGAGATGGCCGGTGGTCTCAGGCATTGAAATCTCTCTTCCTCGTCGTCCGCTGCGACGAACATCGCTGTCGACGGACATGGCGACGGACATGGCTTGCCGGATCACTCCAGTAGTTGCACAATGCCGGCCCAGACCCAGCGGATGGTTACATTGGTGCAATGAGTAACGGGCAGGATCGTGATCGCGTTGACCGCGGCGAACTATTTGTGGTGGCCACGCCGATCGGCAATTTAGAGGATATGAGTCTTCGGGCGATTCGCATCCTCCGTGAAGTCGATGTCATCGCCGCGGAGGACACCCGCGTCACCGCGCATCTGCTCGCCCGATACGCAATCGCCCAGCGGCCACTCGCTCTGCATGCGCACAACGAGCGTGCACGCACCGAACAGGTTCTGGGACTGTTGGCGGAAAATAAGCGCGTGGCCCTGGTGAGCGACGCCGGCACACCGGGCATCTCGGATCCGGGTGCAATATTGGTGCAGGCTGCGCGTGCGGCGGGCTTCAGGGTAACGCCTATTCCGGGACCCAGCGCCCTGGTCGCCGCATTGTCGGTGGCGGGCATCTTGGTCGAGCGAATGCTTTTTTGCGGATTTCTTCCCGCCAAGGCGAGCGCGCGCCGACATGCCATTGCTGAATTGGCCGCTGGGCCGGAAGCGCTGGTTTTCTATGAAGCACCACATCGCGTGATCGATTGTGTCTGTGATCTAGCTGCGGGACTCACCCGACCCGGCGAGCGGCGACTGGTGATTGCCCGCGAGATCACCAAGCTCTATGAGAGCGTGCATGAATCCCCGCTCGATCAAGCCGCGGACTGGTTGCGCGGTGACTCGGATCGGCAGCGCGGGGAATTCGTGTTGATTGTATCGGGCCTGGAATCGGCGGAGATTTCGGCGGATTGGGAACAGACGCTGGTCGTCCTGCTTGCCGACTTGCCGCTCGCGCAGGCGGTGCGTCTGACCTGCGCGATCAGCGGCGCCAAGCGAAAGCCGGTTTATGACCGGGCGTTGGAACTGAAGGACGAGTCGTGAGCGCCCTGCAATTTCGCGTCACCCGGTCAAACGGCAAAACGCTATGATCGGACTGTCATGAAAACCATGGTCATTACCCGCCCCGACGACTGGCATCTGCATTTGCGCGATGGCCCGGGGCTTGCCGAAGTGCTGCCGCATACGGTGCGCACATTCGCGCGCGCCATCGTCATGCCCAACTTGAAGCCGCCGGTGAGCAGCGTGGCTCTGGCTCGGGCCTATCGGCAGCGCATCATGGCGGCGTTCGATGCCGGGGTGCGCGCCGGCAGCATCGACCCCGGCAGGCATTTCGAGCCCTTGATGACGCTTTATCTTACCGACAATACCTCGGCCGCGGAAATTGCCCTGGCCCGCGAAAGCGGCTTTGTTCACGCGGTCAAATATTATCCCGCCGGCGCGACCACCAATTCCGATGCCGGCGTGAGCACGCTGGAACGCACCTTTCCGGCGCTGGAGGCGATGGAAAAACATGACCTGCCATTGCTGATTCACGGCGAGGTCACCGATCCTTCGATCGATTTATTCGATCGCGAGCGTGTATTCGTGGAATCCCAGTTGCAAATGATTGTCTCCAAATTTCCAAAGCTGCGCGTGGTGGCCGAGCACATCACTACCCGCGAAGCCGCGCAGTTCGTCGAACAAGCCCGGCCCGGCGTTGGGGCCACGATCACGGTGCATCACCTGTTGTACAACCGCGGCGCTATTTTCCAGGGCGGTATCCGTCCGCATTTGTACTGCCTGCCGGTGTTAAAGCGCGAGGAACATCGATTGGCGCTGGTTGCCGCTGCCACCTCGGGCAATCCCAGATTCTTTCTGGGCACCGACAGCGCACCGCATCCACGTGGATTGAAGGAACACCCCTGCGGTTGCGCCGGGATTTTCAGTGCGCCCGCGGCGCTGGAACTTTATGCGGAAGTGTTCGACGCTGCGGGTGCATTGGAAAATCTGGAGGCCTTTGCCAGCCACCACGGCGCCGACTTCTATCGCCTGCCGCGCAATACCGATAGCGTGAACTTGGTATGCGATGCCTGGACCGTGCCCGCCGAATATCCGTTCGGCGTTGAAACGGTGGTGCCGCTGCGCGCCAATGAACAGGTGCGATGGCGGATGGCGTGAGCGCGCTGCGTCACGGCGCGTTTGCTGCGCCAATTTACGATCCCTTGCGCGAATGGCTGGACAAGCTGCCGCTAGGCCGCGTGCCCGGCCCTGGCCAAATGAATGCCCTGTGCATTCCCCCGCCCTTGAGCGGTGGAGGCGTGCCGATTAGGTTCGTTGCACAGCAAGCGGCGCGCAGCCGCAGCTTTGTCGATCAATTCGAGGTGCGCACCTTCCTTCGCGGTGAAGTCGCATTGCGCGAGGAGAGCTGGCACGACCTGTTCAATGCCCTGGCGTGGCTGGCCTTCCCTCACACCAAGGCTGCGATCAACCAGCGTCATTTCGCCGACCTGGAGCACGAGCGCCGCGAACGTGGGCTAGCTGAGCACGAAGCGTTTTCGCCAGGCGGCAAACGCAGCGCCACGCGCGATACGCTCACGCTATTCGACGAGAGCGGAATCATCGTCGCATCCCCATGTGCCGAGTTGCTGGATTTGATTCGTTTGCATCAATGGAAGCCCCTGTTCTGGACGCGACGCCTTGAAGTAAAGCAGCAGATGCGCTTCTTCACCTTTGGGCACGCATTGCATGAGAAGGCGATGCAAGCCTACAAAGGCATGACCGCTCGCGCGTTGATGCTTCCCGTGCCGGTGTCGTTTCTTGAACAGTCGTTCGCGCGTCAAATCGAAAATATTGACGAATGGGCGGCGCGGTACATGGGGTTGCCCACATCGTTGGAGTCAAAGCTTACTTTGTCGCATTTGCCCGTTATGGGCATCCCGGATTGGGATAAGAACGCAACTGCTGCTTTCTACGATGACGCTGAAGTTTTTCGCCAATCCAGTGGAATCAGATCAGGGGATCGCGTGTAGCTGGCAGCTTGCGCAGGCAGGCTTCGACATCGGACTTGGCTCCCTGTCGTGCCAAGCCCGCGACATTTCTGCAGGTTAAAGATAGCGCGGTCAGCGCCCAGCGCGCACAAAGGCAATGACATCGTCGCGCACCGGCGCCATCCAGCGCAGCGGGCCGCCAATGGCCCCCGCAATCGTGACGTGATCCACGCCCGCATACACCTTGAGCGTGGCCGAAACACCTGCCGCTGAAAGCTTCGCCGCCATTTGCTTTGTGTTGCGCTCGGGGTTGACTATCGAGTCGGTAAGCGGTGCGGCAAGAAACGCGGGGGGCGAGGCCTTGCCGGCGTAGTCGATAGGCTGCGAACCCGGCGGATAGTCGGGATGAAAAAAAACCGGCTTGGCGTCCGGATTCTCAATAGGCAGGAAGTCATACGGGCCGGCTAGACCTATCCACCCCTTCAAAAAAGCGGGTGACAGTCCCTGTGCCGCGAGCCAGCGCGGGTCGAGGGCCAGCATTGCCGCGTTGTAAGCGCCCGAGCTGTGCCCCATGACATACACGCGGTGAGTATCTCCGCCATAGCGCCCCGCCTCGCGTTTCGCCCAAGCCAGGGCTCTGGCGCCGTCTACGAGGAAATCCGGGTAGCGCACCTCTGGATAAAGGCGATAGTCGGCAATTATGGTGAGGATTTGCGCCGAGGCGAGCGCCTCGCCCAGGAACTTGTAGTCCCTGCGCTCCCCTGAAATCCAGGTCCCGCCGTAGAAGAACACCACCACCGGATACTCGGCGCGCGGCAAGGGCGATTCCGCCGGGGGGCGCGGGCGGTAGACATCCAGCTTGTTCCTCGGATCGGGCCCGAATTGCAAACCCTCGGTGACGGTGTAAGTGTTGGCGGGCGTCAATGCATTGAGTATGCCTATGGGCGAGCAGGCGCTAACCAGCGCCGCTAACACGGTCACGGCGGCGAGTGCGAACAGTGCGCGCGGCATGATTTTCCCGCAAAAAATGGACGCCAGGCGCTGATTGGCGCGACCTTCGTCACAGACGCGAGCCTTTGAGTGACAAGACATTCAGCTCTCCTGTGCCGGGCGGTTCTCGCCGCCGGGTTGCGGGTACGCACGCGTCATCCAGTATGCCCATGCAATGAGTAGGCCCTGCAATGGCAGGCGCACCAGCAGCGCGGCAGGGCTGAATTCGGGATACAGGCCCGGGTTCATGGCCATGTGTATGTTGGCCGGAAACACCACGATGATCAGTGCGATCAGGCCCCACCCCGCCAATACGCGCGTCTGCCGGATAAATAGCATCGCGCCCAGCGCCATCTCGAACATGCCGCTTAAATACACCAGCTCGAGATGCCAGGGCAAATAGGGCGGCATGATGCGCTCATACATGGCCGGATTGACGAAGTGATAGGCACCGGCGAGGACGAAAAATACGCCGAGCAGGATCCGCATCGCCGGCTTTGATTTATCGATTATTTGCATGGGAGCTCAAGTCTAGCTCACCGTAGCGTAGAATCCCACATTGAAGCTGGCCGGACGGTCGCTGCGCGTAACACCGCGTAGAGGAAAGTCCGGGCTCCATAGAGCAGGGTGACGGGTAACACCCGTACGTTATAAGGCGGAGTGAAAGCTCCGCCGAAGGCGAGGAATAGGGCCACAGAGACGAGTCGCGAAGCGCGGGCAACCGGGTTTTGCGGGTGAAACGCGGTAACCTCCACCCGGAGCAACACCAAATAGGCGGACGTTGAGGTGGCTCGCTGAGTCCGCGGGTAGGTGGCTCGAGCCCTGGGGTAACTCAGGGCCCAGATGAATGACCGTTACGAGGGGCAACTCTCGACAGAACCCGGCTTACAGGCCAGCTTCGTTTTTACCTTTTTGCGCCGCTGTTATCGCGTCGCGCAATGATTGTGTCGCGTTGTGATTTTGTCTCGTTGTGATTTTGTCTCGTTGTGATTGTGTCGCGCTGTGATTGTGTCAATCTCCCGGATCACCTGTTCGGAGGTCAATTCGTTCAGGCAGCGGAAGTGCCCCAGCGGACATTCACGCGCATAGCAGGGGCTGCAGGGCAAATCCTTGATGCGCGCAATTTGGACGCGATCGCTCATGGGCGGAGTGTGTTCGGTGCTGGATGATCCGTACAAGCCGACCAAGGGGATGTCCAGCGCGGCGGCGATGTGCATCAGGCCGGAATCATTGCTCACTACCAGCTGCGCGACCGACATCAGATCGATGGCGGTCGCCAGGTCGGTTTTGCCGCAAAGGTTGATCGCATCTGCTTTTGCGAAGCGGACAATTTCTTCGCCAAGATCGCGTTCCTTGGCCGATCCCAGCAGCCATACCGCGCGCCCACGCTCTGCGAGACGGCGAGCGAGTTCGGCGAAATTACGCGTCGGCCATCGTTTGGCCGGACCGTACTCGGCACCGGGACAAAGGATCACTACTGGCCGACTTCGATCCAGGCCCAGTCGCTCGACCGTGATCAGGATGTTGGTTTGGTCCACTCGCAGTGTGCATTTAGTCAGTGGAGGCGCGGATTTTTCGCCAGGATTTTCGGCAAGCCGCGCATAGCGCTCGGCCATGAGCGGTGTTTTTTTCGCATTTAGCTTGTGCAGGACATTGAGCAGTCCATAGCGCGACTCGCCGACGAAACCCACTCTCAATGCAATATCCGCGAAGAAAGGAATCAGCGCCGACTTGAAGGTATTGGGCAGAACGATCGCTGAGTGGTATGCGCGCGCGCGCAGTGCTCGCCCGAACTGCCAGCGTTCGCGCAGTTGCAAAGGCCCGTGGACAAACGGGGTTGCAATAACTTCGGTGATCTCCGGCATGCGCGACAGGAGCGGTGCGGTCCACGCTGGCGCCAGCGCGTCGATAACCGCACCCGGCAGGCGCTGATGCAGTCGCCCTAAAAGCGGTTGGGCAAGCAAGGTATCGCCGACCCAATTGGGGGCGACAATCAGGATGCGTGCCACGTAGCCTCAGTGCCCCTTGGGCGCCGCGCCTTTGTAGAGGTACTTTGTGCCGCAATACGGGCAGAGCATCTCACCGGCACGGGCTACGTCAAGAAAAACCCGGGGGTGCATGCTCCACACGGGAGTTTGCGGTGTCGGACAATGCAGCGGCAGGTCGGAGTCGAGCACCTCGACCAACCGGGATTTCTGCTCATGCTCGGTCATTATGCGTTCGCCTTGGTCTTCGCGGTCTGATTTTCCTCAACCGGCGTGAGCCAGTTGCGATACTTGGCGACCTTGCCGCGAATTACATCGAAAAACATCTGCTGGATCCGAGTGGTGATCGGGCCGCGCTTGCCGTCGCCAATGACGCGTCCGTCAAGTTCTCGAATGGGCGTGACTTCGGCGGCGGTGCCGGTAAAAAATGCCTCGTCCGCAACATAGATATCATCGCGCGTTATCCGGCGAGCGCTGACTTCGTAACCCATATCCCGCGCCAGGGTGATGATCGAGTCGCGTGTGATTCCCATCAGCGCCGATGCGATCTCGGGCTCAAAAATCTTCCCGTTTTTGATGACGAACAGATTTTCCCCGGCGCCCTCGGCGACAAACCCTTCGGTATCCAGGAGCAGGGCTTCGTCGTAGCCGTGTTCAGTGGCCTCCAGATTGGCGAGGATCGAATTGGCGTAGGTGCCCGAGAATTTGGCGCGTGCCATGTTGACATTGACATGGTGTCGTGAGAACGAAGAGGTTTTGACGCGAATGCCCTTCTCCAGGCCTTCTGCGCCCAGGTAAGCGCCCCAGGGCCAGGCTGCGATAGACACGTGCACCGTCGCGCCTTTGGGCGACACACCCATTTTTTCCGAACCATAAAACGCGATCGGTCGGATATAGCATTCATCGAGATTGTTGGCGCGCACCACTTCCTTTTGCGCATTCATCAGCGTTTCCTTATCGTAGGGAAGCTGCATCATGTAGATCTTGCCCGAGTTAAACCAGCGATCAGTGTGTTCTTGCAGGCGAAAAATGGCTGTGCCATCCACTGTTTTGTAGGCCCGCACGCCCTCGAATACGGCTAATCCGTAATGCAATGAGTGGGTGAGCACATGCGTGGTGGCCTCGCGCCAGGGAACCAGCGCGCCGTCGTGCCAGATGAAGCCGTCGCGATCGGCCATGGACATGGAATGCTCCGCAATGTGTTAAGAGGACGCATTTTATCCGAGATAGTCGGGTCAGGATGCGGGCTTGTCGCGGACTTCTCGCGGCTTCTCGCGGTGTGCGTCACCTGGGTGCGATACGATTCCAGCAAATACTATTTCCCATAGACCCCGAGTTGCATCGGCATGCACGCTGAGTTCATCGTGTGGAACCCGCGCATAGCGCTCTCCCGCGAGGCGCAACGCGTGCTGGCGCCGGCGAAATATCCGATAGGCGAGGCGAACCTTGTCCGCTTCCGGTTTTGGAATCAGTTCATGGGAGGCGGCCACGCCAAGCAGCGCGATATTGCCGTCATTGGCGAGCAAATCGCCGAACCGGTGGCTGAATCCAAGCACCAGATACTGGACTATGAATTCGATATCGATCATGCCGCCGCGGTCGTGCTTGATATCGAAAAGCCTGCCTGTATTGGGATGGCCTTCGAACAATTTTTCCCTCATTTCCAGGATATCCACGCGAAGGCCTGCAAGATCACGCTTCATGACTAGAATAATCTTGCGCTCGGCCTCGAACGCTGCGCCTACCGCGGCGTCTCCCGCGCAAAATCGTGCGCGACTGAGCGCCTGATGTTCCCAGGTCCATGCCGACTCCCGCTGATAGCGTTGAAACGCTTCAATGGATGAAACCATCAAACCGCTTGCGCCATCGGGACGCAGCCGCAAATCAGTTTCAAACAGCACTCCCGCTCCGGTCCGAAGGCTGAGCCAGTTATTCAATCGTTGCGCCAGGCGCGCGTACATCTCTGGCGCATGCTCATCGGAATCGTCATATAGAAACACCAGATCCAGGTCAGAGGCGTAGCCGAGTTCCTTGCCGCCCAGTTTGCCGTAGGCGATGATGGCGAAGCGCGGAAACTGGCAGTGACGATTGCGCAGTTGCATCCAGCAAAGCTCCAGCGTTGCCTGCAGCATGGCATCGGCCAGATCGGAGAGTTCGTCGGCGAGTTGCTCGACCGACAAATTGCCGCTCAAATCCTTGGCCAACAATCGGAAAATTTGCGCGTGATGCGCTTCGCGTAGTACATCCATCTGGCGCTCGGCATCATTTTTATTTTCAGCGAGGCCTCGCCGCAATTGCCTGCTAAAAGCGCTCCAGTTGCTGGCGGTTTGCAGCACCCTTGCATCGAGCAACTCATCGAGTACTACCGGATGGCGTTGCAGGTAGTCTGCGGCCCAGGGCGATCCCCCGGCAAGTTGAGCTAGCCGGGCGAGCGCCTCTGGATGTTCATCGAGAAGCGCCAGGTAGGCGGCGCGGCGGCTGATCGAATCGATCAAGGCGATGCAGCGTGTAAGGGTTTCCTCTGGATTGGGCCGTGTGCCCGATGCTTCGATCAGCCTTGGGATTAAGGTGTCGTAGCGAAGTTTGCTTGATTCGGGAAGGAGCGCGTACCGGGCGCTGCCGCGCAACTCCCGCAAAAGCGCGCCAACCGCGGCGGGATCGCGAAAACCATGCTCAGCCAGTAGTTGTTCGCTCAGTACCTGTTCGCTCAACAGTTGTTCACTATCCCCGCTGCATTGCCAGACCGGAAGGAGGGCGTGGCGCGCCTCGTTCGTTGTGGAGAAAACCTGCTCGAAATGTGTCGATACCAACGCTCGATGCTTGTCCAGAGCATTGAGAAACGATCTCCAGCCGCGATAGCCCATGGCCTTGGCAACGGCGATACGATCGATGTCATTAGTCGGCAGGCTGTGGGTTTGAGCATCATCGAGATATTGCAGCCTGTGCTCCAGGCGACGAAGAAATATGTAGGCCTTCGCGAGCCGGTCCGCCACCGCCGGTTCCAGAAACTGCTTTTGCGCAAGCGAGGCCAAGATCTTCAGCGTCGACCTCTCGCGCAATTGCGCATCGCGTCCTCCGCGAATCAGTTGGAAGGCCTGGACGATGAATTCGATTTCACGAATACCTCCAGGCCCAAGCTTGATGTGATCGGCGAGTTCCCGGCGCGCCACTTCGGCGCGCACCTGCGCGTGCAAGTCGCGCATTGCGGCTATTGCGCCGAAATCCAGGTACTTGCGAAACACGAACGGTTGCGAGATCGCGTTCAGCTCCCAATGCGCATCACCGGTCAAGGCGCGTGCCTTGATCCAAGCGTAACGCTCCCACTCGCGGCCCTGGGTGACCAGATAGGTCTCCAGTGACTCCATGCTCATGGTCAGGGGCCCTGAATCTCCCCAGGGGCGCAAGCGCATATCGACGCGAAACACTCTGCCATCGGCGCTGGGTTCGGCAAGCAAGGCGATCAAGGCGCGCCCCAGTTTTTCGAAAAACTCGTGGTTTGAGATTTTCCTGGGACCGCCACTGGTTTCACCCTCCTCTGGGTAAATGAAAATCAAGTCGATATCCGAGGAAACATTCAATTCACCCCCGCCCAGTTTGCCCATGCCTACGACTATCATGCGAATCGGCTGCCCCGAGGCGCCCGTAGGCAGGCCGAATTGCGCTTGTAGTTGATGCTCCAGCGTGGTTTGAGCGAATTCAAGCGATATTTCGGCAAGAGCAGTCATAAGCTTGCAGATTTCCTCGAGCGGCGCGGCGCCCGCGAGATCGCGCGTCATGGCGCGTAGCATCACCCGGCGCCTTAGCAGGCGAAGTGTTATTGCCAGCGATTGCGCGTCCGCGCGGCCTGCCCCTGGATCGCGTTGGTCGATGAATGCGCGCATTTCCTCGGATGACCATCCACGCGCCTTGGCCAGCAGACATTCCTCGGCGAGGATTGGATCGACGATCAGCAACTGACGCGCGTAACGGGAATATTTTTCGGCTTGGAAGGATGTCATTGTGAATTCAGAGCCCAGCTCGGCAAACCGCGTTCATGCCGCATTCATGCCGCGTTCATGCGGTTTGCAATACGGTTAAAATGCAAGGACTTACGATGGAATTTTATGAACGGCACGCCCTCAACGATACCAAAGGCAAGTCGCGGCGGGCTGGCGAGATTTATCGCGGCATCTGGATGGCTGCTTGTCCTTGTTTATTTCGCGGTTGCGACGCTGGTCCTGGTACTTAGGTATTGGATCTTGCCCGATGTCGGGCAAT
Source organism: Bordetella parapertussis (assembly GCA_945897475.1). Classification (GTDB taxonomy): domain Bacteria; phylum Pseudomonadota; class Gammaproteobacteria; order Burkholderiales; family SG8-39; genus 2-02-FULL-62-17. The sequence goes on from CAMDFL010000042.1 coordinate 18,630, forward strand.
ACCGCCCCGAAATCGAACAGGCGATATCTCGTGCGCTGGGGGAGCGGGTCAGCATTGGCGGGATCAATGCACGCTGGCAGGGTCTGCATCCGGAGCTGGATCTCACGGAGGTCAGTATCCACGACAAGGAGGGCAGGGTGGCTTTGTCGCTGCCCGCGGTCGAGGCGATCATCGGCTGGCGTTCTGTGTTGTTACTGTCGTTACGATTGCATTCCCTGGTCATCGATCAACCTGACCTTGATATTCGCCGCGACAGCAGCGGCAGGATTTTTATCGCAGGGGTGGAGTTGCGCTCGGATCGGTCTGAATCGGGCGCCGGGGACTGGTTGCTCGCGCAAAGCGAGATCGTTGTGCGAAACGCCCGCCTTTCCTGGACCGATGAACGACGCGGCGCGCCGACCCTGGGCCTGGCAGGCGTGACGCTCATGTTGCAAAACTCAGGCGATTCGCATCGCTTTGCCGTACGCGCGCAGACCCACCCGGATCTGGCGTCGACGCTCGATATCCGAGGTGAATACCATGGAGAGTCGATACTGCAAATGGACTCCTGGCGCGGCCGGATATTCGCTGAATTGGATTTTGTCGATCTGGCAGCGTGGAAGCAATGGGTCGATTACCCCATGGATCTTGTCTCGGGCAAGGGGGCTTTGCGATTGTGGATGACAACCGATGGCGAGCGGGTCACCGAGGTCAACACCGATGTGGCGCTTGCCAATGTGCGCGCGCGCCTGGCCGAGGATCTGCCGATGCTCGATCTGGAATATTTGCACGGACGGCTGGGCGGTTCTCGCGCCGGCGCCTCCGGCAGCCGTCCTGTGGTTCGTGCGCATGGTAGGCAGTTGACCTTGAAATCCGCCCGCGGCAACGCGCTGCCACCCACGGATTTTTCCTTGTTATGGGAAGGGGCCTCGGCGGGTGTTCCCGAGCGAGGCGAGCTGCAAGCCAATTCGCTTGAATTTGAGCCCCTGGCCAACTTGGCCGAGTTTTTGCCGTTTCCCAAAGAGGCACGAGCGGACCTGGCAAAAGTTGCGCCGCGTGGTTCGGTCAACGAATTGAAATTTTTCTGGACCGGAGAACTTGAGAAGCCCGCAAGCTTTTCCCTCCGAGGCCAGTTCTCAAATGTGGACATTAAGGCGCCGGGCGGCTGGGGCGCCATCAGCGGACTGAGTGGTGAGCTTAACGCGAGCCAGTCGGGTGGAAGTGTTCGGATCAATTCAGAGAATACGATCATCGACCTGCCTGAGCGCTTTCCCGAGGGTCCTGCGCAATTTGATAAATTGGCTGCGCAAATCGGCTGGGCCGCCGCAGACGGGCATGTCGAGTTCAAATTCAGCAATGTAATGCTCGCCAACCGCGACGTCTCGGCGATTTTAAACGGCAATTTTTCGACGCGATCCAGGCATGCCAGGAGCCCCGGTGTACTGGATCTGACTGCTCAGTTTCCGCGCTTAGAGGCAAAGGCCGTCTATCGTTACATTCCGCGTTTGTCCAAGTCGGCGCGTGAGTTTTTGAAGCAAACTTTGCTTGCCGGGCAGGGGAGCCAGGGGCGTTTGCGCTTGAAAGGCGACTTGGAGGACTTTCCCTATGCCAATGAGAAAGCCGGAATTTTTGAGGTCAGTGTGCGCGTGGCCAAAGGCGAGTACCGTATTGACGAGGATTGGCCCGCGTTTGCCGATATAGCTGCGGACCTGAGCTTCGATGGCAGACGTATGCAGTTGGCGGCGTCGCGCGCCTCGCTCCTGGGTGCGCGCGCAACCAATGTGCGGGTGCAGGTTCCGGATTTGTTTGGCGACGATGAGCGCGTGCTTGTGGAAGGCCAGGCCGAGGGGGCAAGCGCGGAGTTCCTGCGTGTTATCGAGATGAGTCCGGTGTCGGGCTTGATTGATGGCGCCAGCAAGGGCATACGCGCCACCGGCGCGGGGCGCTTGCAACTGAAACTGGATATTCCGGTGCGCCGCCTGGCGCAGGCCAAGCTCACTGGCGCCTACCAGATAATGACCAACCAAGTCACTATCGAGGGCGGAATTCCGCCGCTCAATCAGGTCAACGGCCGGATCGAGTTTTCGGAATCAGGTTTGTCAGGACGCGGCATTACCGCGCAGTTGCTGGGCGGCGCAGCGACCTTTGCTTTGAACTCCCGCGCTAATGGCAGTGTCGAAGTCGAGGCGCAAGGCAGTGCGGGGATTGAGTCTTTGCGAAAATTTTTCGACTTGCCGATATTGGACCGGGCTAGTGGTTCCACTAATTGGCGCGCGAATGTTCGCGCTAACAAGGACGGTCTGGACCTAGCCCTGGAGTCCGCATTGATTGGCGTTTCCATGGCACTTCCGGAGCCTTTCTCCAAAGGGCCACAGGAGTCCCTGCCTTTCAAGCTTGATTACAGTAACCGCGCCGACGCGGAATTTCTGCGCAGCGCCAAGGCGCCTCGCCTCACCACCGGCATGGATGCATTCTTAATTTCCTTGGGCTCGCGGGCCAGTGGCATGTTCACGCGTCGCAAGATCGCAAGCGGCCATCAGCTGGATCGCGCTGCGCTCGGCGTGGGTGAGCCGGTTCCACCAATGGACCGCCCGGGGATTTCAATTTCAGGCAAGCTCGCACATCTGGATGCGGATCGATGGCGTTCCGTCTTCGATTCCAGTGCCTCGGGAGAAAGTATTCCAGCCACTAGTATCCCGACCAATTTTAATATCGGCCTAACAGTGGCAGCACTGGATTTCGCGGGCAGACGTTTGAATGAGGTTCGGCTGCGGACCATGCCAGTGGGCAGTGCATGGACAGCGAACATCGCATCGCGCGAATTATCCGGCCTGGTCACCTGGCGACCAGAGGGCGCCGGTCGCGTGGTGGCGCGTTTGAAGCATTTCACGCTGCCGGATGCGCCCCCCGGACCCCTGGCCTCTGACGTACAGAGAACCGAACTGCCTGCGCTGGATATCGTCTCGGACAGCTTCACGCTTGGCGAGCGCCAACTCGGGCGGCTGGAACTGGTGGCGGTCAACGAGGTACGCGACTGGCGCATCGAACGGCTTACGCTCACCACCGAGGAGGGCAGCTTTTCGGCCAATGGCGTATGGCAGAGTTGGGCTCAGCGTCCCAGTGTCAGTCTGAACATGAAACTCGACCTGAAGAATGCCGGGGGATTTCTCACACGCATGGGGTTTCCCGGCACCATGAAGGATGGGATCGCGAAAATAGAAGGCAAGATAGGTTGGCTCGGCAATCCGCAATCGATTGATTACCCGACCTTGACAGGCGATGTCATCCTCAACGCCAGCAATGGCCAATTCCTCAAGGCCGATCCCGGCATCGCCAAGCTGCTGGGCATTTTGAGCATGCAAACCTGGATAACGCTTGATTTTCGCGGTCTGTTCGGTGAAGGGTTCGTGTTCGATACCATGGTGAGCAACGCGCGCATTACCAAAGGCGTGCTTGCCACGGAGGATTTCGCGATGAACGGTAAAACCGCCAAAGTCTCGATGGCCGGCACCGTCAACCTTGCGCAGGAGACACAGAATTTGAAAGTCCGAGTGGTGCCATCCCTCGGCGATGGTATTTCATCGATCGCGTCATTGACCGTCGCCAATCCGGCGATAGGATTGATAGCACTTCTGCTGCAGCGTGTGTTGGGCGATCCGGTGGGAAAGATTTTTGCGTTCGATTACACCGTGCTTGGCACCTGGAGCGACCCCAAGGTCGAACGCACAAGCATTGATACACCCGCGGGGGGTGGGGGTTCAAAAGCGATGGATTCAAAATCGGCGGATGCAAACACGGAGAAATGACCATCATGGCGGACAATGTATTCAAGATAGCGGCGGTGCAGATGGTCTCCAGCCATGATGTGGAGAAAAACCTGTCGGATGCGGGCGAATTGATCGCCGAGGCGGCGCGCCAGGGCGCGCGCCTGGTGGGTCTACCCGAATATTTTTGCCTGATGGGAAAGCGCGATGGCGACAAAGTCGCGATACGCGAGACCGAAGGCAATGGGCCGATTCAAAGCTTTTTGTCCCAAGCCGCGGCCAAGCATGGCGTGTGGCTCGTCGGTGGTACGGCGCCGCTCGCGACCGCCGACGCAGGCCGAGTGCGCAATGCCTGCCTGATATACGACGATACCGGCAAGCAAGTTGCGCGTTACGACAAGATTCACCTGTTTGGATTCCAGAATGGCGCCGAGCGCTATGACGAATCCACCACCATCGAGGCGGGCGATACGCCCATGTCGCTGGATTCACCGTTTGGAAAACTGGGATTCTCGATTTGCTATGACCTGCGATTTCCCGAGTTGTATCGCTCGTTCGCGCCGGTCGATATTATTTTTGTACCCTCGGCCTTCACTGCCACCACAGGTCGTGCGCATTGGGAAACCCTGTTGCGCGCTCGTGCCATCGAGAATCTGGCCTATGTGGTGGCGCCCGCACAGGGGGGAATCCACAGCAACCGGCGCGCCACTTGGGGTCACAGCATGATTATCGATCCTTGGGGGGAGATACTGGCTTGCCGCGACGAGGGCCCTGGCGTGGTGATCGCCGAGATCGATTTGTCGAAAAATGCCAAGGTGAGGGCAAGTCTTCCAGCACTCGATCATCGAACCCTGGGAAATATTAAAAATTCTTTTTAAATCAATATATTAGTTAACATCGAAGCGCAGCGATAGAAAATCTGTCCACGCTGTCAGCGGGTAAAATAGGTGCGAACCTTTTATACCTGCGAACCTTTTCATACCTACGAAACTTTCATAGTTGCCAGACTTTCATACCTGCCAGAGTTTCCGTATTTAGTTCAACCACGAATCGAATTGACTTATGAACGCACCCGACGCCCCGTTGCACATTGCGCAATCCAACCTTTTGTTCGCGCACGATCTGGATAGCGCGAAACTCGCCCGTGTATTCGGCGCCATGCGGGTCAAAAAACTTGATTTTGCCGATCTGTTTTTCCAGTACGCGCGCAGCGAAGGCTGGAGTCTAGAAGAGGGCATCGTCAAATCCGGCAGCTTTAATATCGAGCAAGGTGTCGGGGTCCGTGCCATCTCGGGTGAAAAAACCGCCTTCGCTTACTCGGATGATATCGGCCTGTCGGCATTGCTTGACGCGGCCGAGGCAACCAGAGCCATGGCGAGTTCCGGACGCAGTGCACGAACCGCCATCAAAGCAAAGCACAAACCGGCGAAGATCGTTGAACCGCATAGCCTATATCGAGGCGTCGATCCCCTGGCTTCGCTGGCCGACGCTGAAAAAGTGCGCTTGCTCGAAAAGCTTGAGCGCAAATGCCGCGCCAAGGATCCGCGCATAACGCAGGTTATGGCGAGTCTGGCCGGGGTCTACGAATTGGTATTTGTTGCACGTTCGGATGGCGTGATGGCCGCAGATATACGGCCTCTGGTGCGCATGTCGGTGCAAGTGATTGCGGAGTCCAAGGGCCGCCGGGAATCGGGTTCCTCCGGCGGTGGTGGGCGCACTGACTATTCCTTATTCACAGATGCGCGCCTTGACGAATTTACCGATGAGGCGGTCGCGCAGGCGCTCACCAATCTAGAATCGCGCCCAGCGCCGGCGGGCACCATGACGGTGGTGCTCGGATCGGGCTGGCCGGGCGTTCTCCTGCACGAAGCGATTGGCCACGGCCTCGAGGGCGATTTCAACCGCAAAGGCAGCTCGGCATTTTGTGGACGAATTGGCGAGCGCGTTGGTGCCCCCGGTGTCACGGTGGTCGATGACGGCACGCTGCCGGGCCGGCGCGGTTCTCTCAACATCGACGATGAGGGCAATCCCACGCAGTGCAATACCTTGATTGAGGATGGCATCCTGTGCGGCTATTTGCAGGACAGTCTGAACGCCAGGTTGATGGGGGTGCCCGTGACCGGCAACGGCCGGCGCGAATCCTATGGCCACGTGGTGCTGCCGCGCATGACCAATACCTACATGTTGAATGGCGACAAGACCCACGAGGAGATCATTGCCTCGGTAAAGCACGGCCTCTACGCCGAGAATTTTGGCGGCGGGCAGGTGGATATCACCAACGGCAAATTCGTGTTCTCCGCCTCGGTGGCGTTCATGATCGAGAATGGCAAGCTCACCTATCCGGTCAAGGGCGCAACGCTCATCGGCAACGGCCCCGATGCCTTGACACGCGTTGCCATGATAGGCAATAACTTGAAGCTGGATAGCGGCGTAGGCACCTGCGGCAAGGAAGGTCAGAGCGTGCCTGTCGGCGTTGGTCAGCCCAGTCTCAGGATTGATGGGCTAACCGTGGGTGGGACTGCGTAGATAAACCACGCAATCTTCCGCACAATATTGGGCATATGCCGGCGCGCCACTTCGTGGACGAGGCGCCGGTCAAGCTGCACTGGAATTTCCAGAGAGCGTGTTTTCACAGGAGGTTCCGCTTGTAATGCTATGTTGCCAAGCGTAGCTTACCTTCAGGACGGTTATTTTTTAGGCGGACGCTAGCGCAAGCCGCTTCTCCCGTTTGCGAAAACGACGCCAATCAGGATGAGACTGATGCCGGCCACATGGTAAGGGTGAAACTCCTCGCCAAGAAAGAAGATCGCCAGCGAGGTGCCGATAATGGGCACGATATAGGAGGTCAGTCCGGCGCGGTTGGCGCCAAGCACCTCGACCATGCGATTGAACGCGAGATAGCCGATTACCCCGGAGATCAAGCCCAGATAAGCAACCGACCAATAGGTCTCTGGGGCCAGAGGCATCGGGCGAACGTTGATTGTTTCCCACAGATAGAAGGGCAGCATGATGGCAAGGCCCATGACAATGGTCACGAGCATGAGGTTGGTGGCATGAATTGGCGGGCGCTTGCGGTACAAGACGGTGTATAGCGCCCATCCCACGGTCGCCGCCACCACCCACAGATCGCCCGCGATGAAGTGCACACCGACAAACACATCGAAATTACCGCGAGCAAGAATGGTAAGGGTGCCCGACAGCGCCAGTGCGAAGCCCGCCGCCTGGGCCACGGTCACTCTTTCGCGGAAAAACACGTAGGACAGGAACACGATTACCACCGGACGCGCGGTATTGATCAATAGCATGTTGATCGCCGTTGTCGTGTTGAGGCCAATATATACGAAGGTGTTGTAGACCGTGATGCTGAGAAAGCCCAGCAGCAGCAGGATTGCCCAATGGCGCCGGACCAGCGGCCATTCCCTTCGAAAATGGGGCCAGGCGAGCACCACGAACACCGGCAGCGTTACCACCCAGCGCCAGAAACCGAGCCCGATTGGCGGGATGGTTTCGTGAACGGCACGCCCGATGAGCGCGTTCCCCGACCACATGATGGCGGTGATCGCCATCAGTACATATCCCTGGTTGGCGAGCCATTTCATGGTTCCGGGTGTCCTGATAATTTATTGAAATTATTTATCAAAAATATATTAATAGGTATTAACAGCACGATTACCATTCAACATTTGGTATTCGAGGCAGATATTTCCCGAGACTTGGCCGGGCTTGATGACGGTCTTCGCGACAACGCGCGGCCAGCGCTGCGGTTCTGTTTTTCCTGGCAGACTATTGGGATTCGAAATCCTGGAAAAGTCAGTCGCAAGTACCGCACTTAGAGCCGAATGCCGAATAGTTTGGCGGCATTTTTCGACAGGATTCGTTCCTTGGTCTGTTTGGACAGCCCTGGCGCTTTGGCAATGAAATCCGCACCATTCCACTTTTGCGCGAAATGGGGGAAGTCGGTTCCCATCATGATTTTGCTGTCGCCCATCCGCTCGACCAGGAATTCGAGCATTTTGTCGTCGTAGAAGACGGTATCGTAGTAAAAACGTTTGAAGTAATCGGAAGGCTTGCGCGTTGCTTTGCCGCGGGTTTCCGGCCGCGCGATATAGCCAATGTCGGCGCGACCGTTATAGAACGGCAGATAGCCGCCGCCATGGCAGATCAAAATCTTGAGCTTGGGAAAGGCATCCATCACGCCTTCATAGATGAACGAGGACATGGCAAGCGCTTCTTCCAGCGGCTGGGCTATGGTGTTCCACATGTAATATTTCCCGAGGCGCTGGGGATGCGTGAAGCCGTCGGGATGGATGTAACAGGGAACGTCGAGTGATTCGAGTTCCTTCCAGAACTTCCATAATTTCTTGTCGCCAAGTTCAATCCCCTCGATGACAGAACCGATGATAACCCCGCGCAGGTTGAGATCCAGGACGCAGCGGCGCAGTTCCTTGACCGCGAGAGCGACATCCTGCATGGGGACCGTGCCTACGCCGACAAAGCGGTCAGGGTAATGGGCGACTGTTTCGGCGATCAGGTCATTGTTGTGCGCCGACATCTGAAGCCCGGTTTTGCCCTCGGCCCAATAGCAGCCCGCGGCGGGGCTCGATGAGATGACCTGCATGTCTATCCCCATCGCATCCAGTTCACGCAGCCTCAAGGGTATATTGCGCTGGCGTTCGACGACATAGTCCATGTGGCGCTTCTGCGCGGCGATCATTTCCTTGCTGACGCCCGATGTCGTGACGAAACCCCCGCCGGTACGGCCAGCCGTCTCCCGGATGAATTTGCCGACCACCGGGTCGCTAATATGGGCGTGAACGTCGATGGCAAAGGGCCGTTTGGGCCGCCCGACCGCGGGGGCTTGGGTTTTATCTTTGACCATGGATGCAGATTTCACTGTCTTCGTTGCGGCCATCGGGGCCTCCTAAGAAACAAATAATTTGCCTCTCTCAATTCATTACTTCCAGGTGATGGTATTGGAGGGGAATGCTATTAAATAACTGCCGGGCGATTTTCGCCCATAGGTCCGATTACTTCGCCTGCCTCGATCGCTCTGCTTCGGGGAATGGAAGCGCGCGAAATTAACATAAAGCCGCAACGAGTGATCGCGCTCAAGCACTACCTGCTTGAATTAGTCTCTTTGGTGCAGGACGCGCTGTACCGCGCGGCGCCATTGCCCTAATCTTTCGTCGGCTTCTGCTCGATTCATGCGTGGCTCGAAATGTGTATTTGCATGCCTCGGGCTGGCGATATCCCTCTGGGTTTTCCAGACACCGGCGGCCAATCCGGCCAGGTAAGCGGCACCCAATGCCGTGGTTTCAAGGTTTCGCGGGCGCACAACCGGCACGCCCAGGAGATCTGCCTGCATCTGCATCAGCAGATTGTTGGCCGCTGCGCCGCCATCGACGCGCAGTTCGCGCAGGCGAATACCGGATTCGCGCTGCATGATCTGCAACAGCTCCGTGGATTGAAGGGCAATTGATTCCAGCGCCGCACGGGCGATGTGCGCGGCCGAGGTGGCGCGTGTCATGCCCAGGATGGCGCCTCGTGCCTCGGGATCCCAATAGGGCGCGCCCAGACCGGTGAACGCAGGCACCAGGAATACGCCTCCGGTTTCCTGCACGGTCGATGCCAATGCCTCGACATCGGAGGCTTTGCGTATCAGTTTCAGACCATCGCGCAGCCATTGAATCGCCGCGCCACCCATGAACACGCTGCCCTCCAGTGCGTATTGCCGATTGCCCGCCTGTGCCGCCAGCGTCGTCAACAGGCCGCCGCTCGAGCGCGCCGCTTTTTCGCCGGTGTTGAGCAATACAAAACAACCTGTGCCATAGGTGTTTTTCGCCATGCCAGGACGGATGCATCGCTGGCCGAACAGCGCGGCTTGTTGATCGCCGGCGATTCCTGCGATGGCAACAGGAGTGCCAAGCCAGCGTGCTTCGCATTCGCCGAAAATATGCGAAGAAGGCAGCACGCTCGGCAGCATCGATTGCGGAATATTGAATAATTTCAGCAGGCGTTCGTCCCAGACGCCGCGATGGATGTCGTAGAGCATGGTGCGGGCGGCGTTGCTGGGGTCGGTGACGTGCAAGCGACCGCCGGTGAGACGCCAGGTGATCCAGGTATCGATAGTGCCAAACGCGAGTTCGCCGCGTTCAGCGTGAATACGAATTCCGGGAATGCTATTCAGGATCCATTCGAGCTTGGTGGCAGAGAAGTAGGGGTCGACCACCAGGCCGGTGCGCTCGGCGATAAGACCTGCAAACCCGTGTTTTTTGAGGTTCGCGCAGCGGGCAGCGGTGCGCCGGTCCTGCCAGACAATGGCGTTATGCACCGGGGCGCCGGTGCGGCGGTCCCAGACCACGGTGGTCTCACGCTGATTGGTGATGCCGATCGAGCTGATGTGTTTGGCGGTGAGCTTGGATTTTTTCAATGCCATGCGCGCGCAAGCGAGCAGGCCGCGCAATACTTCCTCGGGGTCGTGCTCCACCCAGCCGGGTTGCGGGAATATTTGTCTTAGTTCGCGCTGAGCCACGCCGCGAATAAGGCCGCGCTCATCGAACACGATGGCGCGCGAGCTGGTGGTGCCTTGATCGAGTGCAAGCACATATTTCATTGGCTTCTTCCCGGTTTGAACACGTCGTATGGCGTGCCATTCTAAAGGCTGGAAAAGTGATGCTATGCTAGAATTTGCGACCTTAAATTTGCCCAGAAGCATAACTAAATTCGCATAAGCAAATTCGGCCAGAAGCATGACTGGATTCGACAAGAAGCATGGCCAGATGCGGGCAAATTCAGGTGAATTTCCCACTTCTCTCATGCAGTCATAACGGATGTCAATGAGCAGGTCGAAGCAGGGGTCTGTCACGCTCATCGACAGGCCGAGCGCCGGAACATTTTTCCGGAATAATTCTTTTCAGCCCATAGGCGAGTCGAAATGAAAATTCACGAGTATCAAGCCAAGGAAGTACTGCGCAAGTTTGGCGTGCCCACGCCGAAGGGCATCGCGTGTTTCAGTGTCGATCAAGCGCTTGCCGCCGCCGATTCGCTAGGTGGAAAAGTGTGGGTGGTCAAGGCGCAGATACATGCCGGCGGTCGCGGCAAAGGCGGCGGGGTCAAAGTCGCCAAGTCGCGCGACGAGGTGCGCGAATGGGCGGGGAAGATTCTTGGCATGCAGCTCATCACGCATCAGACCGGGCCAGGCGGGCAGAAGGTGCGACGTCTCCTGGTTGAAGAGGGCGCCGACATCAAAAAAGAGCTCTACCTTGGCATGGTGGTCGATCGCGGCACGCAGAAAGTGGCGCTGATGGCCAGCTCTGAGGGCGGCATGGATATCGAGGAAGTTGCGGCCAATACGCCTGAGAAGATTCATAAAATATTTATCGATCCCACGGCGGGTCTGGGCGACGCTGAATGCGATGAGGTGGCTCGCAAGATCGGCATTCCCGATGCGTCGCTCGCGCAGGCGCGCGTGGTGCTGCAGGGACTCTACAAGGCATTCGTTGAAACCGATGCGTCCTTGGCCGAAATCAACCCGCTGATTGTTGCCGGCGATGGTCGCTTGGTGGCGCTCGATGGCAAGATCGATTTCGACGGCAATGCCATGTTCCGCCACCCCGACCTTATGGCGATGCGCGATCTGGACGAGGAAGATCCTGCGGAGGTGCAGGCCTCTAAGTTCGATCTCAACTACATTCAGTTGGATGGCACTATCGGATGTCTGGTAAATGGCGCGGGCCTGGCGATGGCCACCATGGACACTATCAAATTGTATGGTGGCAGCCCTGCGAATTTTCTCGATGTGGGCGGCGGGGCCACCACCGAAAAAGTCACCGAAGCCTTCAAGATCATGCTCTCGAATCCGAAGCTCTCCGCGATTCTGGTGAATATTTTCGGCGGCATCATGCGCTGCGATGTGATTGCCGAGGGCGTGGTGGCGGCGGCCAAAGAGGTGAATTTGTCGGTTCCCCTGGTGGTGCGAATGAAGGGCACCAATGAAGCGCTGGGCAAAAAAATTCTCGCCGACTCGGGCCTGCCCATCATCACCGCAGACAACATGGGCGAAGCCGCAGAACGCGCGGTTGCGGCTTCCAAGGGAAAGCACTGATCATGTCAATACTGATAAACAAGAACACGCGTGTCGTCACGCAAGGCATCACCGGCAAGACCGGTCAATTTCATACGAGAACTTCGCGCGAATACGCCAACGGCAAAAATTGCTATGTTGCCGGCGTGAATCCGAAAAAAGCCGGTGAGGATTTCGAGGGCATTCCCATTTTTGGATCGGTGAGCGATGCCAAGGCCAAGACCGGCTGCAATGTGTCGGTTATTTACGTTCCGCCACCCGGGGCCGCCGCGGCGATCTGGGAAGCGGTTGAGGCGGATCTGGATCTGGTGATATGCATCACCGAGGGCATTCCGGTGCGGGATATGGTGGAACTGCGTGATCGAATGAAAAAACAGGCGCGTCGCACTCTGCTGATCGGCCCCAATTGCCCCGGCGTGATCACCCCCGATGAAATAAAAATCGGCATCATGCCCGGCCATATTCACCTGAAGGGCCGCATCGGTGTGGTATCGCGTTCCGGGACGCTTACCTATGAGGCGGTCGGACAATTGACCGAGCTTGGCCTGGGGCAATCTTCCGCTGTCGGTATCGGCGGCGATCCGGTCAATGGATTAAAGCACATCGAGGTGATGAAGCTGTTTAACGATGACCCCGACACCGAAGCGGTGGTGATGATCGGCGAGATCGGTGGCTCGGACGAAGAAGAGGCGGCCCTGTGGGTCAAGGCGAATATGAAAAAGCCGGTGGTGGGCTTTATCGCCGGCGTCACCGCGCCGCCAGGCAAGCGCATGGGCCATGCGGGTGCGATCATTTCCGGCGGCAAGGGAACGGCTCAGGAAAAACTCTCCGTCATGGAATCCTGCGGCATCAAGGTGACCAGGAACCCGGCCGAGATGGGGCGGCTGTTAAAGAGCGTGCTGAAGTAGGCGATTAATTGCCGGAAGCCGAATCCGATACCGGGTTGCTGGGCCTGCTTGATCCGCAGGGCTTGGCCGCATTGCGCCGGGTGTCGAGATTGATCGCCTACATTCCTGGCACATCCATTTTGCGCCAGGGTGAGGCGGCGACCGGAGCGTATTTTCTCGAGACTGGCAATGCCTATGCAAGTGTTGCCCTCCCTGGCGGCGGTGAGCTTGAAGTGGCCGAACTGGGTCCGGGCAGCGTACTCGGCGAGATGGCGCTGCTTGATCACGGCGTGTGCAGCGCGTCGGTGATTGCGCGCACTGGCGTCAATATGATGGTGGTCGAACGCGACGACTTTCGCGCCTTGATCGCGCAGCGCGATCAGGCCATGCTCAAGATCCAGCATGCGGTTATATGGGTGTTGTGCCGCAAACTGCGATCGCTCAACGCCCGGGTGTTGCAGTGCGATGCCCCTGAGGACGAGCCGGTCACCGCTGACATAACGGCTGGCATGCGCGGCGAATTGGGTGGCGCCGGGAGTATTGATTTTGACTGGCGCGCGTTTTTGCCGGTGCTGCCCCTTTTTAAAGGATT
>CAMDFL010000043.1 GCA_945897475.1 Bordetella parapertussis
ACCTATCCCCATGGGAAAACATTGATTGAATGCCTGCCCACATGCCACGGGCCCGATAATCCGCCGAAATATGAGCCAGTCGTCTGTGAGGCCTATAACCAGGCGCTGGTGGAGCAGGCGGCGAGGACAGGACGGCCTGGGCTATCCAAGCAGACCGCGGCGCGCTTCAAAAACTAAACTCAAATTGGTTTAAAGCAAGCCTCGTTCTGCGAACGACAAGGCGCGGCCACCTGCCACGATGAAATGGTCGAGTACCTGAACGTCCACCAACGCCAGGGCTGACTTCAGGGTTCGCGTCAGCAGTTCATCCGCGTGGCTGGGCTCAGCGACACCCGAAGGGTGGTTATGAGCGAAGATCACTGCGGCGGCGTTGTGACGCAGCGCGCATTTGACGACCTCTCTGGGATAAACGCTGGTTTGCGTGAGGGTGCCGTGAAACAGCTCTTCGGTGGCTTTGACGTGGTGTTGCGCATCGAGCATTACCACGACGAAGACCTCCCGATCGTTACGCGCGAGCATCAGGCGTAAATAGTCCCGCACCGCCTGCGGCGAGGCGAGCGCGTCGTGTACTTCGATTTCCTCGCGCAATGATCGGCGTGCGAGTTCAATCGATGCCAGCAGTTGAGCGGCTTTGGCGTTACCCATGCCGCGTCGCGTGGCCAGTTCCGAAGCGCTCGCTGAAAGAAGCGAGCGCACCGAGCCGAATTCGCCGATGAGATCACGTGCGAGATCCACGGCGCTCTTGCCCGGTATTCCCGTGCGCAGACAGATCGCCAACAATTCGGCGTCAGCCAGCACTTGCGCGCCGTGGTCGAGCAAGCGTTCGCGTGGCCGTTCGGCGAGCGGCCAGTCTGAAATGGGCATGGACTATCCTTTGACTTGAGTTATGTTTATGAATAGGGCGTCGTCCAAGCATGTGTCACCCAAGCATGCTGCACTGCAATGTGCAGTCGCGTAGAATCTGCATACCCATTTACAACGCACCACCACGTAATGCGATGACACCCGCAATGACATCCCTTTCAGGTAAGCGACTTTTGCTGGGCATGACTGGCGGCATTGCCGCCTACAAGGTCGCGGACCTTGCTCGCCAGTTGGTGAAGGCTGGGGCGGATGTGCGCGTGGTGATGACCGAAGCCGCGTGCCGCTTCATCACCCCGGTGACGATGCAGGCGCTCACCGGACAAGCGGTACACACGGATCTTTGGGATGCGCGCATTCGCGACAACATGGGCCACATCGAACTCTCGCGTGACCGAGATCTGATTCTGGTGGCGCCGGCGAGCGCGAATTTCATGGCTAAATTAGCCAATGGGCAGGGCGATGATTTGCTCTCGACATTGTGTCTTGCGCGGCGCATTCCGCTCGCGATCGCGCCGGCGATGAATGTCGAGATGTGGGAGAACGCAGCGACACGCCGTAATCTCGCGCGCCTGATCGATGACGGAATTACGGTAATGGGCCCCGCTGCCGGAGACCAGGCCTGCGGCGAGACTGGCATGGGCCGCATGTTGGAACCGATTGAGCTGTTCGATGCCCTCGCCGCGATGCTAGGGGCCAAATTGTTCGAAGGTAAAAAGGTGTTGGTCACAGCCGGACCAACCTACGAGCCGATCGATACGGTGCGCGGCATCACCAACCAAAGTTCGGGGAAAATGGGCTATGCGGTGGCGCAAGCGGCGATTGAGGCGGGCGCGCAGGTGACTTTGATATCCGGCCCGACCACGCTTGCCACGCCTACAGGTGCGACACGCATCGATGTCCAAAGTGCTATCGAGATGCATGCCGCGGTGATGGCCGGCGCCAAGGCATGCGATATTTTCATTTCGGTGGCGGCGGTGGCCGACTACCACGTGGTGGGTGCGAAGTCGCACAAGATCAAACGCGGCGTGGACAATCTTTCCATCGAACTCGCACCGAATCCTGACATCCTCGCGCAGGTCGCCGCCATGAAGAAGCCTCCATTTTGCGTGGGCTTCGCCGCGGAAACCGAAAACCTGCGCGCCAACGCCCAGGCTAAACGCAGCAAGAAAAATATTCCGCTCCTGGCCGCCAACCTCGCGCAGGAGACCTTCGGGCGCGACGACAATGCCATCACGCTGTTCGACGACAATGGTGAGCACGAGATTGCGCGCGCCGCGAAGATCGTGGTGGCACGCCAGTTGATTGCCCATGTAGCGGCCATGCTACAGAAGGGTTGAGCGCATTAAAGAAGCATTGAAGCGGATCAAGGAATCGTTCAACGCGTCAAAGAAGCGTTCAATGGATATCGTATTCTAAATACGATATTTACAATTGGTTATTGACTATGTCAATAGCCAATTATGTTAAACAAATGTCTTTAATTGAATATAAATCCTGTTTGCCGGCAATACGCTTCCAGGCAGAATGAGAGAACTCGAAATGCAACAAATCGATTTGAAAATTCTCGACGAACGCATGCGCGAGACGCTACCTTGTTATGCGACAGCGGGTTCCGCGGGCCTGGATCTGCGTGCCTGCATCGATGCACCCGTGACGATTGCCCCTGGCGACACCCTGCTGATTGCCACCGGCCTTGCCATTCACATCGCCGATCCAGGCTTCGCGGCGATGATCCTGCCGCGCTCAGGTCTGGGCCACAAGAACGGCATCGTATTGGGTAATCTGGTTGGCTTGATCGATTCGGATTACCAAGGGCCCCTGCAAGTTTCCACTTGGAATCGCGGCAAAACTGCTTTTACGATCCAACCCATGGATCGCATCGCGCAATTGATCGTTGTTCCGGTGACCCAGGTGAAGCTGAACATCGTTGATGATTTCGCCGCGAGTGATCGCGGCGCGGGTGGATTCGGCAGTACCGGAAAATCCTAGCCTGGCCCAGCCCAGCTTAGCCCAGCATATCGCTCCATATATTCTGTGCCCAGGCCCAGCCATAGGCACCCTCGACTTCGCTGCGTTGTGCTGACACGCCACCTGATCCTGGTACCGTCACCAGGGTCTTTTGCTTGGGATCGTACTGGTGGACGGAAGCGACGTGTATGACTTCCTTGTCGGAGACAAAGCTGTAGCAGGTGTTGGCGATGACAGGCGTTTGGCTGGGTTGGCGGCCGTTCATGATTTCAACGATTGCCGCCGCGGCCAACTTGCCGTGCTGATTGGCCATGTGGCCCGATTTGGGCATGGCCGGCGCCGAAAGCGTGGCATCGCCCAGCACGTGTACCCCTGGAACCGCGGTGGATTCCATGCTCAACCAATCGACGCCGCACCAGCGGTTATTGGCGTTGATGAGGCCGGTAGAACGTGCGATGTCCGCTGCGCGCATAGGCGGCAGCACGTTCAACACATCGCCCTTGATGCTGTCGAAATCGGTCTTCACCGCCCTGCCAGCGACATCCACGTCTTTGACTTCGGAATTGGGCCGGTACTCGATCATGCCCTTGTAGAGTTGCTCCCAGGCGGCGCGGAACAAGGGTCCTTTGGAGGTGATGTTTTCGTTGGCGTCGAGCACGATGATTCTGGCTTTGGGCTTGGCTTGCTTCAGGTAGTGGGCTACCTGGCAGACCCGCTCGTAGGGTCCGGGCGGACAACGATAAGGCGCCAATGGAATGGAGATCACGAATGTGCCATTGGCCGGCATGGATTCGAGTTGCTTGCGTAACGCCACGGTTTGCGGCCCGGCCTTCCAGGCGTGCAACACTTGATTCTGCGCGTCGGCGCCTTTCATGCCGGGGAGCGCTTCATACATGAAATCGATGCCGGGAGAAACCACCAGCCGGTCATAACCCATGTCGGCGTAGCGATCCTTGAACTTGACGATTTTTTTCGCGTGATCGACTGCGGTCACCTCGTCGGTGAGCAGTTGCACGCCGTAATCGCGTAACTTATTGCGGCTGCGGGTGATTTCCGCGAGGGTACGGCTGCCCCCGATAACCAGGTTTGACATTGGGCACGAGATGAACGTCGGCTCGCGATCGACCAGCATCACTTCAATGGCGCCGCCTGACCACATGCGCAGATACTTTGCTGCTGTCTGGCCGCCGTAGCCCGCTCCTATGATCATGACGCGACCCAGCGGCTTGCGAATTTCCCCTGTGCTGGCGCATCCGGGGAGCATCGACGATGCGGCAGTGCCGATAACTACGGCGCCGCCGGCCTTGATGAAGTTTCTTCTGCTGGTCATGGATGTCTCCTAATTCGGCTTTTGAGCAGAAAGGTAGGTGCTGACGGCTTCCAGCTGCGCCTCGTTATAGCCCTTGGCGAGCTGGTGCATGATGGTTGCGGGGCGCTTACCATCGCGGAATTCGCGCATGAGCTGAAGCAATTCCGCTTGGGGCCGTCCTGCGAGGCTGGGCATGCCGCCCACGCTGGCGCCATTGGTGCCGTGGCAGTTGGCGCAATTGGAAGCGATGTTTCTTCCCAGATTAGTGTCGACACTCTGCGCACGAGCGCCAAACGAGGTCGCAGTTAATAAAACAGCAAAAAAAATGAATCGGGTCATGCCGGTCTCCCATTAGGTTGCTTATGCGCTTATTGAGGTTGCTTATGCGCTTATTGAGGTTGCTTATGCGCGTATT
Source organism: Bordetella parapertussis (assembly GCA_945897475.1). Taxonomy (GTDB): domain Bacteria; phylum Pseudomonadota; class Gammaproteobacteria; order Burkholderiales; family SG8-39; genus 2-02-FULL-62-17. The sequence goes on from CAMDFL010000043.1 coordinate 4,557, forward strand.
AGTTTGCTTATGCGTTTATTCGAAATTTGTCGCGCCTCGGAAATCTCTCGAAAACTCAGCGGCGCGTAAGGGGCGAGTTTCCACGCGCGCCACGGGACTGTCAATAATTGTATGTTGATGTGTATCGCCCACGTCAACATGAAAAGGGCCGCATGCGCGGCCCTGATTCGCGGCGGACTTGCAAGGATTAAGCTGCCGGATTGGCCTCGACTGCCCGCTGCGTCGCTTTTTCTTCGACGAATTTTAGACAGATCTTGTCCGCAGCATCGATATCGACCGTCACCTTGCCACCATTGGCCAGCTTGCCAAACAACAATTCGTCTGCAAGCGCGCGTCGGATGGTGTCTTGAATCAAGCGCGACATGGGCCGTGCGCCCATCAAGGGATCGAAACCGTGCCTGGCCAGATGCTCCTTCAAGGCATCGGTAAAGTTGGCCTCCACTTTTTTCTCGTGCAACTGGCCTTCCAATTGCATCAGGAATTTATCCACCACGCGCAGGATGACCTGACGGTCGAGCGCGGCAAATGAAATGGTGGAATCCAGCCGATTGCGGAATTCCGGGGTGAACAGGCGCTTGATCTCGGCCATCTCGTCGCCCATTTCCTTCTTCGCGGTGAAGCCCATGACAGTCCTGTTCAGGTCTTCGGCGCCGGCGTTGGTGGTCATGACAATGATGATGTTGCGGAAATCCGCCTTGCGGCCATTGTTGTCGGTGAGGGTGCCGTGATCCATCACTTGCAACAGAATGTTGAAGATGTCGGGGTGGGCCTTTTCAATTTCGTCGAGCAATAGCACGGCATAGGGTTTTTTCGCGATCGCTTCGGTCAGCAGGCCGCCCTGGTCGAATCCGACATAGCCGGGTGGCGCGCCGATCAGCCGCGATACCGCGTGGCGCTCCATGTACTCGGACATGTCGAAGCGATGCAGGTCGATGCCCATGCAATAAGCAAGCTGGCGAGCAACCTCGGTCTTGCCGACGCCGGTTGGACCGGAGAACAGGAAAGCACCGATCGGCTTTTGCGGATTACCCAGGCCTGAGCGTGCCGTGCGTATCGCCGATACCAAAGATTCGATGGCCTTGTCCTGGCCAAACACCACGGCCTTCAGATCGCGATCAAGATTCTTGAGCGCGGCGCGGTCATCCTGCGAGACGGTGGTGGGCGGAATGCGCGCGATTTTGGCAATGATCTCCTCGATCTCGATCTTGCCGATGAGTTTTTTCTGCCGCGACTTGGGCAAGATCTTTTGTGCCGCGCCGGCTTCGTCGATGACATCGATCGCTTTATCAGGCAGGTGCCGGTCGGTAATGTAGCGAGCCGAGAGTTCCGCAGCTGATGTTAAGGCGTTGGCGCTGTATTTGATGCCATGATGCAGCTCGTAGCGCGATTTCAGGCCTCGCAGGATCAGCACCGTTTCATCAATCGAGGGTTCGGTTACGTCGATCTTCTGGAAACGGCGCGACAGCGCGTGGTCTTTTTCGAAAACGCCGCGATATTCGGTATAAGTGGTGGCGCCTATACACTTGAGCGCGCCTGAGGAGAGGGCAGGCTTGAGAAGATTGGATGCGTCCAGTGTTCCGCCCGAGGCGGCGCCCGCGCCGATCAAGGTATGTATTTCATCGATAAATAGAATGGCATTGGGATTGTCGACGAGCTGTTTTAACACCGCTTTCAGGCGCTGCTCGAAATCGCCACGGTACTTGGTACCCGCCAGCAAGGCGCCCATGTCCAGCGAAAACACCTGGCAATTGGCGAGAATTTCCGGCACCTGGCTGTCGACAATGCGCCGCGCCAAGCCTTCGGCGATGGCGGTTTTGCCGACACCGGCTTCACCCACCAACAGCGGATTATTTTTGCGCCGGCGGCAAAGCGTCTGAATCAAGCGCTCCAACTCATGTTCCCGACCGATCAAAGGGTCGATCTTGCCGATCAGCGCTTGGGCGTTCAGATTGGTGGTATAGGTCTCAAGCGCGCCGCCACTTTGCTGCTCCTCTTCCTTTTGCTCTTCGCCGTGCTCGTTTTTCTGCTCCTTGGCCTGCTGCTGATGCTTGGTGATGCCATGGGCAATGAAATTCACCACGTCCAGGCGCGTGACCCCTTGCTGATGCAGGAAATACACCGCGTGCGAATCTTTTTCGCCGAACATGGCCACCAGTACGTTCGCTCCGGTGACTTCCTTTTTGCCGGAGGATTGCACATGCAGGATGCCGCGTTGAATAACGCGCTGGAATCCCAGGGTTGGCTGGGTGTCGATTTCATCGGAACCGGCCACGGTAGGCGTGTGTGCGGTGATGAAATCGGTCAGCGATTTTCGCAATTCGTCGATGTTTGCGGCGCAGGCGCGCAGCACATCGGCGGCGGAGGGATTGTCCAGAAGCGCGAGCAACAAGTGCTCCACGGTGATGAATTCATGACGCTTTTGCCGGGCCTCGACGAATGCCATGTGCAAGCTGACTTCAAGCTCTTGCGCGATCATAAAATTCCAATTCTGTGGTCGGATCCAAAGCGGACGGCGTAGCGGGCCTGGAGGCCCGATCGCTCAGTTTTCCTCCATTACGCACTGTAACGGATGTTGGTGCTTTTTTGCGTACGATACAACTTGTTCGACCTTTGTGGTGGCAATGTCTTTCGGATAAAGCCCGCAAACACCCATGCCTTCGCGATGTACCTTCAACATGACCTGGGTGGCTTTCTCCCGGCTCATCGAAAAAAACTTCTGCAAAATCAACACCACGAATTCCATAGGTGTGTAATCGTCATTGAGCACGAGAACCTTGAACATTGACGGAGGTTTGACCTTCGCCTTGCGGGTCTCCAGTACGGTGCCGTCTTTTGATCTGGTTGCCATGTGTGCAAAACTTATTCCAGAAGGCGCAGCCCGTCAACCGCAATAGCTGTAATAGCCACATTGCCATAGCGGCGATGCAAAAGCGGGGAGGTAAAAGCGGCAATGCAAAATTGGCAATGCCCTTTCGCGCGATCGCGTGTCTAGCTCACGCGTTGCTTCAATTCCGTTGCGACGCATTTCAGAAATTCCTCGGTACTAAGGAAAGGATGGGTCGGGTGTATTCGCGAGGCAAGATCCTGGGTCATCTTTCCCGATTCGACGGCGTCAACGCAAACGGCTTCCAATAGGATCGCAAAATTCACCAGATCGGCTGTCCCGTCGATTTTTCCGCGATATTGCAGGCCACGGGTCCACGCAAAGATCGATGCGATCGGATTGGTGGATGTACGCAGGCCTTGTTGATACCGCCGAAAATGGCGTGTCACCGTGCCGTGCGCGGCTTCGCTCACCGCGGTATTGCCATCGGGGGACCTGAGCACCGAGCTCATCAGGCCTAGGGAGCCGTAGCCTTGCGCGATCGCATCGGCCTGCACGTCGCCGTCGTAATTCTTGCAGGCCCACAGGTAGCCGCCGCTCCATTTCAGGCTCGCGGCCACCATGTCGTCGATCAGACGGTGTTCATAGGTGAGACCAGCCGCGTCGAACCGGTCGTGGAATTCAGTGTCGAATATTTCCTGAAACAAGTCCTTGAAGCGACCGTCATACACCTTGATGATGGTGCTCTTCGTTGACAGGTAGACTGGAAACCGGCGCAGCAGCGCGTAGTTGAAGCAGGAGCGGGCGAAATTTGCAATCGATTCGTCCAGGTTATACATGGCCATGGCAACGCCCGCGCCCGGCGCCTTGAATACTTCCACTTCAATGGGAGAGCCGCCTTTGGCCGGGAGATACGACAGTTTGAGCGTGCCGGCCGCGTCAAACCTGATTTCGCTGGCGCTCGAATGATCGCCAAATCCGTGACGCGCAATCACCACCGGCAAATTCCAGTGTGGCACGGTACGTGGCACATTTCGGCAAATGATGGGTTCTCGAAACAGCGTGCCATCCAGAATATTTCGGATGCTCAGATTGGGGCTGCGCCACGTCTGTTTGAGATTGAACTCCTTGACTCGTTCCTGGTCCGGGGTAATGGTGGCGCATTTCACTGCGACGCCGTATTGCCGGGCAGCGGTGGCCGCATCGAAGGTAATCCGGTCCTCCGATCGGTCGCGCGATTCGATTCCAAGGTCGAAGTATTTTAGGTCGATATCAAGATAGGGCTGTATCAACAACTCGCGAATCTGTTCCCAGATAACGCGCGCCATCTCATCGCCGTCGATTTCGACGACAGGAACCCTGACCTTGATTTTGCTCACGAGAGCTCCTGGTGTGTGCGCGTGGCATGGCAACCGCGGCTGCGGACGGAGCATAGTGCACGGGGCTTAGGACCGCAAAAGCGAGGTATTATGACAAGGCGCCTCCCGGATACCTGCAAGCAAAAAATTTGTGGGGATTCGGGTCAACCGGGACAATATCTGGGCGTTTATAAGAATGGAGCCCAATCAAGGGCGACGATAAATTACCGAGGGAATGGAAAAATCATGAAAAAAACTTTGTCATTGATGGTTGCAGTTGCGTTCGCGTTCGTTAGTGGTTTTGCCGTGGCTCAAACCGCACCGTCGCAATCCCTGGAGCCTTCGGTCCAGGCGACGCCGGCTGCATCCAAAGCGGGCGGCAAAGTCAAGTCAAAGAAAGCCAAAGCCAAATCCGGCAAGAGGGCCAAGGCGCGCTGAGATCCCGCGCTGAAACCCGTCTGATAAACGCGTCCGTCGGGGCCCTCCAAATTGGCCGGCGGCGCGTTCTTGTTCCGATGACATGTTCGCAGGGCCCGCCCGCCTGGGCGCTGAGCCGTATATCAGACCCGCATATAAGACTTTTTTGTTTGAGCAGGAAACCCACCATGACGCAATCACCAGTCTCGCGAGCGCTTTGGGTCGCGTTTGGGGCCATTACGGTCGGGGCAACACTGTCCTTATCCGCCGCCTGGGCCCAGACGCCGACTTTGTCCCTTGGCGCGGGAATTCATGTCATTCGAGCGGAGCTCGCGGCGAATAACGACACGCGCATGCGCGGCCTGATGTTTCGGAAATCCCTGGAGCCTAACCAGGGGATGCTGTTTGTTTTTGACGAGAGCATCCGGCACTGCATGTGGATGAAAAATACCCTGATCCCCTTGTCCGTGGCCTTTGTCGCCGCCGACGGAGAAATCGTCAATATTGCCGACATGAAGCCTCACGATGAAACCTCGCATTGCTCGATTCGCCCTGTTCCCTATGCGCTTGAGATGGATCGTGGCTGGTTCGCGACGCGCGGTCTTAAGGCCGGAACGCGGATTACCGGGTTGGACAAGATAGCGCCGCCTCGCTGAGCTCGCCTAGTCGGCGATTGGTTCATTGTCCCGCCCGTCGCAGGCGGGTCGTCGCATGAGGAAATAGTTGAGGCACAAGCATGGGGCGCAAAAATTAACAATAAAAAAGGGCCGTATTCGCGGCCCTTATTTATTAATGCGCTTGCGAGTGACTTACAGGCCACCATTCTGCTGCGCCACCATGCAGTAAAGCATGGGGATGGAGAACATGGTGTTGACTCGCGAAGTCATGCCGGCCAATTTTGCCGCTTTGGCCTTGGCCTCAGGCTCCACCGGCACCAGTCCCAAGGCCTTCTGTTGATTGGGCCAGATAATGAACCAGACGTTGAATGCCATGATCAGAGCAAGCCACATGCCGATGGCGATCGCGGTGTTCGGTCGTGCGAATGTGAGGAGCGATCCGATGGAGCCGCTCATGGTCGACAGGGTCAGGCCGGTGATGACGGTCCATAAGGCCGCATGACGGAACCAGAACAGGGCGGTGGGCGCGATGACCTTGGTGATGGCAGGCTTCTCGGCGTCAGGTATCTTGGGCATGGAGGGAGTCTGCACGAAATTGAAATACCACAGTAGGCCCACCCACATCACCCCGCACAGCACATGCAGCCAGCGCATCACAAATGCCCACCAGGCGTGCCCACTAAGCACCTTGGTATCGCCGGTCGCGGCGACCAGCCCTATGATTATCAATAGCAGAACCACGCCCGCCGTAATGGTGCGTCCGAGAGATTGGAATATCGCGCCCATGCTTGTCTCCTTGGTTCTGTTGCCTGGTTTTTTTATTTGGACTGTTGGTCGTTGCGCGGTGTACTGCCTCGTGTTCCCCGGCACGAGTCCCCAGCGTATCGCTTCTTGGGCCCCGCAACTATCGTAACGGGGGCAGCTTGCCGAGAAATTTTATCACAACGACATTATTTTTCAGACCCTTGCCATCACCCTGGGAATAATGTGTGTCGGATGCGGCAAGACACGGATGGCATTAATCACGCAGTGTTTCCACCCGCGAAATAACTCCTCCGCGAGAGAAGGAGATTTCCAGGGGATCGCCGACCTTGAGATGGGTGGCGTCGCGGACAACGCGCCCGGTGCCATCCTGAACCAGGCTGTAGCCGCGTTCAAGTACGCGCTGAGGCGAAAGGATCTGGAGGCTGGACAGCAAGCCCTCGATATGTAAGCTTACACGGCCCAGCGTGGCGTGAATGGCGGCGTCGATGCGCCCGGATTGGTTTTGCACCCGCTCCGCCATTACCGATATTCGGGGCGTCTCCTGCTCGAGTCTTAATATCAGCGAGGCGAGAATCCATCCCTGTTGTTCGATCGCACGATGTGCGGCGCGACCGAGTCGTTGATTCAATTGATGGAGGTATTGCTCACGTTCGCGCAATCGCTGGCCGGGATGCTGCAATCGGCGCGATAAATGGTCGATCGATTGGGCGCGATCCTCGATTTCGCGCAACACGCGGCGGCGTAGCGTCGTGAGCAGTGTCGAAACATGATTGAGTAAGGTGTCGCGCTCGGGACTGACCAATTCAGCCGCAGCGGTGGGCGTCGGCGCGCGAACGTCGGCGGCGAAATCCGCGATGGTGAAGTCTGTCTCATGGCCTACGCCGCTGACCACGGGCATCGGGCAGGCGCGAATGGCGCGAGCGACCGCTTCGTCATTGAATGCCCACAAGTCCTCGATGCTGCCACCGCCTCGGCAGACGATCAAGACCTCGCACTCGCGCCGGGATGCTGCAATGGATATCGCGCGTGCGATTTTTGCGCCCGCGCCTTCGCCCTGCACCACGGTGGGATAAACGATGATTCCGGCCGAGGGATTGCGACGTGCCAGTGTTGCGAGCACGTCTCGCAGTGCGGCGCCCTGGATCGAGGTCACGATACCGATGCTGCGTGGCAGGAAGGCAAGTGGCCGTTTGTCGCCCTCGGCGAATAGCCCTTCTTTTTCGAGTTTTTCCTTGAGGCGAAGAAATGCTTCGAAAAGCGTGCCGCGACCGGCCTGTCGCATGGTTTCGGCGACCAACTGAAATTCGCCGCGAGCCTCGTAGAGTGTCACCAAGCCCTGCACTTCGACTTGCATTCCGTCCCTGGGTTGCCAGGTGAGATTCTGGTGGCGATTGCGGAACATCGCGCAACGCAGTTGTGCCTCTCGATCCTTCAGGACGAAATAAGCGTGTCCGGATTTGGCGAGGATGAAATTGGAAATTTCTCCCTTGACCCAAAGTAGCGGGTAGCGGTGTTCCAGCAGGTCGCGGACGCTCCGATTGAGCTCGCCGACACTCAAAATTTCAGAGGGGAACCCGGTGGAAAAGCGCGCCAATCCTTGATCTTGAGGCATGCTTGAATTGTAACCTATCCACAACAAGGACTTGGTGCGGGTGCTTGGGGACGATAGCTTGTAGGTCTCCTAGGGGGATCACGTTAACTAATTGATAAATAACAATAATATTAACGAGTAATATTTGCGCCTGAAGAAAAAGTTGTTTCCGCCGACCCACTTAAGCGATGAAATTCTAGCTTATGCACAGCCTTATCCACAGCAATTGTGGATAAGGATCAGAAATCACGGCGCTCGCTTTTGGTGCCTCGCGATTTTTTGTGTGTTTGCGGCCGTATAGATCTAAATATGAAAAGGCGCCCGGCATCCGCACCAGATGGATTCGGCACGGCCATTGCTTTGCCTTGCCGAATGCTCATGCGCAGGCTAAAGTGTCGCCGGTTTTTTTGATGCCGATAAATTCAGGGAGAATTACGTTGTTTGCAATTATTCAGGCTGCGGGTTGGCCCATCTGGCCCTTGCTTTTGGCGTCGGTGATCGCCGTCGCGCTCATCATCGAGCGTCTCATTACTTTGCGCAAGAAGCGCATTGTTCCAGTGGGCTTGTTGCAAAAGGTGTTGGCTGCTCACCACCAGCAGGGCGTCACGCAGGCCTTGCTGGATCAACTCTCCAAGGATTCACCGCTTGGGCAGGTGCTCGCCGCGGGACTTCGCAACGTCAAGAGTTCCCGTTATGTTATGAAGGAGGCGATCGAGGAAGCGGGCGCTGCTGTCACCCATGAATTGGAGCGATTTCTCACCACCTTGGGAACCATCGCGTCGATCAGCCCTCTGATGGGCTTGTTCGGCACAGTGGTGGGGATGATTGAGATTTTTGGATCGCAATCCCCCACGGGCACCAACCCGCAGGTGCTCGCGCATGGCATATCAGTTGCGCTCTATAACACCGGATTCGGACTGGTGATAGCGATTCCCGCGATGATTTTTTACCGTCATTTCCGTGGCACGGTCGACGACTTCGTGGTTGAAATGGAGCAGCAGGCGGCCAAACTGGTGGACGTGGCGCATGGCGAGCGTTTCGACTATTCCCCGGCGGCGCAACCACCCAAGGCACAAGCGTGAAATTCCGCAACACCGGAAAACGCGAAGATCCGGAGATCAATTTAATCCCCTTGATCGATGTTTTGCTGGTGATCATCATTTTTCTGATGTTGACCACCACCTATTCACGTTTCGCCGAATTGCAGATCAATCTTCCCTCGGCGGACGCCGAAAAGCAGCTTGACCGGCCCAATGAAATCAGCGTCGTCATGGCCGCAAGCGGACAGTATCGAGTCAATCGGCGCGCGGTCACGTTCACCGATGTCGCTTCGTTCTCGCAGGAACTGCGCCGCGCCGGTACCGAGCTGAAGGAGCCGGTGATTGTGATCAACGCCGATAGCACCGTGACTCACCAAGCGGTCGTCAGGGTCATGGATGCCGCCCGTCAAGCCGGATATGGACAGATCGCCTTCGCGGTTGAGCAGTCGTCAAAATAAATATTTGCGAATTAAATATTCGCGATCACAAAGCGTGCAATTGACCACCATTGCGTGGTCGCGATTCCAATGAACGTCTGTTAATGAGCGCCAATTCGAGATTGAAATTTGTCGCGAATTTCGTCCCAAATCACTGGTGCCGATTGACCGTTGTCTCGGCGCTTCTGTATCCCTTCAGCCTTGTTTTTCGTCTGCTTGTATGGCTGCGGCGCCTGTTGTTCGATGGGCGCATCCTATTATCGGTGGCTATGCCGGTGCCAGTAATCGTGGTGGGAAATCTCACCGTGGGCGGCACTGGCAAGACGCCGCTGGTTGTGTGGATGGTTCGGGCCTTGAAGGATATCGGTCGCTGCCCGGGAGTGATTGTTGGCGGATATGGCGGCAGCGGTACTGAACCGGCTGCGGTGGCGGCGGGCGATGATCCCAGGGTTTGCGGCGATGAAGCGGTACTGATCGCCCAACTCACCGACGTGCCGGTGTGGTCGGGGCGACAGCGCGTTGGGGCCGCGCAGGCGCTGCTAGGCGCGCATCCGGATTGCGATGTGTTGATTTGTGACGATGGATTGCAGCATTACCGTCTGCGCCGCGATATAGAGATTGCTGTTGAGGACGAACGCGGCATGGGCAACGGATTCATGCTGCCTGCCGGACCATTGCGTGAACCGGCCAATCGACTAGTAGATGCGCGAGTACTCAACAGCCAGAATTTGCTTGAGTCTGGCAAATACCGCATGCGCCTTGAACCCGCGGGATTTTATCGGCTGGACCAAGCTGGCACCCTGATCGAGGCTTCGCAGTTTCAAGGCAAGCGGCTCCACGCGCTTGCTGGAATCGGTCAGCCGGAAAGATTTTTCGCGACTTTGCGTTCTTTGGGATTGGATGCGACCACGCATGCGTTTGCGGATCATCACGATTTCCAGGAATCGGATCTTGCGTTCGAGGATTGCGAAGCGCTGCTGATGACCGAAAAGGATGCGGTAAAATGCGCCCGATTTTCGCGCCGATTTTTGTGCTCTTCGCGGTATCACTTATATGCACTGCGTGTCGAGGCGCGTCTCGATATCGAGTTCCTGCAATTCCTGGAAAAGCGGCTCAATGGACTCAAGATTGCTTGATATTCTGGTGTGCCCGATATGCAAGGGGCCGCTTATTTTTCGCAAGACGGAGAAGGAGCTGATTTGCCGGGCAGACCGCCTCGCCTTTCCGATACGCGATGATATCCCTGTCATGCTCGAGGACGAAGCGCGCAAACTTGGCGCGGACGAAAATCCGGTCACCGGTTAGAAAGCAAAGACTTGCCGCGTCGGTAAGCGGCCATTTAGGTAAAGACTTGCCGCGTTGGTATTGCGAGCGCGGCAGTAGAGGAGGCTAAGCCTATTACTACACGCTTCACTGTGATTATCCCCGCTCGCCACGCGTCAACGCGATTGCCGGGAAAAATGCTTGCCGACCTTGCCGGCAAGCCTCTGGTGGTTCGAACCGCCGAACGCGCGCGCGACAGCGGCGCCGAAAACATCGCGGTAGCCACAGATCACGATTCGATCGCCTCGGCCGTGCGTGCAGCCGGATTCAATGCGATTCTCACCCGCGCCGACCATCCTTCCGGTACCGATCGCATCTCCGAAGCCGCGGCAGTCCTTGGGCTGGGCCCGGATGCCCTGGTGGTCAATGTTCAAGGCGACGAACCCTTGATTGAACCGGAGATGATTCGGGCGGTCGCGAACCTGCTCGAATCGACACCCGATGCGGCGATTGCCACAGCCTGCCACGCTATTTGCGAGGCCGAAGAGTTTTTCAATCCTAATGTCGTCAAGGTGGTGCTTGACGGCAAGGGCTATGCCCGCTATTTCAGCAGGGCGCCGATTCCTTGGGCGCGCGATGCGTTTTCGCAAAATAAAGAGTCGCTTCCGGCTGGGCTGCCTTGCTACCGCCATGTGGGCATATACGCTTTTCGTGGTCGGTTTCTCGCGCAGTTTCCAAGCCTCGCGCCAGCGCCTATCGAACAATTCGAGGCTTTGGAGCAGTTGCGTGCTCTCTGGCATGGATTCCAGATTGCTGTCACAGTGCGTCCCGATTCACCCCATGCCGGGGTTGATACCGAACAGGACTTGATACGGGTGAGAACGATATTCAATTCAATGCATTGAATGTTGGCATTGAGATTCAATGCAATGATTGTTGTCAATGCATAGAATGTTGGATGATCCCCAATAGTTATTTGCTTTGAACGCCATGGCCGACCTGGACTATCTTGACGATTGAGATTTCATTGAAATTAGGAGTAAGACTTCATGCGATTGATTTTATTGGGACCACCCGGCGCGGGTAAAGGCACGCAAGCCAACGTGATCAAGGAGCGCTTTGGCATTCCGCAAATTTCCACGGGCGACATGCTGCGCGCCGCGGTGAAAGCGGGAACGCCATTGGGCGTGGCAGCCAAAAAGGTGATGGATTCAGGACAATTGGTGTCCGATGAAATCATTATTGGATTGGTCAAGGAGCGTCTAAAAGAGCCCGATTGCGCCAATGGCTATTTGTTCGATGGCTTCCCGCGCACCATTCCGCAGGCCGAGGCGATGCGATCTTCGGGCGTGGCCATCGACTATGTGCTGGAGATCGACGTTGCCGACGCGCAGATCATTGCCCGGATGAGCGGCAGGCGTGTCCACCTGGCGTCGGGGCGCACTTATCACCTCACATTCAATCCACCCAAATTGGCCGGCAAGGACGATGCGACTGGAGAGGATTTGATTCAGCGCGCCGACGATAACGAAGAAACGGTCAAGAGCCGTCTCAAGGTCTATCACGATCAAACGCGGCCGCTGGTCGATTATTACGCCGCATGGGAAGGCAAGGGCGATGCAGCCGCGCCCCATTGTCGAAAAATCTCCGGTACCGGATCGGTCGAGGAAATCTCGCGTCGTGCCTTGGAGTGCCTCGCATAGAGGGCTTTCCGCCAAGCTATTTCAGCGTTGGCGACCGGCCATGCAATGCGGCCTTCGTACCGACATGGGGTGCCATTCAAACTGATGTGGAGAGCTAACCTAAACCCGCATTGTGCGATATTTCAATGCCCGAAACATGAGCGACGAAGATATCTACCGTGATACCGATGCGGCGTGCCGCAAGGCCCCGGCATTCTGTACGTGCGAGGAATGGGTCAGGCGCACCGCAGCGCGCCTTAGGAAATAGCCGATCAATCTTCTTGTGTTTGGTCGGCTAACAGGTGCAAATTCGGGTGCGAATTCAGATGCAATACACATCCAGCATTGAGGGGATGTAGTCGTTTTGCAGCGCGACGCGCTTTTTCCTGATGCGCCACTGGCCGTCCGAGCGCTCGAGCAGGTGCTCCGAATGGCCGAAGTAGGCGTGCTGCAGCAACTGCCGCGGGAAGAACACCTGGCAGGTCCAACTCGAGTGCAACCGCAGGCGATCAGGCGTTGGCGGGTCGAGCGCCACAACGCCGCCCACGATGTGCGAGGTCCGCGGCATGGGCGTTGACGCCGGCGAGCGGCCCGAGCGGATGCGGATGATGCGGTCCTCGAGGCCCTTGCGGTTGCCGTAGTACAGGTGTGAGAGCTCGGCGTGCGGGTCCTCGTTCATCTCATCCGCAGTGCGCCACATCGGCACGTAGTACTCGCACGACTCGTGGAAGAGCGCGAGCCAGTCATCCCAGCGGCGCAGATCCAGATACATAGCTTCGCGATGGAGCAGGTCGATGCCCTTCTCGAGGGCAGTCCTGGCGTCGGAGTTCAATGTATCGGTGTTCACCATATCGGCGTTCAACCCTTCGGCGTTCAACCCTTCGGTGATGGCATTCATCGATAGGCTTCCTTGCCGGCCAGCCCTGCCTCCATCAGGCGCCGCCACTCGCGATGGGGCGGGTGGTGCCAGGTCTCGGCCGAGAGCTCGAACGGGCCCTGAATGCTGGAAACGGGATTAATGCCGATGCTGCGCGCAACATCGTTGGCTCCGCGCTCTTGCACCGTCAGGCCGCGCGCGTACCCGTCGAGATAATCAAAGCCGGTGCCGGCCGAGCCGGTGTGGCAGTCCTCGTACACCATGGAGTCGTCCGGCGTTGCGAATCCGCTCGGATTGAAGAAATCCTCGAACTGGCGCAGCCGCCAGGAGCGCTGCTCGCGTGACTCGCCGATCGGGGCGAGGCACCACACCCGCATCTCGGTCAGGCCCACGCCAAGCGGGCGGAACTGCCGCATCAAGAGGGCGCTGGAGTCTGCCGTCTGGAAGTTGGGAAAGATGATGGTGTTGCGCCCGCCCAGCATCCACTCTGCCTTGACCTCGCCGACGCGCTTCTTCACCTCGTCGATGCTCGGATAAATCGGCCGCTTGTGCGGCTCGTTCGGGCGGCTCCAGATGGCGGAATGGCCGTGCTTGAAAGAGAACGATCCGCCGCTGCCCTTAAAGCGCTGGCTCCAGTCGTACTGGCGTGCCTCCTGGTGCCCCTCGCCCTTCTTGCGGCGCTGAATCACGTCTGCGAAGCTTGCGTGGGTAGAGCTCAGGTGGTAGCTGTCCAAACCATTGTCCATCTGCATCTTCCAATTCGCGCGGAAGGTATATGCGGCCCGGCCAGGGAGGAACTCCATTCCTTGCGGGCCCTGGTCCATCACAAGGTCGAGAAAGAAACGGATGTCACCGAGATATTCGTCCAAAGGCGGCACGTTGGGGGAGAGCGACCCGAACACGATGCCGTTGTAGGACGCAAGCGCAGCGATCGGCTGGAGGTTGTGTTCGGCCGCATCGAAGGCTGGCGAATACTTGCCGGCATCGTGCTCTTTCACGTCGACGATGCACCCGGTCGGGTCGTACGCCCATCCATGGTAGGCGCACACGTGGTATTTGGCGTTGCCCTTGTCGGCGCGCTGAACCACCGCGCCCTTGTGGCGGCAGACATTGGAGAAGGCGTTCAGCCTGCCCTTGGCGTCGCGTGTAACCAGCACGGGCGTGCGACCGATCCAGGTGGTGATGAAATCGCCCGGCTTGGGCAGTTGCGACTCAATCGTCAGGAATATCCAGGTGCGCTCGAAGATGAACTTCTGCTCGAGCTCGAACAGATCCGGATCGGTGAACACCCGGCGATGCACACGAAAGACGCCCTCTTCAGGTCGGTCGTCCAGGCACAGGCCCATGTTTTCCATTAGCAAGAGAGTCGCTCCTTGATGCTTCTATAAGCGCAGCAGCTTCGCCGAAGCAGGTCCTGGTGTCCAATAAAATTGTCTAGGCAAACACCGACCGCGCGCTGGCGGCGGCTTACGCATCCCTGCCATGGGGCAGCGGGTTCTTAAGCATCCCGCAGATCCTCCCCATCATCGCCGTCTGCCGAGCATAGTTGTAGGACACATCCTCCCAGGCATCGCGTTCGGGAATGCCGACAAAGTTGAGCAACTCACCCGAACACAGCCAGCAGACCGCTGCATGATTTTTAGACCCGCACCACACCTGACCTACCCGTTCCATCAGGTCGGCGGGCAGTTGCTTTCTCGGTACGGTGAGGCGCCATGCCACGTAACCGGTGTAGATCGCCGGCGTCTCGCCGACAATCTGCGCACGGATCGCCGATGGGTGGAGGTCAATCGCATCACGATGAACAAGCCCGTGGGCAAGTACAACGTCTACAATAAGATCACTCGTTCCGAGGGAACGAGCCACTGACGCGGGAGCAATCGCTTGACTCTGAATATTCCCGGCTTTATCAAGGAGGTCGGCCGCGGACCACGCGGCTCGCGCGACCTCGCCGAGGCCGATGCTGAAGCACTTTTCGCCGCCATGCTTGCGGGCGAGGTGCCCGAGATGGAGTTGGGCGCGCTGCTGATCGCCTATCGCATCAAGGGTGAGTCCCCTGCTGAACTGCGCGGTTTCATGCGCGCGCTTGCGGCTCACACGCTGCCGCTTGTCGGCCCGGCCGGAGCTATGCCGGTGCTGCTGCCCAGTTATAACGGCGCCCGTAAGCTCCCCAACCTGACGCCCTTGCTGGCACTGCTGCTCGCGCGCGAAGGCGTACCGGTGCTGGTGCATGGACCCATGCTTGCGCACGGGCGCGTCACCAGCGCGACACTTTTCGTCGAATTGGGCATATCGGCATGCGAAGATCGAAGCGCGATTGCCAAAGCCCTCGCCGGCGATCGCCTGGCCTACGCGCCGGTCTCGGTAATCGCGCCGGGTCTGCATCGACTGCTGGAGATTCGAGCTCGCCTTGGCGTGCGCAGTTCTGCGCATACGCTGGCGAAACTCCTCGATCCGTTCGCGGGCAAGGCGCTGCGAGTCGTGTCGGTAACACACCCGGATTACCAACAACGCATGCGAGATTTCCTGTCCGCCGCAGGCACACCGGCCATGCTGATGCGCGGCAGCGAAGGTGAACCTGTTGCCGGACCGCGCCGCGCGCTCGCCATTGAGTGTTTTCAGGACGGCAGGGGCATTTCTCTCGTAAGTGACGCCTATTCGCCACAGGCGCCGTTGCCCGAATCAATCGATGCCTTTGAAACTGCACGCTGGATTCGGCGTGCGCTGGCCGGCGAGGTTCCAGTACCGCAAACGATGCTTCGCCAATGCGAATGGATCTGTTCTGCCGCGCGTGGCGGGAATGGTTTGGTCAGAGCTGATCCAGCTACCGTCGCATACTAGGCTAGGATTCGAAACTCGGTAGCCTTCGCGATCGGGCGCACCTGATTGCGCTCCCGTTTCATCTCGACGATTCCATAATTCGACATGGTATTAAGCGTTCGGGAAAGCTGCGGGCGCTGGCGGTCACCGGCAGCAGGCGCGCGGAACTATATCCCGATCTGCCAATTCTGCGGGAAGCAGGAGTTTCCGGCTACGAAGCGTCAACTTGGCATGGCGCCTTTGCACCTGCGGGAACCCCTGGGTCCGTGGTGTCCAAAGTCAACACCGATTTGCAGCGACTGCTGGCACTCGCGGATGTCAGGCAGCGTTTGGCCGGGGCGGGCCTGGATCCCCAGTGCGACTCAGCTGAACAGTTCGAGAAATACTTTCGGGATGAAATCGCAAAATGGGCAGACGTAGTCAGGAAAACCGGCATGCAAATTGAGTGATCATGTTTCGTTCGCGAGGTCATCGATGAAAAAAATATTGCATCTGAAGAGCATTTATTTACAACGAGCCATCTCGACTTGCAATCTCGTCATTGGGATAGTTAATTTCAACTCCAGCCTGAACTCTTTGAGCCACCAGGCGCCTGCCCGGTCCGTCTACATTAATTTACGAATACAAACTTGCATCGCGCACCGCGACTCAATTCGCCGTAGGTCTCGACGCCGCGCGCAAGCGGCCGCTCATCCACGCCTGCAGGCGGTATGAGCTGTCCGGTATCGAACGCAGGCTGCAGGCGCGACAGAATCTTCGCGCACTCGCCTGCGCCAAAAAGAAGCGAATTGACGCCGACAATGCTTCCCGCGCGGCGGTAAAGATCGCGCACCGGCACGTTTGCCATGCCATCGCCGTGCGCCACGATGATGGCGGCGCGCCCGTACGACGCCAACAACGTAACAGCCTCGTCCAGCCGCGCGCCGCTGGTGTCGAAAACGACGTCGAAGCCTTCGCCCAGCTGCGCTTTCGCGCAAGCGGCAATGGTCTCACCTTGTGACAGCAGCACCGAGCGCACGCCCTGAGCTTCGAGCGTGGAGGCCTGCTCGCTTTTTCTTACCGCGCCGGTGACTTCAGCACCCAGCCAGCGGGCGAGTGTAACCGCAGCGCTGCCCACGCCACCGGCTGCGCCGATGACGAGGAGCCTGCATCCATTGCTCACTCCACAGCGCTCAAGCGCGCTCCAAGCCGTGGTGAGCGGCACACCGCAAGCCGCCGCCTGGGAATATGACAAGGACTCGGGCTTGAACGCGACGCCGTTCGCCGGCGCAAGGATGAACTCCGCATGACTGCCATCGCGGGTGAAACCGAATTCCTTGCCGGTGCCCCACACGGACTTGCCCAGCAGTCCATCCGGTCCCTCCACCACGACGCCTGCAAAATCCCGGCCCGGGATGCGCGGCAGCGTGGTGTAAGGATGTTTGCCCAGCACGTTGGACACGTCGCTGGTGTTGAGGCCTGCCGCGAAGATTCGCACCAATACTTCGTCTGGGGCCGGTTTCGGAGTCGGGCGATCGATCAGTTTGAGTTTGTCGAGCTTGCCAAATGCATCGATCTGTAGTGCTTTCAATGTGGCGCTTTCTGCCGCCTCATCGGCGGTCTGGGTGGTTTGCCGCTCATCTGGCGAATTTTATCCTCGGTGAGCTTGAGCGTTGAGGCCGCGACGAGGGCAGCACCGGGTTATTGAATATAAAATTCTATAGACGACTATAATTAGGTATAAATATGAAAATTCTACCCAAGTAGCCTATATCGCCCTGGCCCCGACTCATGGACAACGTTTTCCACCGAAATCGACTTGCGAGCGAGATGGCCACGAAGATTTTGTACGTGCCACCCGGGTCCGCATCCAGCTCCGGACTGTTTCTCGCGGCGCCAAGGCGCACCGGAAAGTCAACCTTTCTCAGAGAAGATCTGCGCCCACAGCTTGAGGTCCAAGGCGCGCTGGTGCTGTATGCCGACCTGTGGGAAAACCGAAAAGCAGACCCCGGCGCTGTGATCATTTCAGCCGTTCGCGCGGAGTTGGCCAAACACGAAGGCGTTGTCGCTCGTCTGGCGCGAGCTTCTGGCATGGACAAATTCAATCTCGGCGGCATGTCTTTTTCCCTTGATCGCATCGGCCTGGGCGATGGCCTATCCCTTACCAGCGGCTTCGCGGCGCTGTCGGAGGAGACCGGCAAGATCATCGTTCTGGTGATTGACGAAGCGCAGCACGCCATCACCACAGAACATGGCAACGATGCCCTGTTCGGGCTCAAGGCGGCACGCGACGAACTCAACAGCAGCCGGCACCAGGGTTTGCGCGTGGTTGCCACCGGTTCCAACCAGGACAAGCTGGCCATGCTGCGCAACAGCAAGGATCAGGCGTTTTTCGGCGCCCCTTTAGTGAAATTTCCATCGCTGGGAAAAGATTACGTTCAGTGGTTTTGCGAGAAGGTGAACCTGCCTGCGGCATTAAACGCAGATGTGGTGTATGAGCTATTTGTTCGTGCTTCGTTTCGTCCCGAGGTGCTGGGCGCCGCTGCCGACGCATTGCGTTTCGATTTCGAACTTGCCCCCGAAGATGCCCCCACGCGCTTTACTCTCGCGGTCCAAGAGCAGATCGAGGCCAGCAATGCCGAGCAACTTCGTGTCGTGCATAGCCTTACGCCATTGCAGTCGGCGGTGCTGCGGGTTTTGGCGGGCAGCGGCAAAAAATACGCGCCGTTTGAGACGGCAACGATCGCGGCCTACCAAAAAATGCTCGACACGATTGCGCCTGAAACCTCGACCATCGCGGATGTGCCCAACGTCCAGCAGGCCCTGACGGCGCTTCAGGAGAAGGACCTTGTATGGCGAGCTTCGCGAGGCGTGTATGCCCTGGAAGATGTGTCGTTACGCGATATTTTGGCTGCCGAAGGAATGCAGACCTAGGAGACAAACGCGAGAGTGGCGTCGGACCAACTCAGGTAGCCAATTCAATCAGTTCGCGCGCGCAAAGTTCATGGAGAATGCGCGAAAAATACTCCTGGGTTATGTTGAGGAGCGAGGCGACAAAGCCCTTGGTCGTCGGCAGTATCCCAGCGAATGCCCGGCGAGTTGAGGCAGATAAAGTCGGTGGCACGCCATCACTACTGCGCGTGCAACAAAATCATTACGCGTCATCATGAAAGGGCCGCGCCTTATCTGGCGACGCTTGCCAAGGAGGCGGTGCTTGTCGGACGCTGACTGGGCTGTGTCCTCAGACTTGTTGGAGTCGGTAGCGCAGAAGTATTTTGCAGGGCACCGGATAAAAAGCTGTGCCCTTGGATTTGTTGAACCAATCCAAATACATGAAGCCGGTGCTGTTGGTGCCGAAGTGACTCCAATTCACCCGTCCGGGATTGGCCTTGGAATAATCGATCAATTGCTGCACGGTGTTGTAGGGGCGTGAGACATGCGCGGCAAAGGTGCTGTCGAAAAATCCCGCATGTATCACCGGGGCGAAATCGCGCACCGAGTCGTAGGGCAGGTCAGCTCGCAGAACCATGTTCCAGATCATCACATTGCTGGCGGTGGCGCACAGCGTATAGCCGTCGGGAGTGGCCTTGGCGCAGGCGGCAGTGCCGATGATGCCATCGGCGCCGACGCGGTTGTCGACGATGACTGATTGCCCCAACTGTTTGCTCAAGGGTTCGGCGAGGCCTCGCGCGGCGGCATCGGTGGTGGCGCCGGCCGCTGAGGCGACCATGATGCGCAGTGGTTTGGCAGGCCAGGTCGGCGATTGCGCTGGCGCTGCCGATGGCAGGCAGGCAAGAACAATGGCTATCGATGAAATTACTGAGCGTGTTCGCATTTCAGATTTTCGTTTTGCGTTGCTTTACTGAGAGTTGTCGCATTTCAGACTTTCGTTTCGCGTTGCTTGTTAGATGTCCTGCCTCGTTTGGATGTTATCGAGAAGTTCATAATAAATGGCAAAAATATGCCTCCAACGAGGCTGTCATATTTTTGGGAAAGATCAATCATTCATTGCCTCACATCTGGAGCCTGCGCCAATAGCCGGTCAGCTCGAGGTAGCCGCGACCGACGGCTACGCCGTCGCGCAACGCTCGCACGGCGCCTTCCCAGTAAATCGCCCCGGTGGTGGCGCGGGTGTCGTTTTCCTGGTCGTCCATCAGGGGTTCGATGTCTATAGTCAGTTGTGCCGCCTTGATCCGCCAAGCGACGGGATACACGGTATCGGTGCGGGGCGAGCGCCAGTGGCGCCGCGGCGTGAAATCTACTTCGGAGGGCTCGAAGTTGCGCGGCTTGCCATTGACCGAGCGGTGCGAGCCACCGGCCCAGAGCTTTGCGCCGTTTGAGTCGCGTATTTGAAACGCCATCAGCGCTCCGCCATCGTTGAGGTTGATGCCGATCCAGTCCCATCCGAACGCCTCCGGGTCCAGATAGGTGGACGACCATTCGTGGTCCATCCATGCCGTGCCGACTATGGTTTGCGCCCTGCCATTGCGCGTCAGCGTGCCATGAACATTGAGTTGCGGCAGGCTGTAATAGAAACTTGCGGCGGCAGGGCTTGGACCTTTTCGGCTCATGCCCTTGATGCCCTGAAGCAGCGCGCTTTGCGTGGCTTCTAGCGTGAAATCGAAGCTGAAATCCCTGGCCGCAATACGCGCCCGGTATGCACCGTGGTCCTCGCTGTGGCCTTGCTTTAGCGACCAGTCGTCAATCCAGAGATCGAGCCGATCCCGCGCCGCGCCGGCAAGTGAGAAGCCCTCGCGCGCGATGCGTTGATCTGACTGTAGTCTGCCGCGTGCAGGATCGCTGATCGCCGCATGTGCAATCAGTATCTGCCTCGGGGTAAAAGCGCTCGGATTATTGCTATTGATCGCCGGTCGCGTGCGGAAAAAAGTTATTTGAAACCCTCCAATTGAACCGGCCGTGGTTTCAAGCCACCCGGTTACATACCACCACTCGATGCGGAATTCCGGATGACTTCCCTCATCGCGGGGAAAGCGCAGCGCTGTTCCCGGCCTCACCTGCGCAAATGCCTTGGCGGTATGTGGCTCACCGACCCTGCGGGCGCCAAGCTCTGCAATGGAGCCCGGCGAGACAAAAAGACATCCCAGCAACGTCATTAGCCGCCGTCTCGAAACGGCGGCTATCCGGTGGTGTTTGTTGCTGGCGTTCACCAATCTTCCCTGACTGCGCTCACCACATCGCCACTCATCGCGCGACGCCCGCTCCACGCGGCCGTGATGCTTGCAGCGGCCACCAGAAGCCCTGCCAGCGCGGCGAGCGCCAGCCACGGGATATGCATATCAATGCTCCAGTGAAACGACTGGCGGTTGATCACATAGACCAGGATCAGACTGAGCAGCCAGCCCAGCGCCAGCCCGAAGCCCGCGCCCAGCGCCGACACCAGCGCACCTTCGCAGACGAGCATGGCACCGATTTCGCGCCGCGTCATGCCTAGGTGACGCAGAACGCCGAATTCCCGCCTTCGTGCCAGTACCTGGGCGCGAAAGCTCACGCTCACCCCGAACAAGCCAATCAGCACGGCTACGATCTCAAGCGCATAGGTCAAAGCGAAGCTTCGGTCAAATATGGACATCGATACGAGCTGAATTTCCTGCGGGGTGGTGATCTGAATCGTCTGTGGCGCGTCGAGGCGCTCGCGCAACACCGCTGCGATCTGCCCGAGGCTGCCCTGGGGGGCCACCCACAGCGCAGCCTCGTTGGCGAGCCGGTCACCGGTGAAATGGATGTAGTCATCGCGATTGATGACGATCGCGCCGCTCTGGCGTGCGTAGTCGCGCCATATCCCCATGACAATGAATACCTTCGCTTGTCCATCCAGAGGCAGGCGAATTTCATCGCCGACTCGAAGGCCATGCAGATCGGCTGCGACCTCCGAAATCCATGCGGGTGGTGGCGCATTGGCGTGCGGTGCGAACGCCGCGCTGACCAGTGGCAGGATTTCAGCCGCGGAGGTGATGTCTATCATCCGCGCCAGCACCGTGACCGCAGGCCGATCCGGGGAGAGCAGAAGATTGCGGCTGCGAACGAATTGCGCGCGGGCGACCCCGGGCAGGGTGGCGATCGTAGTCTGGTCTTTTTCGGTGAAAAATCCGGAATCGCCACCGGCTGCTGTGCGCACATAGAGGTCGGCTGGCAGAACTCTAGTCAGCCATTGGTCTAGCGACTGCCGGAAAGAACCGACCATGATCAGCATCGCGACCATCAGGCTGAAGCTGGCGACAATGGCGCCTGTGGCGATGGCAACCTGACGCGGGGTGGCCTGCAACTGCGCGCGAGCCAGCATTGCCGCTGGCATACGCCATGCTGGCAACCTGCGCAGAACCACCATGGACAGGCGCGGCATGACAAACAGGGCACCAAGCAGTATCAGCGCGATGGCGGTGTAGCCGAAAATCGGCAGGCCATATAGCGGTGGCGCCAGGCTCAGGATGAGTCCCAATAAAACCAGCACCACGCCCGCGCTAGTGGGGCGCGGCAAGACTTCCTCTTCATCGCCTGAGCGCAAGGCAAGCGCCGGTGCGCGCCTGCCAGCCTCAATGGCAGGGATGGCG
Source organism: Bordetella parapertussis (assembly GCA_945897475.1). Classification (GTDB taxonomy): domain Bacteria; phylum Pseudomonadota; class Gammaproteobacteria; order Burkholderiales; family SG8-39; genus 2-02-FULL-62-17. The sequence continues at coordinate 26,796 of CAMDFL010000043.1, forward strand.
GCGCCCAAAATGGCAAAGGCAAGGCCAAGCAGCCAATAGGCGACGAGCGCTGCGGGCGCGATGTTGAGCTCCGGGGAAAGGGAGCGGAAATAGCCTGCGCCAAGGTCTCCCCCGAAGTAGCCAAGCACACCGGCAGCCATCGCGCAACCAAGCGCCACGCCCAGGGTCGAGCCCAGAATGCCCACCAGCGCGCCTTCGGCGATCAGCATTGCGCAGAGGGCTGCGCGTGTCAGGCCCAGCACCCGAAGCAGCGCCAGTTGTGAGCGTCGGCGCAGGATAGACAGTACCTGGGTGGAATACACCAGCAACGCGCCGGTGATCAGAGCCACAAGCGCCAGCATGTCCAGGTTGAGCCGATAGGAACGCGATAGTTCGGTGATGCGCTCCATCTGCGCATCGGGAGTAGTTGCTGCCACGCCAGCGGGTAGCAAGGGCGCCAGTGAGCGCCGGAAACCCTCGACATCGGTTCCAGGACGCAGGCGCAGGTCGATGCGATCGATCTGTCCCAGGCGTTGCAGCCGCCACTGCAGAGATGCGATGTCCATGAGGGCGAGCCGTTGCCGGGTTGCCGCCGCTGGCAACAGGCCGATTACTTTAAGTTCGACGGAGGAAGTCCCGACCTTGATTGCAAGGGTATCGCCAGCCTGTACGCCGAGCCACTGCGCGGCAGCGTGGCTCAGGAGCAGGGCATCTGGATCGAATAAGCCGGTGAGCGAGGATTCCATGGCCGCGAACCATTGCGGCTGAACCTGCGCCGCGCGAAACGGATCCATTCCGATGAATTTGAGCGATACCCCGCGACCGGCGAGCTGGACTTCACTTTCAATGGCAGGGCTGGCCGCCTGAACTTGCGCCAGACGAGCGATAGTCGGATAGAGCGACTCATCGAACCCGGCGCGCGCTGAGCCGATCAGCAGGTCGGCCTGCCCTGACAGGCTATGCACGGCCAGTTTGAATTCGTTGAGCGCGCTGGCATTGATGACATGCACGGCGACCGCTAGCGCGACCCCGAGCACCACGCCCGTCAGCGTCAAGCCGAAGCGACCCGGATTGTCTCGCAGCGCGCCTGCGCAAACTGCGTGAATCGCCGCGCCCATATTCACGGCCACCATCACGGATCCTCGTGGCGTTGCAGGCCCTGGGCAGTCAGCCGGTAGACGCGGTCAGTAGTCGCCGCTGCTGCGGCGGAATGGGTCACCAGGATACCGGTGGCGGCGTTCTGTTTGAGCTGTTCGCGCAGTACCAGGAGGACCTGGCGGGCGCTGTCGGCGTCCAGATTGCCGGTCGGCTCGTCGGCGAGCACCAGCCGGGGCCGATGCACCAAGGCGCGCGCGATCGCCACGCGCTGCATCTCGCCACCTGAGAGTTCGCGAGGCATGGCCGCGGCGAGCGCCGCTATGCCGATCGCCTCGAGCATGTCGTTGCACAGTTTCGCGCTTTGATCGGCGGCGGTGCCACCCAATCGAAGCGGCAGCATGACGTTCTGCGCAACCGTCAGATGCGGCAGAAGATGGAAGGCCTGGAATACGAATCCCATTTGCTTGCGCCGCAGCACGGTGCGGGCGTTATCATCGAGCGCGGTGAGTTCGGCGCCATCTAAGGCGATGCTGCCGCGATCGGGGGCATCCAGGCCTGCAATCAGATTCAAAAGAGTGGACTTTCCGACGCCGGATTCGCCCATGATCGCGATGTATTCGCCGGCGCCCACGTCGAGGTTGATATCGCGCAGCATGAGACGGCCGCCGGGTCCGGGGTAAGTCTTGTCGAGGTGACGGATGCTGAGCACGGTGATCTGATGCAAACCTGGCAGGGGTTCGGCAAAGTTGTGTGGTTAGCTGTAGAGTCTACCCGTCTGTACCTGCCGTTCGTACCTCATTGCGTCTATATTTCCCTTCCGTATTTCATGTTCACGGAGAATCGCCCATGAAAAGCGTTGCTCAAATACTCAAGACAAAACCCGAGCAGGCCGTCTACAGTGTCACGCCCTCGACCTCGGTGTACGACGCGGTCAAACTGCTGGCCGACAAAAACATCGGCGCGCTCCTGGTAATGGAGGGCGAGAACATCGCCGGCATCTTCACTGAGCGCGACTATGCACGCAAGGTCACACTCATGGGCCTGTCATCGAAGGAAACGCCGGTTGGCGACATCATGACATCCGCGGTCAAGTATGTGCGTCCCGACCAGACCAACGAGGACTGCATGATTTTGATGACCGACAGCCACATACGCCACTTGCCTGTCATGGATAAGGGCAAGCTGATCGGCGTGATCTCCATCGGCGACCTGGTGAAAGACACCATCTCCGAGCAGAAATTTATCATCGAGCAGCTCGAGAACTACATCAGCGGCTGAGCTGGGCTGTGCTCATGGAAATTGCAGGGCGCGTCTGCGCGGACTGTGGTGGCCGCGGTGCCGGCCAGGCGTCAAGAATACGCCTATAATTTATTGAAATAATTTTTCAATCATAAGTATCTGCGTGCCTATGTGCCATTATTGTATTTTTTTAAGAAATAAAAAAGACAGGATAGATCGCCTTGGCGCAGATATATTTCGCCGTTCAGGCCCGGCGACAGGAACTAACTGACCAACTGGCGGCGGACGTCGAACGCTTGGAATTGCGCAAGCATACCGGAGAGGAATTCAAGTCCCTATCCGGCGCTGCCAAACAGGCCGGGGTCCAGAATCAGATGTCTGGCGTGTTTCACGACGCTGGTTGCAAGGGACTCTAAGGTGGCTTGGGCCGCGATACCATCAAGACTCGGAAAGGCGTTTCCGGGAAGAAAAACCTGATGGACCGGATGACCGCCACCGAACTGGCCGCCAACCAGTTCCGTATGCCCAAACTCGTGACAAGCTCGCGCGTGAGAGCATCTAAGGTCAGCAGCTGGCGATACGTACCGACGAGCAAGTGGGCAAGGAAGTCCGCGACGCCATCACGCGAATCGGCGGTGACCTGCCCGAACACATCCCGGCGGCAGAGCACATCAAGGAAGTGGAGGACCGGATCAAAACCGCGACGCCCAAGCTGGAACTCGATGAACGCGATGCGGGCGGCCTGTTGGGCGATGCCAGCGACAAAACCAAAGATTAGTGAGGCTGCCCCATGACCGAACCCACCATCACCTGTCCCAACTGCAAAACCGAGATAAAGCTCACCGAGTCGCTGGCCGCGCCGCTGATCGAGGCCACCCGCCGTGGGTTTGAGCAACGTCTGGCGCAGAAGGATGCCGACGTCGTCAAGCGCGAAACGGAGATAAAAAATCGCGAGGAAGCGCTCGCCAAAGCGAAGGAGGCCATCGACGATCAAGTCGCTGAAAAGCTCAAAATCGAGCGCAGCAAGATCTCCGCCGACGAAGCCAAAAAAGCCAAGGCGGCGTCGGCAAGCGACCTTGAGCAGAAGGCCAGGGAAATTGCAGATCTACAGGAAGTCCTCAAAAGCCGCGAAGCAAAACTCGCTGAAGCGCAAAACGCCCAGGCAGAACTCATCAAAAAACAGCGCGAACTCGATGATGCCAAACGCGAACTGGAACTGACTGTAGAAAAGCGCGTGCAAGAAGGCCTGACCGAAGTGCGCACCCAGGCCAAACGTGAAGCTGAAGAAGGCCTCAAGCTGAAGGTGATGGAAAAAGATCAGACCATCACCTCGATGCAGAAAACCATCGAGGAACTCAAACAAAAAGCCGAGCAGGGCTCACAGCAACTGCAGGGTGAAGTGCAGGAACTGGAGCTGGAGAACCTGCTTCGCGCCAAATTTCCCTACGACACCATCGAGCCGGTGCCCAAAGGCGAATTCGGCGGCGACGCCCTGCAACGCGTCGTCAGTCCAGGCGGCCAGCAATGCGGCACCATCCTGTGGGAATCGAAACGCACCCGAAACTGGAGCGACGGCTGGCTAGCGAAATTGCGCGAAGACCAGCGCACCGCCAAAGCGGATATCTCGGTCCTCGTCAGCCAGGCATTGCCTAAGGGCGTGGAATCCTTCGAAATCATCGATGGCGTCTGGGTCACCAGCCCGCGCGCTGCGCTGCCGGTGGCGACCGTGCTGCGCCACACCTTGCTTCAAGTCAGTATGGCGCGGCAGGTTTCCGAAGGGCAGCAGACCAAGACTGAGATGGTCTATCAGTACCTTACCGGACCGCGCTTTCGACATCGGGTTGAGGCCATTGTCGAAGCGTTTACCAGCATGCAGGAAGATCTTGATAAGGAGCGCAAGGCGATCATGAAGCAGTGGGCGAAGAGGGAGGGGCAGATTGAAAGAGTGATGGAGGCGACTGTGGGGATGTATGGGGATTTGCAGGGAATTGCTGGCAAGTCCTTACAAGAGATTGACGGGATCGAGATGGCCGCACTGGCTGGACCCTCCGATGCCGCAGAGTAATAAATGACTGGCAAGTTTTACGTACAAAGTCTTTAACCTGTCGCGCGCGGTGCTTATTCCAGCTTCGTCCCGCTCTCCTTAATCACCTTGGTCCATTTGGCAAGATCGGCCAACATGAATTGGCGAAACTCCTCGGGCGAGCTGCCTACCGGGTCCGAGCCGTCGGTCAGGATGCGCTCGCGAACGTCAGGCATGCTAAGGATTCTGACGAGTTCCGAGTGAAGCCTTGCGACGATGGGCCGTGGCAGGTTGGCGGGCCCGATAATGCCGTACCAGCCGATCACTTCGAATCCTGGCAGCGCTTCTGCCAC
>CAMDFL010000044.1 GCA_945897475.1 Bordetella parapertussis
GAGGCGGCTCGGATCAGCCAGAGCCAGTTCGCCAAATTGATCGGCGTGAACCTGCGCACGCTGCAAAACTGGGAGCAGCACCGCACGCAGCCCACGGGGCCCGCCAGGGCGCTACTCAAGATCGTTGCATCGAATCCAAAGGCGATTGAGACATTGCATGAATAGAGTGGATCTGTCCTCTGGTGGGAGAAGTCACATGCTGAAAAGCCACGCAGAACCTTGATCTGGCGTTGAAGTACGACCGCCTCGCGGGGACCATGCCCTTGGGCGGCTGCGGAGCGTTCTCGCTCCTACCGTCGTCTTTCCCGGCCAGGACCCGTGTGCCACTAGTCCAAACAGACACTAGAACAGCGCATCTCTTACAAAGCCCTATCCACGTTAAACGTAAAAAGTCTGTGATCCACCCACGGTTGCATCGTCGACAAACGAAGCGCGCAGTCGCCCGCATCCCATTCAATACGTTGTCGCGACACCATTGAACTGAACCAGTCGCCGCCATTACGCTGATCGGTCACAAGTAATCCACCCGGGACAATCATACTAAGCGTCTTCGGCAATCTTTCACGGCCTAAAAACACTGATCGTCAAATCGAACACGAGCTGAACGTCTGGCGGCAGCCAAATTTCTCCAATGGGCCATGTTTTGGACTTTTGAGAAGCGTACATCATCGATCATGTTCAAATCCTGTGTTTGCCGATGTCCGATCCCGGGTTTCCTGGGTAAGGGAAATTCCCCCTCCCTTGCCACAGCGCCATCTGGAAACCCTCACCAAGCGGGCGTTCCCAGTTTTTCCCAAGCGGCGACATGGCGCAAAACACTACCCCACAAAACATGCCGGAAGAATCCTCCAATATTTAACAATCGCGCCACGATTGCCGAGACGACCTTGAATACCCTTGACCTCGTGGAAAACAAGTTGGCCCGTCAAGACAAAACACGAACGCACAAAGGACAAACAGTCAATGACTGACACGGGGTTAAAGACAATTCTCAATGCAATCCACATCGAGTACACATGCCAACTCGAGAAAACGCTAAGCGAAATAGCGGGCATTGCCGCGACGCTGAACACGCACCCCGAACAGCTGCAGACGCTGCGCACACTCAAACGCGAATTCCACACGCTAAAGGGTTCGGCGCCAAGCTTCGGCTTGAAGGAACTCGGTCGCGTCGCTGCGGACGCAGACTCCTTCCTCGAACTCCATACCAAAGCCGAGGCGGCGTTTGGCAAGGATGAGTGCATTCAGTTACAGCACCTCATCGCCCGGATGACGCTCGCCGCGGCAGGTCGGCAAACGACGATGCCCGGCGCGGCCAACCCGTCAACACACTCCCCCGCATTGAACGCGCAAGGCACAGACCTGTTTTACCGCACAAACCAGGCGCAAATAGTCCTCGGCTTCGTCTATTCGATTACCGACAAAGGGCACGACCTCCTCGTCCGCTCCGGGGCGCTATTACCCCAGATTGAGCAGGAACTGCTAGTCCGAATTGACGGCCGCACCACGCCGGAACAACTGATTCTGGACATGCCGCACGCAGGCGAATTCGCGACCGAGCGCACGCTCGAAAGAATGGTGGAACGGGGACTGATAGAGAAAACGAATTTTCGCGTCCCCGAGGACAACAACCTTGACTTCACCGCAAACTTTGGCAGTCCGGCCAAGAAAATCAGTTTATCGACTACCGAAAAAACCGGCTTTGGACTTGAGGCAGTTCGCGGTGCGTCACAACTTGCACTCGATGGCTACTACATCAGTATTGCCCGCCGGGCAGTAGCGAGCCGCCCACCCCGTAACGGCAGCACGCACGCCCTGCTGGTCATCGAGGACGATCCGATGACGGCAAAATTACTCAAGTTACTGTTCGCCGGAGAGGGATTTGAAGTCGTGACAGCGGGGAACAGAAAAGAAATCCTGACGGCCTTGTCGCAGAAACCCTTGCCAGATGCGGTGCTTCTTGACGTCTTACTACCTGATACGAACGGTTTTGAACTGCTGGCGAAAATGCGCGCCCATCCGCGTCTGCGCGAATTGCCCGTAATCATGCTTACGGCCGCGGCGTCGCGGGATGATGTTCTGCAAGGTCTGCTCAATGGCGCAGACGGTTATGTAACCAAGCCTTTCGACATGGACCGCGTTGTCTGTGCGGTTTGCGATGTCTTGGGCCTTGAATCATGGAGTGTTACAAAATGAAAACCGAACTAGACCAGGTCTTATCAATCACGAAACTGGGCAAGTTGCTTCTATTCGGCCGTGCCACGAAGCTACTCCTGAATGAACTGCGACTGCTGGTCTTGCTGTCCAAACCAAGCAGTTTGCGCAAACTGATAGTCGCATCGAACCCGAGCTGAACGTCTGGCGGCAGCTAATTTCTCCAATGGGCCATGTTTTGGACTGTTGAAAAGCGTACCTCATCGATTAGGTTCAAATCCTGTGTTTGCCGATGCCCGATCCCGGGTTTGCTGGGTAAGCACCGCCGTGATTCTCGACGAAGAAAGTCTGGCCCATCTGCCGGGTGAAATTGGCGGCAACGATACGGGCGACGACATCCGGGCCGCCCGGTCCGGCGGGCACGATGACTTTCACCGGCTTGACCGGCTAGGACTGCGCCAGGGCAACAGCCGGGATCGTCGAAAAAACCGTACCAACAAGTACCGTCCGTGCAATGTTCGACATAAATGTTTCCTCTGTTTAGGTCTGACGGGGGCGCCCTGGGTGCAAGTATCAGCATCCGCTTCGCAGTGTAATATCGATGCGCCATTCTCACTGACGCAGTTAAACAGGAGATTTTCGTGAAATCAACCCGTCAGCACTGTGTTAGCGCATACGCGAGCATCGCCGCGCTTGCCGCCATTTGGGGATTCGCCGCGCATGCCCAGCCGGCCAACAAGCCAGTACGTCTTATCGTCGGCTTCGCCGCCGGCGGCGGCACCGACATTTCCGCGCGCTTCATGGCGGACAAACTGCGCGGCGTCTACGCGCCGACAGTGATCGTCGAAAACCGCGTTGGCGCCGCCTCGCGCATCGCGGTGGAACAGGTAAAAAATTCGGAACCCGATGGCACGACGATTCTGTTTACCCCCGATTTTCCCATGGTCGTTTATCCGCACAGTTACAAGAAGCTCGAATACGACCCGGTGCGCGACTTCATCCCCGCGGCGACCATATCGCGCACCAACCTGGTGATCAGCATCGGTCCGGCGGTACCCGAGAGCGTGACTACCATCGCCGAATTCGTGCAATGGGCGAGGAACAATCCCAAAGGCGCATTTTTCGCCACCACGGCCGCCGGCGCCACACCGCACTTCGCCGGCGTGATGCTCGCGCGCGCGTCGGGTGTCGATCTCACGCCGGTTCACTACAAGGGCGGCGGTCCGGCCATGCAGGCTTTGATCGGCGGGCAGGTGCCCATGAGCGTCAACCCGGTGAGCGAAACGCTCCCCAATGTCAGCTCAAAAAAAATCAGGGTGCTTGCTTCCACCGGGTCGGAGCGAACCCGGTTTTTCCCCGACGTGCCCACCATGGTCGAGTCCGGTTACAACGATGTGGTGATAGCGGGTTATACCGGCTTCTACATGCCGGCAAAGACGCCCGCGCAGATCGTCGCTAAGTTCAACGCCGCTGTCGCCGGCCTGCTCAAGACCGAAGAGATGCGGCAAAGCCTTTTCAAACTCGGCGCCGAAGCGTTCACTTCGACGCCCGAAGAGTTCGGACAAATCGTGCGTCGCGAGCTGGAGCGTTGGGGGCCAATTGTCAAGGCGTCCGGGTTCACCTCGGAGGACTGAATTCCCTGCCTTGCGCCGGGGGTGACCCCCGACGCCATGAGCGTACCTGCGACGGTCGATTGGCTCGAACTGCGGCAGGCTTCCAAACAAATTTGCCAGCCTGAATTGCTTGATACCCTGAACCCGCTTCGGGGCGGGAGCCGGGAAACGCAGCGCAGACTGCAATACGGCTTCGGCTGCGACGATGGCGTCGCTATAACGCATGGACCTTGGACTGGCGAACGTTCATTCAGCGACGAATACGAATTTGCAACGCGCGCCGCGACTGAGCTCTGCGTAGGTCTCGACCCGGCGCGCAAGAGGATGCTCCTCGATGCCTCACACCTCGCGGCCCAGCAATTCGGCAGGGCCTGCGCAGACGACACCGGCAAAATCCCGTCCCGGCGTGCGCGGCAGCGTGGTGTAGGGATGATTGCCCATGACGTTTGAGACATCGCTGGTATTGAGCCCGGCCGCCTTGATGCGCACCACCACCTCGCCGCTCTGCGGCGTGGGAATTGGCATATCGGCAAGATTCAGATGTTCGAGCTTGCCAGAGGTATTGAATCGAAGCGCTTTCATTGAAACCCCAGAGTTGCCGCGCGATTGAGATCGCGGCGCGCATCCTAACCCGAGTTGCGCGGGCGGGATATGATCAACGCCGTCGCGAAAAGTCTGGTAACGCGTTGGCGAAGAATCTGGTGTCGCATGGGAGGGTCTTGTGTCGCTTACAACTGAATTGGCGGGAAAACTGTTTGTCGCGCTTCTCGTTACCGGCAGTTTGATATCGAAGGCTTCACTTGCCCAGCAATTTCCGCAAAAGCCGATCCGCATGCTGGTTTCATTCACCGGCGGCGGCGAAAACAACGCGCGCATCATTGCCGAGAAGGCATCTGAACTTTTCGGCAGCCCGGTGGTGATCGAGGCCAACGGCGCGGCGGGAGGCGCGGTGGCGGTGAACAACCTGATGCGCGCTGAACCGGATGGCTACACCATCCTGTATTCGGCGGCGCAAACGTTGTTGTTCCGTCCCTATCTGGTCAAGAACAATCCCTATAACCCGGTGCGCGACATGACCCCGATCATTCACGTGGGCGAGGCGACGCAATCGGTGGCGGCCAGCGCCACGTTGCCCGCCGACACCTTCAACGACATGCTCGCCTATGCCAGGCGCAACCCCGGCAAGATATCCTATGCGACAACAGGTATTGGCACCACCGGGCATCTGGTCGGCGCGCTGATCGAGCGCTTGGCCAACATCAGCATGGTGCACGTGCCCTACAAGGGCGGCACGCAATCCCTGCCCGACCTGATCTCCGGCCAGGTGCAGTTGTCCTTTACGACACTGAGCAGTTTCATTCCCATGCTGGGCAAGGGAAAAATCAAGATGCTGGCAGTGACGCAAGGTGGCCGAAGTGAGCGCGTGCCTGACTTGCCCACGGTGGCCGAATTGCTGCCAGGTTATGAAGTGCCGCCAGGATGGGTGGCGATCATGGGGCCCGCCAAACTGCCCGCCCCGATCGTCAGGCGCCTGGGCGAGACCTTCATCAAGGCGGCGAACATGCCGGATGTGAAAAAGCGCATTGCCGACGTCGGCACCGTGATCCGCACGCGCACGCCCGAGGAGTTTGCCGCCACCCTCAAGCGCGATTTCGAGATCGCGGGGCAATTGATTCGCGGCGCGGGGATTGAGCCAGAGTAGGCGAAGGCCCACCTTTATCCAGGATGTGAATTCTAATCAAGCATTGATCTATGTCAGCTGGCCGTAGTGCCAATTAATTCATGTTAATTGCCCTGATGGATCAGGCCGCCGCCCGCCTCTCCCAGCGAAACTTGCGCTCACCATCGGTGATGGGCAGATCGTTAATGCTCGCAAAGCGCCGCATCATCAGGCCGTTCTCCGCGAACTCCCAGTTCTCGTTGCCATACGACCTGAACCAATGACCGGAATCGTCGTGCCACTCGTACTCGAAGCGCACCGCGATCTTGTTGTCCATGAAGCACCACAGTTCTTTCTTCAAGCGGTAGTCGAGCTCCCTGTCCCACTTGCGCTTGAGGAATGCCTCGACGGTCTCGCGCCCCTTCAGAAATTCCGCGCGATTGCGCCACTCGGTGTCGGGCGTGTAGGCGAGCGCCACGCGCACCGGGTCGCGGGTATTCCAGGCGTCTTCGGCCGCCTGCACTTTCTTTTTTGCCGTATCGAGCGTGAACGGCGGCAATGGTGGCCTCGATTCGGGAGGATTCGTTTCTGCGGTGGCCATGCCTAGTAAGACTTATATTGAAGATACTTCCCCGACATCACGATCTTCACCCGATCGCCCTTCTCATTGGGCAGGCGCGACATGTCCATGTCGAAATCTATCGCGCTCATGATGCCGTCGCCATACTCCTCGTTTATCAGCGCCTTGAAGGTGGTGCCGTACACACTCACCAGTTCATAGAAACGATAGATGAGCGGGTCGGTAGGCACCGCAGTCGGCAAGGAGCCCTTGTAGGGCACCTGCTGCAAAAGCAGCACCGCGTCCGCGGGCAGATCGAAGAGCTTGCCCACCGCTTCGGCCTGTTTCCTGGTCATTTGCATCTGGCCCAAACAGGCGGCGGCAGTCCACTCCTTGGATTGGCCCACTTTCTTGGCAATCTCGGGCCATTTGATGCCGGACTTCATTTTGCGAAATACGATCAAGTCGGTGACGTCCTCGCGTTTCATGGGATTCATCATTGCGCCGATGGCGGATTCTGCGTCGCGTTTCATGGGATTCCTCCGTGGTTTTATGGGGCGGGCTTTTTCATGGGGACGACAGTCGCGCCGCGTGACGCTCCAACGTCTTCGGGATTCGATTTGGGATCCGGTGACAGGCCCGGCCGCACCAGCGGCGGCACCACCGGGCGCGCTTCCTCGCCCGACTGGATGAGCTTGGAGCGGTTCACCAGAAAATCCACCAGGTGATTGCGGATGCGGTAGTACTGCGGGTCGTGGTGGATGTTGTGCCGGTCGCGCGGTTTGGGCAGGGTGTTGTCGACGATCTCGGCGATGCATGCGTGCGGTCCGTGGGACATCAACAGGATCTTGTCGGCCAGGAGGATCGCCTCATCGACATCGTGGGTGATCATGAATACTGTCTGGTGCGTCGCGCCACAAATTTTCACCAACTCGTCCTGGATCACCCCGCGTGTCAACGCATCCAGGGCGCCGAAGGGCTCATCCAACAGCAGCATCTTGGGCTGGATGGCGAATGCTCGCGCGATGCCGACGCGCTGTTTCATGCCGCCGGACAATTCGGAAGGCTTTTTCTGCTCGGCGCCGGTCAAACCCACCATGTCGATGAATTTCTGGCAGTGCGCGCGCACCTTTTCGCGGCTCCATACCGGCCACCGGCTGGTGACCGCGAAGGCAATGTTGCCCATGGCCGTGAGCCAGGGCATCAGCGCATGGCCTTGAAACACCACGCCGCGGTCAAGGCTGGGGCCCGCGACTTCGCGCTCGTCCATCACCACCGCGCCTTCGCTGGCGGTATCCAGACCCGCGAGAATATTCAGTATGGTGGTCTTGCCGCAGCCTGAGTGCCCGATCACGCAGGCGAACTCGCCTTTTTCGATGGCTAGATTGAGGCCCTCGAACACCGTGGTGAGGCCACCGGTGGCCGAAGGGAAACGCTTAGCTAACGCCTGCGCATCAAGAAATGGCATGTCGCCTCATTCCACGTAGGTAACAAGTTTTTGGAGCCGACCGACCAACCAGTCGAGCACCATGCCCACCATGCCGATCGCCAGAATCCCCGAGAGGATGTTGGTGATGGAAAGGTTATTCCATTCGTTCCATACGAAATAGCCGATGCCAGTGCCACCCACCAGCATCTCCGCGGCGACGATCACAAGCCAGGCGATACCCATCGATATACGCATGCCGGTGACGATGGTGGGCGCGGCCGCGGGCAAGATCACCATGAAGGCACGGCGCAAGGGTTTGACTTCCAGAGTCCTCGCCACGTTCAGCCATTCACGCCGCACCGAGGCCACGCCGAAAGCGGTATTGATCAGCATCGGCCAGATAGAGCATATGAAAATCACGAAAATCGACGATACATTCGAGTCCTTTAGTGTAAATAACGCGAGCGGCATCCAGGCAAGCGGAGAAATGGGTTTCAATATTTGTATGAACGGATCGAAAGCACGGTACAAAAGCTGCGACATACCAATGAGAAACCCCAGCGGGATGGCGACCAGCATCGCCAGCACGAAGCCCAAGGTCACCCGGCCAATGGAATGCAGGAGCTGCAGTCCAATGCCTTTGTTGTTCGGCCCCTTGTCGTAAAACGGATTGGAGAGGTGTTCCAACAGCTTGACGCCGAAATCCGCGGGGCCGGGGAAGGTGGATTTCTGTCCGGCAGCGGCCTGTGTACCAACCAGTTTTGCATATTCGTCGTCCACCTTCTGCACCGAAGCCTTGGGCAATGTGGCCAGATGCCAGATTCCCAGGAATAACGCGAGCAGCAGCACGGACAGTGCCGCCGCGGTGAGTTTGCTGACTGAAGCCATGGTTCATCCTTGTCCGGTTCGCCTTTGACCGTTGCACATCTGGCCCGTTGCCCTGTCTCTGACCCCGTACCCTTGACCCTTGCCGTTCCGGCCCTTGCCTCTAGATTCTCTTTATGGCGAAGCTATTAACATAGTCCGCGGGCTTGGCCGGATCGAAGGTCTTGCCCATGATCACAAAGGTCTTGCTGGTAGTCTTGGGTGCAACCAGGCCTGCTTCGGCCATCAATTTCATCGCGTCGGTTGCGAGGAACACCTCGCGCGCCACCTGGTTGTAATCCACTTCACCCTTGATCTGACCCCAGCGCTTCATCTGGGTAAGGATCCACACGGCAAATGACTGCCACGGGAACGCATCAAAATCGATGCGGTTGGGAACCTTGCGGATATTGCCCAGGCCATCGGCAAAGACGCCAGTGAGCACTTGTTCCACCACCGTTACCGGCTGATTCAGATACTCCGCCGGGGCGATTGCCTCGGCAATCTGCTTGCGGTTCTCGGCGCGGCGCGCAATGGCTGTGGCGTCGAGCAGGCCACGCATCAAGGCGCGGTAGGTGTTGGGCATCTTGGTGACAAATTCCCGGCTGGCGGCAAATACGCAGCAGGGGTGGCCATCCCAGATATCCCTGGAAAGCGTATGAATGAAGCCCAGGCCGTCATAGACCGCGCGCTGGTTGACAGGATCTGGCGCGAGAAAGCCGTCGATATTGTCGGCGCGCAAATTGGCCACCATCTCAGGTGGCGGCACCGAGCGGATCTGGATATCTTTGTCCGGGTCCAGGCCGTGTTCCGCGACGTAGTAGCGCAGCAGGTAGTTGTGCATCGAAAAATCGAACGGCACCGCGAACTTCATTCCCTTCCAGGATTTCGGGTCGCGCTTGTCCTTGTGCTTCATGGCAAGCGTAATTGCCTGACCATTAATGTTCTCGATGGCCGGGACGGTGAATGCCTGTGCCGGCGCGCCCACGCCAAGGGAGATGGCGAGCGGCATGGGCGAGAGCATGTGCGCGGCGTCGTATTCCTTGTTGAGGGTTTTGTCGCGGATCAGCGCCCAGCCAGCGGTCTTCACCACTTCAACGTCGAGACCATATTTTTTATAAAACCCCATTGGGTGCGCCATGATGATTGGCGTCGCACAGGTGATCGGGATGAAGCCGACTTTGAGAGAAGTCTTTTCGGGCTTGCCCGCGCCCTGCGCGAACGCTTCCTTGGCGGAGCCAAGGGGGAAGAATGTCGAGACCGCGGCGAGTGCCGTGCTCGCGCCTACCGTGGAGATGAATTTGCGTCGCATGGTGTCATCGGGAAACAAAGCGCGCATCACCGCCTGTTCGACCACGCTCTCAGCCAAGGCATCGCCTTGGTTCATTGCGTCGCCATCGGCGTTGTGGGATGTCTGGTCGGCATGGCGCCCGCAACTGCACACCGACTGCAGGCGTGACTTGGCATCGAAGGGGTTGCTGAAGATCGACATAGCAATACTCCTTTGGTATATGGATGGAATCCTGCGACTTGTCCGGCGTCCGCGCTATCGCGGCAATCTGAAATATTCTGTAGTACCCCTGATCCTGCCGGTAGCCGAGCATGGCGGCGGCGGCGCGATTGATGAAGATGCAGCGGCCTTCAAGATCAATGCAGAAAATGCCCTCGCCGGTCGACTCGAGCAGCAGGCTCAGCCGATCACGCCAGGGATCTTGGCCGGCAGCGGGAATGACTAAAGAGGCACCCATGGAAATGCTCCTGATTTGCAGGAGTAATCAGCATTTCCCGTGCCAGGCCCGTTTGGGGCGCACCGGACCCTGTCCAGGCCTTTCGGGGCACGTCTCTGGTGCGCTAACCCAATCCTACGCACCATCGGCGGGCGCACCCGTGCACGCTACTGATAGTCAGAGGCGGATGTACGCGCCCATGCGCGTGCACGGTCGTAGCCCGTAACGAAGGATGAAAGGGATTGCCTTCCAGTAACTGCAAGGTTTTTAAATTGTGCTGGCGCAAATCGGGATGTTGCTTTAGAAACCGCGCTGCCCGGCGGTTGTATTGCTCGGTAAAAACCAGCGCATACGCCATTTTCAGGCGTTACGAACCAAGCGCTTCCAGGCGTGCCAGATGGGCTTCGGGCGATTCCTTGAACACCCGCCCGGCCGCCAGATCGGCAATTTTCGCGCAGATGGCAGTCGCCTCCTTTTTAGGCGGCAGCGCTACTCGCAAGTTTTTGAAGTCATCCCAATAAAGCCGAAGTCGGAGATCCGTAACGCCGCGGGAATGCCGGCGCATTTGCTCGATGGCTTGTGGTGTACGTCACAGATGTTCGATGTACGCGGTCTATAGCGGCCGTTGCGGATTTGAGAGCATGTAGTCGAATTGCTTGCCAAACAGGCCGTCGGCAGATCGGGCGAAAAGGCCTGCATGTAGGCGCGCAGGTTCTCGCCGATGTGATCCTGATCGCCCATCAACTTCTTCAGATCGAGCGGCGAGGTGTTGTAGAAGAGCTGATTTGCCGTGCGCAGCAGAAACGGCTCCGGGTTCACCTTGGCCTTGGTGCGTTTGTCCAACTCGGTCAGCACAGCCGCCTTGGTGGATTCCAGCACGCAGTCGAGCCGCCGCAAAACGGTGAACGGCAGAATGACCTTGCCGTATTCGGATTGTTTGTAGTCGCCGCGCAGCAGATCGGCCACGGACCAGATGAAGGAGGAAAGGTTTTGCTCGCTCATTTGAAGCGGTTAAGGAAAATAATTGCAATGAAATCCTTGATCGTCCGATATTTTTTCATGTGCGTCGCGCACATCGCTGGGTAGCATATCTGTGCTAAAAATTATAAATAATTTTTGAAAAAGTCTATTGTTTAATTATTAATTAATGTATTTTTAATTTAATTATGGGATTTAACGTCGATTGAGAAGTCAATTTTTAAAAGGAAGGCGGCCGCCCTGATCCCCGTGCCGCAGGCGACTCAACCCTATTTTGTGCGATCCTCCTGCGCTTCGCATTCCTGCAACGCCCATTCCCGCCTCGATGAACGATCAGAACAATAATAACCGAGGTCTATTCGCCAGCTTCGCCGGCCTGCGTGCCTTTGCCGCACTGCGCTACCGCGAGTACCGCCTGCTGTGGATCAGCGGCAGTTTTGGCAACATCAGCTTCTGGATGGACGAGGTCACGCGCGGCTGGCTGATTTATGAGCTCACCGACTCGGCAGTGCAACTGGGCCTGGTGCGGGGCGTGCAGGCGATACCATTTTTCCTTTTCGCGCCGTTGGCGGGAAGCGCGGCCGACCGCTATTCGCGCAAGGGACAACTGGTGGCGGCGCAGGCGGCCAATGCTCTTATATATGTGGTGCTCGCTGCACTGGTGTTAAGCGGCGAGATTCGACCCTGGCATGTCTATGTGAGTTCCTTGCTGGTGGCAACCGCACAGGTGTTTCAACAACCGGTGCGAGCGTCGCTGATTTCCGACGCCGTGCCGCGCGACTACCTCACCAATGCCATTGGACTGAATTCGCTGATGTTCAATACCGCCCGCGGCGTGGGCCCGGCGATGGCTGGCGCGCTGATCGTGTTCACGGGGACCGGCGGCGCATTCGCAGTGCAGGCATTGTTTCTGATCATTGCCACAGCCTGCATACTGCCGATGGTGGTGCCGCCTCACCCCGTCAAATCCGGCGCGGCGCCGCGCGAGTCTTTCATGCGCAGCATTCTGGAGGGGTGGAAATTTTCCTGGCGCAGCGAAGAGGTGCGCGCGGGCGTGTTGTGCGCCACCATCACTTCGCTATTCATCATTCCGTTCACCACCCTTTTGCCGGTGTTTGCGCGTGACCTGCTCGGCGTGGGCGCCACCGGCCAGGGCCTGATGCTGACGGCCATGGGTGTCGGGGCCTTCATCAGCGCGGCCATCGTCGCCAATGCCGGACACCGGCTGCCGCGCGGTCTTCTGATGCTGGTGTCCGGCGTTGTCTACGGTTTGTCACTGATCCTGTTTGCGGCATCGCCCTGGTTTGAATTGTCGCTGCTGGTGATGTTCCTGGCCGGTCTGGTGCACGTGTATTGCAGCGTGCTGGTGATGACCATGATCCAGACCTATTCGCCGCCCGAGTTTCGCGGACGCACCATGGCCGTTTTCAGCATGACCCAGGCGCTCATCACTGTGGGCGCAATGGGCTATGGTGTGCTCTCTGAACTGCTCAGCGCCCGCTGGTCGATGGCAATCATGGGCGCAACCGGCTCGCTTTTCGTGCTGGTGTTGTATTTCGCCATGCCGCGCGCGCGACAGATCAAATAGGAATTCAAAGGCGTACGGTAAGCTTCTCGCATGACAAATCCCTCTGAATCGCCCCTCGAAAAGAAGGCGACCGATAGTCAAATCGAACTCGATCTGAACGTATGGCGGCAGCTAAATTTCTCCAATGGGCCATGTTTTGGACTTTTGAAAAGCGTACATCATCGATTATGTTCAAATCCTGTATTTGCCGATGCCCGATCCCGGGTTTGCTGGGTAAATTGGCTATTCCAATGGCGTTTCGGCGTATTCCAATGGAGTTTCGGCGTATTCCAATGGAGTTTCGGCGTATTCCAATGGAGTTTCGGCGTATTCCATTGGAGTGGTCGCCCTTATCGCGCACCATGGTTCGCGGCGCCCATCGTACGATCGCCTTATTGGTCCTAGGCGTCTTGCCATGGCTTGCCTCGGCGCAAACCACATCGAATTTCGCGTCTCCCGCCTGGCCCAATAAACCGATTCGCCTGGTCGTCGGATTCGCGCCCGGCGGCGGCCCCGATGTCACCGCGCGCATCATCGCGCCGGCCTTGGCGCGTGTTTTGGGTCAGCCGGTGGTGGTGGACAATCGCCCCGGTGCATCAGGCAATATCGCCAGCGGCCTCGTTGTCAGGGCAAACGACGATCACACCGTGGGCTATTTCATCAGCTCCAATCTGACCACGGCAAAGCTTCTCAATCCCAAACTACCTGTCGACCCCGCCACGGATTTCGGTTACGTGTCGCTGGTGACGACCAATCCCATGATGCTGGTTGCCCCCATCGATCAACCGGGAGGCAAGGATTTTTTCGATGCCGCCAGAAAAAGCGGCAACAAATGGAATTACGCATCGGTCGGCATCGGCTCCAACCAGCATCTATGGATCGAGTTGCTGAAAACAAAAATGCCCGGCTTTAATCCGGTACACATTCCCTACGGTGGGGTGACCCAAGTGGTTACCGCCTTGAACTCGGGGCAGGTGCACATGTCGGTGGTGTCGCCCACCGGCGGCATGCCGCAAATTCGCGGCGGCAAACTGCGCGCCATCGGTTTAACGGCGCCTCGCAGTCCACTGGCGCCGGACATTCCGTCGCTGGCCGAACTGGGTATCGACGTCTACAACTACGAGGGCTGGTCGGCGTTGGCAGGACCCGCGAATCTTTCTGGTCTCGCGGTCAGCAGATTAGGCGCGGCACTAGCCGCAATATCACGTGAGGAAGAGATACGCCAACTCATGTTGAAGCAAGGCTCGATCGTGGCAAGCTCAACGCCCGAAGCGCTGCGCCAGCGGATTCGCGAGGAGACAGCTCAACTGGGCGCCATTATCTCGTCGCGTGGCATACGGCTGGATGAGGTTCAATAGCCACAGCAGGTATCGCCACTTCTTCCGCTAGTGTCTTTATCGGTAGTCTAGCTCCCAGTCCCAGGAGCTTTTCCATATTTTGGGAACTTTTCATTAGTTCCCCCACGTGGAACTTTATGCTACCCTTGCCCTTTTTCTTGCGATGAAACCGCGATGAAGCTTGTCGGGCGGAACCGGCTCAACGACTTCTGCACGAAGTATCCGGACGCACGATCGTGGATCGAGAACTGGCTGGCGGATGTCGAGACGGCGACTTGGGCGACGCCTCACTTGTTGAAGGCGCGATACCCATCCGCAAGTTTTTTGGGTGGCGGCACCACCATTTTCAATGTCCGGGGCAACGAATACCGGCTTGAAACGACGATTGCATACAAGGCGGGAACCATTGTGGTGCTCTGGATCGGCACACATGCGAAGTACGACGAGCGCAACAAAAAACGCTAGACGAAAGTATTCATGGAACCAAGGATCATCAAGACGGAAGAGCAATACCAGCGCTACCTCAGCGAGGTCGAGCGCCTTGCCGTCCATGATCCGGACCCTGCCTCCGTGGACGGTGGCCGCCTTGAACTGCTTGCCAAACTGGTCGAAGACTACGAAAAAAGCCGCTTCAAGTTCCGCAAGCCCAGCCCCGTGGAAGCAATCTTATTTCGCATGGAAGAACAAGGCTTACGCCAAAAAGACATGGCGGAAATGCTGGGCGGAAAGAATCGGGCTTCGGAGGTTCTATCGGGCAAGCGCAGTTTGACGCTTACCATGATCCGGGCACTCTACGAAAAGCTTGCGATTCCCCTGGAGCTTCTGATTCGCGAACCTGCGGTTGAGTACGGCCCTGGCGACAATATTGTCGCGTCTGACGTTCCGACGGACCTACTCGTCAAGCGCGGATGGATTGAGCGTGGTGCGTCGGTCACCGAAATGCTGAATCGCTTTCTCGCGCCTGCAGGAAGCCCGATACTGCTTCGAAATACCCTGATGCTTGGCGCCACCACGAGAACGAATCGCACCAATGTCTGGATTTGGCTTGCTCATGTCCGCGAAATCGCCGACTCAAGAGCCTATCTGCAGGGCAAATACAATAAAGACGCATTGAACCTCGATGTAATCAAGTATGTTGCAAGGCTGAGCTGGATGGACAAAGGGCCGCGTCTTGCGAAGGATTTTCTTGAGGAGCGAGGCATTGCCATTGTCATCGAACCCCATCTTCCAAAAACTTTCCTCGACGGCGCCGCAATGATCGGGCGCAGTGGCGCACCTGTCATCGGACTCACACTCCGGGAAAATCGCCTGGATAACTTCTGGCTCACGCTTATCCACGAACTGATTCATGCCTGGAAACACCTGGACCCGGAAAAACACCGCGCCATCGCGAACGAGAATATCGAAAAAGCGATTAATACCGAAGCCATCGAACTGGAGGCAAACGACCTCGCGCGTGAAGCCCTGATTCCACCTGCCATATGGCGGCGAAGTTCGGTAAGATTGCAACCATCAAGGCAATCCATTGAAGCGCTCGCGCGGGAACTGCAAATCCATCCAGCAATCGTTGCGGGGCGTATTCGTTACGAGCGCAAAAATTTTTCGCAGTTTTCGGGTCTGGTCGGATACCGGCAGGCCCAGGCTCAATTCCCGGAAGTGCGTTGGGGGTAGATTGCTGACCCGAAGGGCAACGCGGCCCGGCGTGGCCGCGATACGCGTATCCCAATATGAGAATTCTAATCAACCATTGATGTCTATCAGCCGGCCATAGTGCCAATTAATTGATGTGAATTACCCAGATGGATCAGGCCACCGCCCGCTGGGCGCAGCTCGATGCCAATGCTGCGCAAGACCAGGATGCCCCGCGCCGGCGGCGGTGCGACCCCCGCCATGTGGGCCTGCCAATCATTGCCATGACCGCGAGTGTAATGGAGGGCGAACACAGACAAATCCTGGCCGACGGCATGAATGACATCCTCACCAAACCCGCTGCAATTCAAGATTTGCACGCCATGCTCGAAAAGCATATTTTAAAAATGAAGTTGTAGATCCGTCGTCATAAAACTGATCGAGCATGGCGTGGCGCCCCCTGCATCTGCGCGTCACTCCAGGCGCGCGCCGCTTCGGCCTGTTATCGCGGGCTGACAGCGCTGATCACCACGCGGCATGACCCTTGAGTGTCCGCCCGGGTAGCTACCAGGTGCGCCCGGAAAAACACGCCCTCTTTGTTCAACATGCGTAGCTCGAAGGTCTGCGGTTCGCCGCTCGCCATGAGTTGTTTGCAGCGCAGGTAATAGATGTCCTGGTCTTCAGGGGCGATGAAACGGGAAAGTGGCTTCTTCGCCAAGGCGCCCTTGGTCACGCCCAGGAGGCTGGCGGCGGTGAGATTGGCTTCTTCAATCAGCCCGGTTTCATCGAGGCTGAAATAGCCCACCGGCGCCAAGTCGTAGAGGTCAAAATAGCGCGAGCGCAAGAGGGCCATCTCCTCGTGTGCGCGGCGCAGCTCTTCATTCTGCATCTCAAGCTCGATCTGATACACGCGCAGTTCGTGCAGCATGTGCTCCGCCTCTTCACGCGAGAGTGTCTCGAGATAACCCGGCGGATCGCAGTCTTCGCGAGCCAGCACTTCGGCCCGCAGGCGCAGTGCCGCTTGCGCGGCAGATTGTTCAGCTTGCGGTGGGCCGTGCGGCGCGTCCTTCCAGGTTCGGTGCGCACCGGATCCGGCACCCAGGCGAGACCAGGCCTTGCTCGGGGATGGATTTTTCTCCTTAGTGCTCAATGTGAACCTCCTGTCATTTTTCGCCATAACGGAGCCGGGATTTTTCGGCATATTGGCGCCAGTATATGAGCCGGTACGCGGGCATCCCGGTGGGGTTAAGAATGCGTGGTTTTAGCGTTGTTTGCAAGCTTGGTTTTGGAGGTGCCAGGCGCGAGCTTCGGGGCGCGGTAGGAGATGCCGTCCAACACCAGACAATTATCGATTACGTTCAATCCGGTGGGTTCGGCGATGCCGATCCCGTGGTTACTGGTAAGCGGCGGCGGAGTGCGCCGCCGCGGCACGGTGATACAGATACACCGTCGTGGATTGGGGCATTAATAGGAAAATATATTCCGCGCGTGAGGCGCATGGGCCGATCAAATGCTCTGCTATGTTGTGATTCGGGGTTTTAGAGTCGCGTACATCATCGATCATGTTCAAATCCTGTGTTTGCCGATCGATGCCCGATCCCGGGTTTGCTGGGTAACTCGCGTTTCGCCGTCCAGGGCTGCGCTTGTGGCGTCATAGCGTTGGACATAGACGCCTAATCCCGAGCCATCCTGACCCGATGACCACCACGTTATGAGATAGCCGCCCCCGGCGAGCACTGCGACCGCAGGATTTAACTGGCTATTAGCAGTCGTGGTATTGGATCGGGTTTCGTCGTAGACCCGAAGCAATAATGTGCCATCGACAAAACTCGCCTGCTCGATGTTGACCAACGTATCCGTACCCTCGTCACCATTCGCTACATTGGTATCGGTAACAGTGATCTGATTGCTGGATAATGGAGAACTTGTCTGGCCTCACGAGGTTCGTTTCACTCATCACAGACAAACGAGGAACATGACGGAGTTTGAGCTATACACCGATGCGGCTCTGACATGCGACTTGCCGAAGCATCGGCTACGTCGCGGTGACATCGTCAGGCTGGTGGATCATCATGTTGCCCCTGACGGCACCCAGGGGTACTCCATCGAGGTCTTGAACGCCGTCGGCGATACTATTGAGGGCACCTGCGTCCCGGCTTTCGCCCTCAAAACCCTGCGCGAAGATGAAGTGCTCAGTGCTCGCATGCTGTAACAAGCGCTCCTTGCGCCAACAGCAATTCACTGAATGCCGGGCGCATGATCGAGACGCTCACCTACGCGGCCGACCCTGAGCGCAAGCGGGCGCGGCAATAGATCGTTCGCCCGCCGTTGAGCCGGACTCTCAAGTCAATCAAAAATGACGAGATGTTCGCCATTTTGGCGGCCTCGGGCCTGATGCGTGGCCCTGCCTTTGCGTCGCCAATCGGCCGGAGAGGCAAGCGGGGCAAGGTTCTTCTGCCTATTCGCCCTCATTTTCCGGCGCCGCTATTCTGCCTTGGCTCCGGAAAATTTCACCACCTTGGCCCAACGCTCGATCTCCGATCGGATCAAGGTATCGAACTCATCGGGGGTGCTGCCCACCGGCTCCAGGCCAATCTCGGCCATGCGCGCACGAATGTCCGGAAAGCGCAATGCGGTCGCAAAATCACCGCTGATTCGTGTGACCAGAGCTCGCGGCGTGGCGTTTGGCGCAATGATGCCATTGGTGCTTGTCACCACGAACCCCGGTAGCGTCTCATTGATGGTCGGAATGTCCGGCGTGTTGGCCGCGCGCGCACGGCTCGCAATGGCGATGGGCTTCAACTTGCCCGCCTTGATGTAGGGCAGCGCCGAAAACAGCGGATCGATCATCAGCTGCACGCGGCCCGCGATGACATCCGGAAACGCCGGCCCGCTGCCCTTGTAGGGCACATGTACGATGTCGATGCCGGTGGTCATCTTCAGCAGCTCACCGGTCATGTGCAGCCCGCTGCCTGCTCCGGCGGTCGCATAACCCAGCACGCCAGGCTGCTTTCTGGCCAAGGCAATCAATTCGGCAAGGTTGCTGATGGGCAGAGAAGGCGTGGCGGTGATTACCGTGTGCGCAATCGCTGTGATCGATACGCCGGAAAAATCACGCAGGGTGTCGTAAGGAAGATTGCTTCTCAGGCTGGGATTGATCATGTGGGAAGAAACGCTCATGCCCAGAGTAAGGCCATCGGGCGCTGCTCGCGCGATCACCTCTGTGCCTGTGACGGTACCTGCGCCGGGCTTGTAATCGACAATCACCGACTGGCCCCAGATCTCCTGCAGTTTTTGCGCGAGCAACCTGGCAAGAATATCGGTGCCGCCGCCGGGGGCATTGGGCACCACCAGGCGAACCGGCTTTGCCGGAAAGTTCTGGGCGAGCGCAGCGCCTGCGGCAACCTGGACAACGGCAGCGGCCAGGCCGATCAGAGCCGGCTTCAAAACATTCTTGAAATACCGAAACTCCATTCCGCCAGCCCCATCAGACGTCAACGACAATCAGGCCGCCGCCTTCTCAGGCACGAACTTCTGCAGCCAGCGCTTGCGTTTGAGAAGATTCTGGTGCCACTCCGACTCAATCTCCGGGACTGTGGAGGCCTTCACCGCGGGCGTCGCCAGCAAGGCATCGCGCCACGCCATCAGACGCGGATACTTTTCAATGATGCCCACCGCCTTGAGGCGATTCATGAAGGTATAGCGCTGCAGGAAGGGCGCGTAGGCCGCATCCACCAGTGACATTTTGGCGCCGTTGAAAAACGGGCCATCGTTGCCGCGCAACGCCAGCGCGTCGTCGAGCTTGGCAAACACTGCGGGGATTTTCTCGGCCTTGGCGTTGAAGTCCTCTTCGGAATCGGCGTAAAAGGCACCGGTGACCGCACTCGCGAAGGTGGTGACGTAGTCGGTCCAGGCGCGATTGCGCGCGCGCACGATGGCATCGTCGGGATGCAGCCGCGGCGCGGTGGTTTCGTCGAGGTACTCCGCAATGGCATTGGATTCGAACAGCGCGGTCTTGCCGTCGATCTGCAGCACCGGCACCTTGGCATGCGGCGAAATGGCGCGAAACCAGTCGGGGCGGTTGTCCGGATCGATGTAATTGATGTCGTAGGCCACCTTTTTTTCCTGCAGCACGATCGCGGCGCGCTGCACCCAGGGGCAGGTGACAAAACTGCAAAGCAGATATTTGGAAGCCATGGATTCTCCTCAAAGAGCACCGGGCCACCTGGCCCGAAGGCGAAGCATACCTCCAACTTGGGCAGTGCGACGTCGCAATCCACCGCGCCGATTCGACGGGTTGCTCCATCGCCAATGATGATGGAACCGCGCGCGGACCGGTCGCAATACAATGCGGGCCATCGCCCATTCACCAATCATTCACTGACTTTTGCGGGAGAACAGCTTGCGCTTCGGATATTTCACGCTCAGCGACAATCACTATGAGAACAACGCGCGCAGCGCCAATGAGTGCATCACCAACATCGTTGCCGAAGCCATACATGCCGACGCGATCGGCATGCATTCCGCCTGGATCGGCGAACATCACTTCAGCACCCTGGGGGTGACCTCCTGCCCCGATCTCCTGCTGGGCCAGGTCGCGGCGCGCACAAAGACTATCCGGCTCGCGCCCGCAGTCAATGTTTTGCCGCTGCACCATCCAATACGCGTGGCCGAGCAATGGGCGACGCTGGATTTGTTGTCGGGTGGGCGAGTGGACTTCGCCACAGGCCGCGGCTACGACCGCAACGAATACGGCCCGCTTGCCGCCAATTTCGAAGAGAACGCGGACATATTTGCCGAGAGCCTGGACATCGTGCACCGGTTGTGGACCACTGATGCGCCCGTATCGCATCGCGGCAAGTATTACTCGTTCGACAATGTGAAGATCACGCCCTCCCCGGTGCAGCAACCGATACCCATTCACATCGCGTCGTTCTCAAAACCCTCCATTGATCTTGCCGCCAGAATGGACATGGGCCTGGTGGTTTCCGCGGCCGCAGCCACTGCCGTGCATGGCGGGCTCGCTGCCGTCTCGAGGATGTACCGGGAGGGCTGTGAACAAGCCGAGCGCAAACCCGGCAGGCTGGTCACCAGTTACTTCATGCACTTCGCCGACACCCCGGAAGAAGACCTCGCAGCCCGCAAACGCCAGCTTCGTTATCACCAGGAATGCACCAACCCCGCCCTGCCCGGCGACCCGACGACCGCCCCGGCCAACTACAAATATTTCGTCGACATTGTCGCCAGGCGCAAAGCCATGAAGCCCGAAGACCTCACCACGGACGCCATCCTTATCGGCAATTCGGCCCGCATTGTTGAACTTTTAAAGGAGAAAGTCGAGGCTAATGGATTCGATGAGGTCATTTTGTATTTCAATCTTGGTTTGAAGCCGCATAACCAGGTGAAGGAAGAGATGTCGAGATTCATGGAAGAAGTGGCGCCGGCATTTGGATAATGCCGTGTTGGCATGGTCAAAGAGGAAGCGCAGGCCTCCCCGCATTGCCGGCGAGATGGCCAAGGTCGGTGTCAATTTCTTCATCGCTGCGGAATCCACTGATAAAGAGGACTTGGAGCGTATCGCCAGAATTCAAACCGTAATTCAACTTACTAAAGAGAACCGTACGCACCAACGAAAACAAGAAGACGACCCGCGTGCATTCCTCGACGATATGAAGACGCATGCAGCCGGTTTCCTGTATCCACTTATCGAAATAATTGCGGTGGGGTGGCCCTCAGAAGTTCTGAAATCAGGTGTAGTGATGGTCGATTTGCCTGGAGTCGGAATCGCTTCTGATTCATACCGTGATGTCACGAAACACTATGTTCGAGAGGTTGCGAGAGCGGTAATTCTGGTTGTGGACCGTGCCGGTCCAACAGAATCAACAGTTGAGTTGCTGAAATCCAGCGGTTATTGGGATCGTCTCGTGGGTGCTGCGGATGATCCCGAAAGTGACCCTTGCTCTATTCTGATTGCGGTCACCAAGGTAGACGATGTCGCAGAAGAAGAATGGCGTAATCAACCTAAAGATGACAGCGTTCCTAGATTGAAGAAGCGAGAGGTGTTCGCAAGATTGGTCGGAGATTTTAAGCCACGCATGCGAAGCCAAATTAGCGACCAACTCGGCAAGATTGGTGATTCCACCAATGAGTCGGTTCAGGCGGCGCGACAACAGGCACGCAAGACCATCTTGGATACGCTCCAGATTCATCCGGTATCAGCACCGGAATTGCGAAAATTACTTCTTGAGGACGAAGATGACGGCGCGTTCTTAAGTGACATTGAGCAGACCGGCGTTCCGCAACTTCAGGCTAGTTTGTCTGCACTTGCTCAGCAGGAGCGGGAGAGTCGCAAAGAACGGATTAGGGTTGTGTACGAACGTCTATCGAGAATATTGATTAATGAACTGTCCATAATTAATGGGCAATGGAGAGAACGAGACCGGGCTGCGGACGAGGCCGCCAGCCTTGAATCTCATCCCAAGAAAGCGACCCTAATACCGAATACATAATCTGGCGCCTAAAAAAATGGCAATAACACCATGCTTCTAATGTAATGGTAGCTTGGACGCTTGATTTTCGTTGATGCTGCCGTTCTGCATTGGCCTACCTGGTTGAATCAGAATGTGGCGAATCCCGTGGATCTGCGCCCATTCCATGAAAGCGCGGCTGGTGAATTCCGGCCCGTTGGCGGTACGTACCACGTTTGGATAGCCACGAAACAGCGCAGCCCGATCGAGCAACCGGGTCACATACTGGCCATAGATCCCGTAGTCGGTGGCGATGTCCACGCTTCAATAACTTACAGCACGGCCCCGATTTCGACTCATTCTTCGGCCGGTGGCAGATGGCGCTGCAGATCCATGGCGTCATGAAGGAGGCGCAAGACCTCGATCACGTCACTGTCCGGCGCCTTTCCGACGCGGTACATGACGAAATGACGCCCCTTGCGGCCCTTGCGGGCGACGTGCAGTGTGAAAATTCCCTTGAGGATGTCGTCCCGCTTTTTTGCACCGATGACGGTCGGGCCGGCAGCCAGATCATTCAGCGCCGCGGAAACTGTTCCAGCGTAGATGCGAGCTTGCGCTTCGCCGAATTGGTCCACAGTCCAGCGCAGGATTTCCTCGAAGTCAGCCTCGGCTGCGGCCGTCAGTCGAACCGGCCAGCTGCGCGCCCCTGTGCTCACTTCGCGAGTGTCGCCCGCTTCCTACCGATCACCTTGTCGGCAATGACGGTCAAATGACGGCTGAGTGCGGCGGGCGAATCGAAGCTGCGAAAGCGGCCGGCGTCGACGTCGGCGATTCCGATGCGGGCAGCCTCACGCAGCGCGTGTAGCCGGGCGTTGTCCTGCGCTTCCCGATCCTCAATCAGGCGCAGCCCTTCGCGCAGCACTTCACTCGCATTCTGGTAGCGTCCGGTGAACACGAGCTTTTCGACTAGGTCTGCCTGGTGGTCGGTGAGGACGACATTGCGGGTTGGCATGGGAGTCTCGCGGGGGCCGGTGAATGTTGGCATATTATGCCATAGGTACCTGGTTCGACAAGCTTCCGCCAAACGCACCCTTGCTTTTTCAATCCATTGCCGGTATCCCCGCCCCCTTCACCACCCTCGCGTACTTTTCAATCTCCGAGCGGTAGTAGGTAGCGAATTCGTCGGCATTTAGCGTGCCCGGCTCAAGGCCCATGCCGGGCAGGCGCGCAATGACATCGGGCATGGCGTGCACGGCGACGATGTCGCGGCTGATTTTCAGCACGACGTCGCGCGGCATTCCTGCGGGGCCGAAGTAACCCCCCGGTGGCCACCTCAAATTCCTCCACCCGTGGCCGGGTCAAACTCCTCCACCCCTGGCAGCGGGACGGGGGGACTTTAGTCGGTCGTATCGCGCTTGACAATCTGAATCGGTAGCGGTGTAGCAGCCGCGACGAATCCGGTATGAGAGTTGTCCACGGCTGGTCGGTCCGGTCGCTTGCGACTAACCGGGACCGGCCGGCGGTGGGCAACTCGGTGTTCATTTACGCTCGGTGGCCTTCGCGTTTTGTCGTGCAGCGGCCTCCTTTAACCGCCAGCTCTTGCCCTCGAATTTGAGCAGATGGCCTCATCGTGGGTGAGTGTCTCGACGGATTTTGGGGTGGGCTGTTTTGCCATCGCTATTTTTCTTTCTTCAATCGTTTGCGCACCACCGTTTCGGTGAGTTGCTTGTAATTGCTTTTGTCAGCAACGCGTTTGCCAGATTTTTTCTCGAGGTCACGCCGCGCCCGCCCGGCCACGGCGCCACCACCCCGTGCCGCTGAGCGATTTTCAACATAACCCTGCGCGTCTTTATTGCGGGCGATCTCGGTAGTGGAGGCTTCGCCCAGCATGGTGAAGATCAACTCCAGATCGTTCATATGGTCGCGAAGGTTGTCCGCCGGGCTGGCGAGGCTTTTGTAGGTCTTGTATTCGGTGGGGGTCATGCCGAAGGTGGCGCGGCTAATTTCAGCGGTGAGGATGGCATATTCACGCTGCTCCTTGACGCCGCGTTTCTTCCATTCGTGGGTGAGCTCATCTCGAATGGCGATGCCGCGCACCCGTTTTTCGATCCATTCGTCGCTGTAGCCTTTGGCCTGGTAGAGCTCGCGCATCCGCGCGGCAGTGAGTTCCGGGTTTTCGATTTCTTCCAACCGCTCGTAACCCACCTTGGCTAGCCAGCGTTTGAAGGGTTCAGCCTTGGGGGACGGGATGGACTGGATGATGCGAAACAAGCCTTCGGCATTGGCGCATTGGGTCTGTCTGCGCTTGCCATCGGCTGCCAACAATTCAAGGGGGGGACAAAGTGTCCCCCAGTTGGCGTTGAGCTCCGACTCACGCTTGCGCATCTTCTTGATGTAGCCACGAACATCAGTGGAATCCGTCAGCGCCTGCACGACATCGGCCACCGAGAAGTACCACTTGCTGTCCACTTCGTTCCAGACGGAGCGAATGCCAGTGGACTCGAATAGTTTGATATTGCTCATGCGGGCACTCCCTGTGCCAAGCCATTGATCATCTTGTCAAACTCGCCCTCGACCTTGGTCTTGAAATCGGCTTCGATCTGATAGACCTCGGTGAATTCGGCAAACGCCCAGCGGCCATAGCTGCCAAGGTAGTTCACGCCGGGCACCCAGTAGGTGCCCATGGTGGACTTCTTTTCCACCGCGTCTTCGCCCCGGTAGCCTTTGATCTCCACGATCAGGTGCAGCGGATCTTCTGGCCCGTGACCGTCGTCCACCAGAACGATGAAGTCGAGCAGATACTTGCGCGTTTCGGATCCATAGCGATAGGGCACTTCCAAGCCGAGATTGTGGTTTTTCACACAAGCGCGCACCTTGGAGTGCGACTCTGCGACGCGGCAAAACTCGCCTTCCCAATCGCTGTCGAGAATCACCCAGTTCAGGTGGCAATCCTTGGAACTGGTTTCCCAACGGTCGGTTTTGGATGTGTTGAACCGGACACTGATGGTGGAGCCGGTCGGGTTATAGGCATCCAGCAAGGCCTTGATCGGTCGCTCACCCAGAAACTTTCGGGTGATTGCCGCCGTAATTTTGTTGCAGGCCATGTCGGCCAGTTCCAGGTACATCAGCTGGGCTGGGTAAGTGACACCCTTGCAGACCAGGTATGTTCCTCGCCAGTGTGTTTTGCCATTGTGATGACCATTTTTAGTATGTTTCGACAGCATAGGGCAAAATTGGCTAAGCGCAAACAACAACCAACTCAGATCGAAAGAATTGTGCTGGGGTTGTGGCTCACCAGGTGAGCTTCAGTTGCCGGTGACGCTGGACCTGGATTTGCGAACGCCGGTTCGATTGCGAAACGCGAAATCGAATCGGGCGCGAGACCGTGAGCCCTGTTCCCACGATCTCCGCGCGTTTGCGAATGGGTTTCAATGGGTGGTTTGGATACAATTGCGACTCCACCACCACTGAATTTTCCCTTTTA
Organism: Bordetella parapertussis; assembly: GCA_945897475.1. GTDB lineage: Bacteria > Pseudomonadota > Gammaproteobacteria > Burkholderiales > SG8-39 > 2-02-FULL-62-17. The sequence goes on from CAMDFL010000044.1 coordinate 25,469, forward strand.
GGTCCTGCCCCCTGTAGCCATACCAATCATTACGCAGGAATTCCGGTTGCAAGGTTAAAGGATTCCTTCGGTGGTGGGTTGCGTTGCATCGGCAGGATTCTGCCGAAGCAACGCGGCGAACTTGGCGGGCGGCATCCGCCTGCAACTGCTGTGCGGGCGCACCTCGTTGTAGTCCTGGCGCCAGATGGCGATCGCGGCCCTGGCCTGCGGCAGCGTCTCGAACCCATGCTCGTTCAGGCATTCATCGCGAAACTTCCCGTAGAAGCTCTCTATGTAGCCGTTCTGCATTGTTCGACTCATTCTTCGGCCGGTGGCAGATGGCGCTGCAGATCCATGGCGTCATGTAGAAGGCGCAAGACCTCGATCACGTCACCGCACGGCTTGGCGCCCCTGCGCTCACTTCCGGCGTGTCGCCGGCTTTCCGCCGATCACCCTGTTGGCAATGGCGGTCAAATGACGGCTGAGTGCGGCGGGCGATTCGAAGCTGCGAAAGCGTCCGGCGTCGACGTCGGCCATGCCGATGCGGGCAGCCTCGCGCAGCGCTTGAAGCCGGGCGTTGCCCTGCGCTTCCCGACCCTCGATCAGGCGCAGTTCTTCGACTTGGTGGACACCATCTACCACGCCCGCGACTACGCCAACAAGTGGGCCTTCACCGGACGCTTGCTTTGCAGGCGGATGGTGTCCCGGGGTGCCGCAGCTTTCCCGGGGTTACGGATGGTGATGTCCACATCGCAACCGAGCCGTGTCAGCAGCCGCATCAGCCGCTCGACCGACACGTCGCGGAATTGCCCATTGAGCAGCCGCGAAACATCCGGCTGACTCAGGCCCATGCGTTTGGCCGCCACGACCTGGGTCAACTCCTGGGCGGTGATGGCCCTCTGAAGGCGGGTAACCAGTTCCGCTTTAAGCAAATGGGTTTCGGCATCGGGGAAGCCGAGATCGGCAAAAATGTTCTTGGTGCTGCGCTTGATGCGGGCACGCATGAGTCTCTACCGATCAGTGCTGCTTGATCTTCTCGTGCAGCCAAACCTTGATGAGCGACTGATACGGCACGTCACGGGCGTTGGCTGCCACTTTGATCGAATCGAGCAGGTGCTGCGGCAGACGCAGGGAGATCGTCCTGGTCGAGGGTTTCAGGTTCGGCAGCACGACGCGCTGAGCCTTCGCCCAGTCCAGATATTCCGTCGAGTCGCTGCCCTTGGATTCCCAGAAGGCGCGCTCTTCCGCCTCGCTCTTGAATTTCGGCGGCAGCCTAGCTTGCTTGCTCATAGATGCTCCTTTCCTTCCGGTGCATGTCCCGTGCCGAGATCACGCGAATCAGCGTGCAGTCCTGGCGCAGGGTGAATGAAATGTGCAAAGTCCGCCCTTCATGTGTTTTGCCCAGCGCATGAAATCGCGATTCCTGCCCGCCATGGCGTGCATCGTCCAGCAGCAGCAACGGCTGGTTGAAAAACACCTCCTCGGCCTCCGACTGGGTGACGCCGTGCTTCTCGTTCTTGCGGGCGTTGCCCTCGTCCCAGTCAAAGCCGAGAATCAGGTACAAATCGATCATCGACGTATATTGCCATGATATACAGCGTCAGGTCACAGCAGAGTGCAAACAAGCCTCCGGCGACCCGATCAATGACGTCACGCTGCAGGAAGGCATTCATTTTTTCGACGCCAAGTTGACCTGCGTTACAGAAATCTTTATCGTAAAAAAACATGAAGACCACGCTCGATATCAACGATACCCTGCTCGCCAGAGCCAAGGCGCTGGCCGCCCGGCAACGCACCAGCCTCACGCGTTTGATCGAGGAAGGACTTCAACTGCGCCTGCGGACCGCGCGTGGTGCAGGGAAATCTACCGATCAAGGCTTTCCGGTATTCAAAGGACGCGGCGGCTTGGTGACAGGCCTGGATCCAAGGAACAATAAAGCTCTGCTGGATGCCGCGGACAGCGCGGATTGAGGCCTGGACAGCGCATACCGGCTTGACACCCGACGTCAACGTGTTGGTCGCAGCCTCGCGCTCGGATCACCCCCATCACAAAGCCGCCGATGCCTTTCTGACCAAGTTACCGTGCTCTGACCCCATTAAACCCAATATTTTCAAGACATTACCTGATGATCTTGGGATATTGCTCTTATACTGATGCGGCCTGAAGGCGGATTGTGTCCCGGGGTGCCGCAGCTTTCAGCAACTGCTGAAACAGCAATATACAGTGAAATTTCTTGCAGGTTTTCACTAAAAAGCATATTTTCAGCAAATGGTGAACATACCGCCCAGCGAATCAGGCTCCGTCATGGAGACGCTGGCACTTGCCCGACTGCGCGAGCAGCTCGGCCGCGTGCCGTTCCTGGCTCTCGGCAGCGAGGTGGCGCAGCCAGAGCGAATATCTGCAGGCGACTGGCGGCCCGATTTCTCCATAGACCTTCAGGCCGGCGGCGAGCATTGGGTGCTGATCTGCGAGGTCAAAGGCGACGGGCAGCCGCGCAATGTGCGTGGCGCGGCGCTGGCACTCAGGGATTACGTCCAGCGTTCTGCGGCCGCCAACGGAAGCTCGCACGCGTACCCGGTGCTCATTGCACCGTTCATCTCTCCGGCTTCGGCCGCCATTTGCAGCGAGATCGGCGTCGGGTTTCTTGACCTCGCGGGGAACTGTCGTCTCGCGTTCGGGCAGGTCTATATCGAGAGGACTGCCGCGCAAAACCCGTTTCCCAAGCGTCGCGTCCAGCGTTCAATCTTTTCCCCCAAGTCGGCCCGCCTGTTGCGACTGATGCTTGCCGACCCGCACCGGCTCTGGCGGGTGGCGCAGCTCGCGGAGCAGGGAAAGGTGAGCCTCGGCCAGGTTAGCAATCTGCGCCAGCGCTTGCTTGCCGAGGAATGGGCGGAATCCGACAAGGACGGGGTGCGGCTGTCCAAACCCCGCGAGTTGCTCGAGGCCTGGCGCCGTGCTTACCGGTTGGATGTCGCGCGCAGTGAGGACTGTTACACGCTCCTGCACGGTGAACCGCTCGATAAAGCGCTGCGCACCCTTCTTGCCGAGGCCGGCGGCGGACAGCACGCGGTGCTGGCATCCTATTCCGCAGCGCGGTGGCTGGCGCCGTTCGCGCGGGTTTCGAGCCTCTATTTCTACGCCGACGAGCAAGGCGAAAGCGTAATTCGCGAGCATCTGCAACTGCAGCCTGCCGCCAAGGGCGCGAATGTGACGCTGCTGCGGCCGAAAGACGAAGGCGTCTTCCTTGATCGCATCGAGGCGGCGGATGGGATCTGGTGCACCAGCCCGATACAAACCTACCTCGATCTGGCGGTCAGCGGGGAGCGCGGAGCCGAGGCGGCAGAACATCTGCTCAACGAGCGCGTCGCTTCGAGCTGGAAACCGGGCCAATGAGTGAACCATCCATCGCCGGCGACTACGACGACCGCGGTGCACGGGCAGCCCATGCGGTTCTGCTGGAACTCGGGCAGGTTCTCGGCGCCCACCGCGAAGCGATGGTCGTGATCGGTGGCTCAGTGCCGTCTCTGCTGATGCCCAACGCCGATCCAGCGCATGTGGGCACGCTCGACATCGATCTCGACCTCGACCCCGAAATGCTTGCCGACCATGGCTATGCCGACCTGATTGAAAAGCTGGACGCTGCCGGCTACGAGCGCAATGTCGATGGCCTGAAGCCCTTCCAGCTTCGGCGCAAAGTCGATTCGCGCGATGGCGGCGAGCCCATTGCAGTGATCGTGGATCTGCTGATGCCCAGGGGCGCAAGAACCGGGAAGAATCGGCCGAAACTGGTCGAAGGCCTGCGCGTGCAGGAAGCCGACGGCGGCGATGTCGCCTTGCGCAACAATCTGAAGATTCAAATTTCGGGAACCATGCCGGACGGTCGCTCCAACTCGGTCGAACTGCTGATTGCGTCGATCCCCGCGTTACTCGTCATGAAGGGCTATGCGCTGGTTCAGCGGGACAAGAAAAAGGATGCATACGACATTTATTTCTGCATCCGCAATTGCCCGGAAGGAGCCGACGCTCTCGCGGCAGAGTGTGCGACGCTGCTCGACGATCCTGTGGCACGCGAGGCGTTCTCGAACATCGCGGGCAAATTCGACAGCAGCGATTCTTTCGGGCCGCAGACCGTTCGAATGTTCCTGGAGGGCTCTGCTGCGCTCGGGGAGATGACGGCAGAGCAGGTACAGGAAGACGCTTTTCGCCGGGTAAGAGCGTTCCTCGTGTCCTTGGACATTGTGAAGTGACTGCAGGAATCCAGCCGCGAATGGGGTAACTCCGAAGCCCATGCGTAGAATTTTCCAAGGCCCGCGGCCATCTCCCTCGAATCAATCCATCGCCGGTATCCCCGCCCCCTTCACCACCCTCGCGTACTTTTCAATCTCCGAGCGGTAGTAAGCGGCGAATTCGTCGGAATTAAGCGTGCCCGGCTCAAGGCCCATGCCGGGCAGGCGCCCTGCTTTCATGTGTTGGAGGGCGATGAAGATGGGCACGAACACCATCTGCACTTCATCGGCCATCAATGCCGGCATGGACTGGGCATCGCCCTTTTAGGGGATGTGCACCATGTCGAGTCCTGCTGAGAGTTTCAGGAACTCGGCCATCAGGTGGCTGGGCGCGCCAATGCCCGAGGAACCGTAGTTGAGCTTGCCCGGGTTGGCCTTGGCGCGACCGATCAGTTCCTGCACCGACGTCACCGGGGACTTCACGGCCACCACCAGCGCAAGGTGCGACTGCACCGTCAGCGATATGGCGGTGAAGCCAGAACGACAGCACCCAGCAACGCCGCCAGAGCATTTCGCGGCGTGATGGCGTTCTGCCTGAAGAGAACATGCCGCATGAAGCGATTGATCATGGCTTCTCCCGGTTTGATTCAGGCCGTTGCGGCGTTCTTTGCGGCGGGTGCCTTGGCGCGCAGGGTTTCGCGTTCATTGCGAGGCACCCCCCTGCCCTCCGGCCCGACCGGAATGTAATAAGGCTGCGT
>CAMDFL010000045.1 GCA_945897475.1 Bordetella parapertussis
TATCCGCAAATCGAAGCAGATCGGCCGATACCTCTAAATGCCGTGCCGCCACCGCGGCAAGTCGCGCGCGAATCTCTAGCGCCGCGGCCTCGGCCGCTGTTCCGTTGATATCGCTGCCGCGGGTGGCCGCAGTCGCGGAGGTGTTGGGAATTATTGAGGTATTGGTCGCGCTGGGACTGACCCGATCGATATCGATGCCGAGCGTTTGCGCGACCACCTGCGCGATCTTGACGAACAGGCCCTGGCCCATTTCAGTGCCGCCATGATTGATGAGCACGCTGCCGTCGGTATACACATGCACCAGGGCGCCCGCCTGGTTCAGGTGCGTGGCGGTGAAGGAGATGCCGAATTTCACCGGTGTCAGCGCGACGCCGCGTTTGATAATGGCGCTGCCGTGGTTCCATTCGCGTATGCGCTCGCGCCGCGCGGCGTAATCGGCATCCACCTCCAGTTGCGCGACTATTTTGTCGGCGATGAAATCCTCGACCTTCATGTCGTAGTGCGTGACATCGCGCGCACCCGGCTGATAGAAATTGCGCTTTCGCACGGTCAGCGGATCGATGTCCAGCGCGCGCGCCACCTCGTCGATCACCTGTTCGGCCAGCATCATCCCCTGCGGTCCGCCGAAGCCCCGAAATGCCGTCGCTGATTGAGTATGGGTTCGACATCGGTGCGACACCACGCGAACGTTCTCCAGAAAATAACAGTTGTCCACATGCATGACCGAGCGGTCGTTCACCGGGCCTGAGAGATCCACTGAGTGGCCGCAGCGCGAGGCGAGCATCAGATCGAGTCCGAGGATTTTTCCCTCGTGATCGAATCCAGCCTCGTATTCCATCAGGAAATCATGGCGCTTGCCGGTGATTAAAAAATCGTCGTCGCGGTCGGCGCGCAGCTTGACCGGACGACCGGTGCGCCGCGCCATCACCGCGGCGGCGGCGGCGAACAATGCCGGTTGTGATTCCTTGCCGCCGAACGCGCCGCCCATACGGCGGCACGCAACGGTCACGCGGTGCAGCGCTACGCCAAGCGCGTGCGCCACCATATGCTGCACTTCGGTGGGGTGTTGCGTGGAACTATGGACCAGCATCTCCCGGTCTTCGCCGGGAATCGCATAGGCGATCTGGCCTTCGAGGTAGAACTGCTCCTGGGCGCCCGAGCGTAGGCTGCCTTTTATGCGGTGCGGCGCCTGGGCTAAGGCCTGTCGCCAATCGCCGCGTTCCAGGGTCACACTGGGGAGGACGAATGAGGAGTTCGCCAGTGCATCCTCAATAGTCAGGATCGCCGGCAGATCCTCGTACACGATTGAAGCCAGCCGCGCGGCACGCCGCGCCGCGGCATGGCTAATAGCTGCGACCAGAAACATAGGCTGGCCAAAATGTTTGACTTCTTCATTGCTGAATATAGGGTCATCGTGCGCTACCGCGCCAAAATTATTCTCACCTGGAATATCAACGGCACAGATTACATCGATCACGCCAGCAGCCGCGCGCACCCTCGACAAATCCATGGATTCCACACGCGCATGCGCGCGTTCGGACAAGCCAAAGGCCGCATGCAGTGTGCCGCGCAACTCGACGATGTCGTCTGCATAGGGCGCCGCGCCGCGGACGTGCAGGGCGGCGCTGTCATGGCCGATTGGCTTGCCGACGGTTCGATTGAAGGCTTCGGGCGCGTTCATAGGGTATTCAGAGCGGCAAGCGTGGCGGGAGAGGTGTTGGATTGCGTAGCCTCCTCCGCGAAAAACCGCCGCATCAGATTCATTGCCACGCGCATCCGATAGGTGGCGCTTCCTCGCAAATCATCGATAGGAGAAAAGTCTTTTTTAAGTTTTTCCGCGGCGGCGGTCAGGCTGTCGATATGCCATGGCTTGCCCTTGAGCGCCGCTTCGCAGGCAGCGGCACGTTTCGGCGTGGCCGCCATGCCGCCAAAGGCAATGCGGCATTCGCCGATGCGGCCGTCCTCCACGGCGATATTGAACGCGGCAAGAACGATAGCGATGTCCTGGTCGAATCGTTTGGAAATTTTGTATGCGCGAAACCGCCTGTTTTCCATTAACCGTGGAACGCGGATCAATTCGACAAATTCGTCGGCTTGCAGTGCGGTTTTTTGGTAAGCCACGAAAAAATCCTCCAACGCCAGTTCGCGAGTCCCGCGCGTCGAGCGCAGAACCACGCTCGCGCCCAGTGCGATCAGGCAGGGCATGGAATCGCCGATCGGAGAGCCATTGGCGATATTGCCGCCCAGGGTCGCCGCATTGCGGATAGGCGGCGAGGCAAAGCGGCGGATCACCTCGGCCATGCCGGGAAAGTCCGTGGCAAGCACGGGTGACGCTTCAGTGAGCGTCGCCGCAGCGCCGATTTCTATGTGTGACGCACCGATGCGTATGTCTTTCAAAGCGGCGACCTCGCCCAGATAAATAATGTCGCCCGGATCGCGCAACTGCTTGGTGACCCACAATCCCACATCGGTCCCGCCCGCCAGCAGGCGCGCTTCTGGCAGGCGCGCGCGCAACTGCGCGAGTTCCTCGATACTTCGCGGCGCATGAAACGCGCCATCGGGATGCAAGGCCGACAGCGCCCTGTCGCTATGCAAGTCGGCGATTCTTTTTTGCATCGCAGCAACGGTGCGTGCCGACGCCGCGCTTCGCCCGGCAGGCGCGCCGACCCAGTCAAGCGATTCATCGCGGAGGGTATTTCCAAGCGCGGACATCCGATGCGCCGCGTCGATTATCGGGCGATAACCGGTGCAACGGCAGAGATTGCCCGACAGTGCGTCTTCAATCTGTGCGCGCGTCGGATGGGGGTTGGATTTGTACAGTGCGAACAGGGACATCACGAATCCCGGAGTGCAGAATCCGCATTGCGAGCCATGTTGCTCCACCATGGCTTGTTGCACCGGATGCAGCTTGTCCTGCCCGCCAAGTCCCTCCACGGTATAGACCGACTTGCCATCCAGGGTCGGCAGGAACTGTATGCACGAATTCACGGCTCGGCAGACCAGCCCGTTTGTGGCGCCGGTATCGGCCCGGGTTTCGGTACGCGTTTCGGTACGCGTTTCGGTAACCATAACGGTGCAGGCCCCGCAGTCGCCTTCGGCGCAACCTTCCTTGGTACCCGTCAGTCCGCAGTCAATGCGCAGGTACTCCAACACCGTCCGCGTGGCCGGCGGGTCCGTTAGGCTGCGCGGTTCCCCATTTAACAAAAAGCGAATGGTATTAGTATGCAACGGTGAGAGCCTCGTGTTGCGCAAAGCGCCATATTACGGTGTCCATCACTGCATGGCGCATTAGATCGCTCTGACCCTTAATTAGATCGCTCTGATCCTTAATTAGATCGCTCTGATCTTTATTATGAGAAGCTATAGGCTGCCATTTAATAAGCTTCACGCATGAGCACTGCCCGCCTGGAACTCTCCGGCATTACCAAGCGCTACCCCGGTGTCGTGGCCAACCATGAGGTGCGGCTCATTGTCATGCCGGGAGAAATTCATGCCGTGCTGGGTGAGAACGGCGCGGGGAAATCCACGTTGATGAAAATCATCTACGGCGCGGTCTCCCCCGATGAGGGCAGCATTCTGTTCAATGGTGTTGCTGTTCGTGTGCGCAATCCGCAGGAGGCGCGCTTCTTAGGCATCAGCATGGTGTTTCAGCATTTCAGCCTGTTCGATACTCTCACCGTTGCCGAAAACGTGTGGCTCGGTCAGCACCGTAGCCTGAGTCTGGCTGAGGTCACCAGCAGCATCCACGCCAAAGCTACCGAGTACGGGCTGGACATCGACCCGGCACGTCCGGTGCATACCCTTTCCGTGGGCGAAATGCAGCGCGTGGAAATTATCCGTGCACTTCTTAATCAACCGCAACTGCTGATCCTGGATGAGCCGACCTCGGTGCTGACGCCACCTGCCGTGGAAAAATTGTTCGTGGTTTTAAGGCGGATTGCTGCGGAGGGCTGCAGTATTCTTTATATCAGCCACAAGCTGTACGAGATTCGCCAACTCTGCCACGCCTGTACCGTGCTGCGCGGCGGCGCCGTTGCCGGTGTGTGCACGCCAGCGCTTGAGACCAATGAATCACTGTCGCGAATGATGATAGGGACCACGCCGCCGCTGCTCAGCCAAGGGATAACCGAGGCAGGCGCTCCGGTATTGCGAGTGCAGGGCTTGAAGCTCGCACGGCAGGACCCCTTCGGCGTGGACATCGACGAGATTTGCATGCAGGTGGGCGCGGGTGAAGTGGTGGGGGTCGCCGGTGTGTCGGGCAACGGCCAGCGCGAACTTTTGTATGCCTTGTCGGGTGAAGACGTTCGCGCCGCGCCGGGTTCGATCATGGCTTTTACGACCGATATCTCGCGCTTCGATCCCTTTGAGCGTCGAGCGCTCGGATTGCATTTTGTCCCCGAGGAACGTCTCGGGCGTGGTGCGGTGCCCGCAATGAGTCTGGCCCACAACCTGCTGCTCACGCGCGATGATGCGATAGCCAAGCCAGTCTGGGCCGGTGGCTGGCTGAATAATCGCAAGCTCGATGCGCAGGCGCTGCGGATCATTGATCGATTTAATGTGAAGGCGAATGGCACTGGCGCGGCCGCGCGTTCGCTCTCAGGTGGCAATTTGCAGAAATTCATTGTTGGCCGCGAAATTGACGCTCATCCGAAATTGCTGATCCTTTCGCAACCGACCTGGGGCGTGGATATAGGCGCAGCCGCGCAGATTCGCACCGAAATCCTTGCGCTGCGTGATGCGGGTTGTGCGGTACTGGTGTTCTCAGACGAGCTGGATGAATTGTTTGAAATCTGCGGCCGGTTGCATGTGATCGCCAGAGGCAGGCTTTCTCCTTCCTTGGCGATTGGCGAGGCCGGCGTGGCGATCCTGGGCGAGTGGATGAGCGGCTTGTGGCCGCAGGCAGGGCAGGCCAATGCTAAGTCTTGAAGCGCGACCCCAGGCGTCGCGCCTGTGGTCCCTGGGATCGCCCTTGCTTGCACTCCTATTCACAGTTATTTTCGGTGTGATCCTGTTCACGGCCCTGGGCCAAGACCCAGTGCGTGGACTGCTGGTATTTTTCTGGGAACCCATCAGAAGCGGGTACGCCCTCGGTGAGCTGGCGGTGAAAGCCACTCCCTTGCTGCTCATCGCCCTGGGCCTCGCCGTTTGCTTTCGATCCAATGTATGGAATATTGGCGCTGAAGGGCAGTACATTCTCGGGGCGGTCGCCGCGGGCGGCATGGCCTTGCTGGCTGATAAGACCCCCGGCGGCTGGATCGTGGTTCTGCTCGCCGGGATGCTGGGCGGCATGCTGTGGGCCGGCATCACCGCGTGGTTGCGTGATCGCTTCAACGCCAATGAAATTCTGGTTAGCCTGATGCTGGTATATGTTGCCACCATGGTGTTGGGCTACCTCGTGTATGGACCGTGGAAAGATCCGCTGGGCTACAACTTTCCGCAAACTAAAACCTTTGAGGCGGCCACCCGCATACCGCGCCTGTTCGAGGGATCGCGAGTCAACATCGGCCTGATACTGGCGTTACTCGGTGTGGCGGGGCTATGGATATTTCTGTTTCGCACCCGCGCCGGGTTTGCCTGCCAGGTGGGAGGCTTGGCGCCCGCGGCGGCGCGCTACGCAGGTTTTTCATCGCGCAAAGCCCTGTGGTTGGCCTTGCTGGTATCCGGTGGCGCTGCGGGATTGGCGGGGGGGCTGGAGGTTGCCGGCCCGATCGGCCAACTAACCCCCTATGTGCCTGCCGGTTATGGGTTCGCCGCGATCATTGTTGCCTTCGTCGGACGGCTGCATCCGGTGGGCATGCTGTTCGCGGCGATACTGATGAGCATGTTCTACATAGGCGGGGAACTGGCGCAGTCGCGCCTGGGGCTGCCCAAGTCACTGACCGGCGTGTTCCAGGGGCTGTTGCTGTTTTGTCTGCTTGCCTGCGACACGCTGGTGAATTATCGATTAGTCGTCAACATCCGACCGACATTGAAACCACGGGGTGTGCAGGCATGATGGAATCCGTGGCATTGTTGTTGGCGGCCACGCTCAATGCGGGAACCGTGCTGGCGATCGCATCGCTTGGCCTGCTCCTCAATGAAAAAGCCGGCATCGTCAATCTGGGCGCGGAGGGCATGATGCTGTGCGCGGCGCTGGCGGGATTCGCAACGGTGGTTCACTCAGGCAGTGACTGGCTGGGTTTCGCCGCGGGAATGGGGGCAGGCGCTTTGCTCGCGGCACTATTCGGACTGCTGGTAATCTGGCTTAACACCAATCAATACGCCACCGGATTGGCGCTTGCCCTCTTCGGCGTTGGCTTTTCCGCGTTTGCAGGCGTTACTTATGTCCAGGCGAAATTGCCACCGCGCCCGAACAACAGCATTGCCGGCCTTGGCGATATTCCGGTGTTGGGTCCGGCCTTGTTTCAGCACCATCCGCTGGTCTATCTCACCGTGGCTCTGGCCATGGTATTGATCTGGTTTTTGTACCGCACCCGCGCTGGGCTGGTGTTGCGCAGCGTCGGGGAATCCCCCGAAGCCGCGCATGCACTGGGTTACCCGGTGCGCCGCATCCGCTTTGCGGCAGTGGTGGCAGGCGGGGCGCTATGCGGCCTGGCCGGCGCCTATATCTCCATCATTTATACGCCGCTATGGGTGGAGGGCATGGTCGCCGGCAAAGGCTGGATCGCGCTGGCCCTCACCACATTCTCGACCTGGCGGCCGGCGCGCGTTCTGCTGGGCGCCTACCTGTTTGGCGGGGTGACCATGCTGCAGTTTCATCTGCAAGGCATAGGCGTGGACGTTTCCAGCCAGTTCTTGAGCATGCTGCCCTACCTGGCGACCATAGTGGTTCTCGCGCTGATATCGCGTGATGCTAAATGGATACGCGTGAACATGCCCGCATCAATGGGAAAACCGTTTTATCCTGGGTCATAATGCAGGGTGATCGTTATTGATCATTCTCAGAAACCTGACTGTCGCGAAAGAAGCATGCTTTTGTCGTGAATGGTGTATTTTCGATATTTAATTTTTTTTGTGAATTTTTTTCTAGCCACTTACACAGGAACCCGAGATGACTGATTTACATAAACGTTCGATATTCAAAATTGCGGCAGTGTGTGCCCTGGCCGCCAGCGCATTGATAGGCTGCGGTGAGTCGGAGAAGCCCGCGCCCAAGCCTGAAGCGGTAGCGCCTGCACCCAAGCCCGAGCCGCTCAAAATTGCATTCGCCTATGTGGGACCGGTCGGCGACGGTGGCTGGACCTTTGCGCATGACAACGGCCGCAAGGCCATTGAAAAGGAATTCGGCGACAAGGTCATTACCTCCTATGTCGAGAATGTGCCTGAGTCCGCCGACGCCGAGCGCGTCCTGCGCGACCTCGCCACCCAGGGCAACAAGCTGGTGTTTGGCACCACCTTCGGCTACATGGAGCCCATTCTGAAAGTGGCCGCCGATAGCAAGGATGTGAAATTCGAGCATGCCACCGGCTACAAGACCAGCGAGAACACGCGCACCTATGACAGCCGCACCTATGAGGGCGCTTATATGGCGGGTGTTATTGCCGGCAAGATGACCAAGACCAACACGCTGGGCGTGGTCGCATCGATCCCTATTCCCGAGGTGATCCGCAACATCAACAGCTTCACCCTGGGCGCGCAGTCGAGCAACCCAAAGGTCAAGACCAAAGTGGTGTGGGTCAATGAATGGTTCAATCCGCCCAAGGAAACCGAAGCGGCAACATCGCTTATTAACGGCGGCGCCGATGTGCTGTTCCAGAATACCGACTCGGCGGCGGTGCTCAAAACGGCAGAGGACAAGGGCAAGCGCGCCTTTGGCTGGGATTCGGACATGACCGCTTATGGCCCCAAGGCGCATCTTGCCTCGGCCATCATCAATTGGGCCCCGTACTACATCAAGGCCACGCGCGAAGCGCTGGACGGTACCTGGAAAGGCGGCACCAGCGTTTGGTGGGGCGTCAAGGAAGGTGCGATCGACATCGTTTCCATCGCCGATGACGTACCCGCTGAAACCCGTGCGCGCGTCGAAGAGATCAAAAAAGGCTTGAAGGAGGGCAGCTTCTCGATCTGGAAGGGACCGATCGTGGATAACACCGGCAAAGAGATGATCAAGAAAGACGAAGTTGCCGATGACAAATACCTCGGCGGGCTCAATGTCTATGTGAAGGGCGTGGAAGGCAAGGTACCTGGAGGAAAGTAAAACCGGCAAACTCGGGAAAGCTTGAGAACAGGGGAAGAGGGAGTCCCCTCTTCTCCCGTTACCCTCTACTCCCCGAGGTAACTTTTGATGGCGAATACGCAATCATTGGGAGAGACACGCTGAAGATTAAACCGGTTGCGGCGGATAGGCTTCCGGCGCTGCTTTGCCGCATGCCCAAGGCTGAGTTGCACATCCATATCGAGGGCTCGCTCGAGCCTGAGCTGATTTTTTCGCTCGCGCGGCGTAATGGGCTTACATTGCCCTTTGACGATGTGGATGCGCTGCGGAGGGCTTATGCCTTCACCAATCTGCAAAGCTTTCTGGATATTTACTATGCCGGCGCCAGTGTCTTGCTTTTTGAGCAGGATTTCTACGACATGGCATGGGCTTATTTGTCGCGCGCCGTTGCCGACAATGTGGTGCATGCGGAGATCTTCTTTGATCCCCAAACGCATACCGCGCGCGGCGTTGCGATGCAAACCGTCGTTGCCGGACTGCACCGGGCATGCGTGGACGCGAAATCCGCGTTAGGCTTGGATGCTTCGCTTATCCTGTGTTTTTTGAGGCATCTGTCTGAACATGACGCGTTTGAGACACTGGAGCAGGTTTTGCCTTGGCGCGACCGGATCATCGGTGTCGGGCTGGACTCCGCAGAGCTTGGCAATCCGCCTGAGAAGTTCAGAAAAGTATTTGCCCGCTGTCGCGAACTGGGATTCCACCTTGTTGCCCATGCAGGTGAGGAGGGGCCGCCTGCCTACATCTGGAGCGCGCTCGATGCGCTGGGCGTGGAGCGCATCGACCATGGCGTGCAGGCCATCCACGACGCGGCGCTGATGCAGCGCCTGGCAAAGGATAGCATCGCGTTGACGGTGTGCCCCTTGTCCAACCAGAAGTTGTGCGTGTTCAAAAGCCTGGCGGACCACAATCTCGGGCGCCTGCTCGAGCATGGCCTGCTCGCCACGGTCAACTCCGACGATCCGGCCTATTTCGGCGGGTACGTCAATGACAACTTCACCGAGGTTTTCGCCGCCACCGGCCTGTCTGCCGCGCGTGCCTACCAGTTGGCGAACAACAGTTTCGATGCCAGTTTTATCGATGAGACACTCCGGCAAAGCTACCTGCGGCGCTTGGACGAGAGCTTCGAGACCTTTTCCTGAAACAAAGCCGATGCAAGCCTACCGCGCCGCCATCCTGCGATTCGACGAAATTGGCAATGCCATTTATGACGAGGATGGCCTCTTGGTGGTCTGTGCCGACAGCCAAGGTCTGCAGATCGTTCGTGCGGTGGGGCCGTATGGCCAATTGTCAGCGAAGTTTCCGGATGTGCCGATAACGGAATGGCCGGGTCGGATCCTGGCGCCCGGATTTGTGGACCTGCATATCCACTATGCGCAGACCGATGTCATTGGATCGCCCGCCGAGGGGCTGTTGCCCTGGCTTGCCAACTACACCTATCCGCATGAAACGCGATTTTCATCCGCTGATTACAGCGCAGAAGTCGCTCAATTTTTCATTGAAGAACTGCTGCGAAATGGTGTCACCACCGCCCTCGCGTTCGCCACCTCGCATCCCGAGTCGGTCAACGCCTTGTTTGCCGAAGCGCAAAAACATCATTTGCGCCTGATTGCCGGCAAATGCCTTCAGGATAGAAATTGCCCTGATGGCGTGCGCGATGACACGCAGCAAAGTCTCGCCGACAGCGAAGAACTGATTCAGCGCTGGCACGGAAAGGGGCGGCTTGGTTATGCCATTACGCCGCGCTTTGCGCCCAGTTGCAGTGACGCGCAGTTGCGTGGCTCAGGCGAGCTTGCCGCGAAATACCCGGATGTGTGGATTCAATCCCACGTGGCGGAGAACCACGACGAAATAAAATGGGTGCGCGAATTGTTTCCCGCATCGAGGAGTTATCTCTCCGTCTACGATGACTTCGGCCTGTTGCGCGAGCGCAGCATCTACGCGCACTGCATCCATTTTGATGCGGCCGATCATGCCCTGATGCAAAGCCGCGGCGCCGCGGCCGCGGTCTGCCCCAGCAGCAACCTGTTTCTGGGAAGCGGCTGCTTTGATTTTGCCGCCGCCGATAAAGCCGGTTACCACTATGGCCTGGCAAGCGACGTGGGAGGTGGCACCAGTTTCAGCCCGTTGCACACCATGCTCTGCGCCTATTACGTGGGCCGCACAGCGATACACGCGAGAGAAAATTTCCGGCAAGGGGTTTCGCTTAAACCACAGCAATTGTGGTGGCGTCACACCGCCGGCGCGGCCCAGGCGCTCGGTTTGGATGGGCGCAATGGCGGACCAGCAGTGGGCAATCTGCAGCCTGGCTGCGAGGCGGATTTCATCGTATTGAATCCCCGCGCCACGCCTGTTCTTTCGCGCCGGATCAGCCAGGCCAATAACCTGGACGAGTTGCTGTTCGCGATGATCGTGCTGGGCGACGAACGGCTGATCGAGAAAACGGTGCTGGCGAGATTGGCTTGAAGTGAGTTGAGAAAGATGGACTAACGCCGACGCAGGTCGAGGGTATGGGGAAACTCGCCCACAACAGATTCCGGCGGTGGTGTCATGGGCCCAGGCGCGCTGCCATCGGGTGAGAAGCTGCGCAAGGCCTGCGCCGATCCTTGAGTCGTAGGCGCGGGCGACATTGCGGGCGGCCCGGTATGGCCGCCCGTGGTGTGGCCGCCGATGGTGTGCCCCCAATTTTGAAAGCGCGTATGGCGGCGCGACTCGGCTTCCATTGCGTTGATGGGGAACCTGTCTTCGTGACGGCCACCGGGATGGACCACGCGATAAGTGCAGCCGCCGACGGCGCGGTCGTTCCAGGTGTCCACGAGATCGAACACCAGCGGCGAATGGATGCCGATGGTGGGATGCAGTGCCGAGGGAGGTTGCCAGGCGCGATAGCGCACCCCGGAGACGAATTCGCCCTGCACGCCGGTGGCGACCAGCGGAACGCGGTGGCCGTTGCAGGCGAGCACATAGCGGGTATCTGCGAGGCCGTTGATTTTGACTTGCAGGCGCTCTACCGATGAATCGACGTAGCGCGCGGTGCCGAGGCTGGAATTTTCTTCGCCCAGCACATGCCAGGGTTCGATAGCCGCGCGCAGCTCGATGGCGATATCGGCGATCTGCAGCGTGCCATAGCGGGGAAAGCGAAATTCCAGAAACGGTTTGTACCAGTCGAGCTGGAATGGGAAACCGCTTGCATTGAGCTCGCCGATTACCTCGCCCAAATCGACCCACAGGTAATGCGGCAGCATGTAGCGGTCGTGTAACAGCGTGCCCCAGCGCACCAGGGGTTTTCGATAAGGCGCGTCCCAGAATCGCGCCACAAGCGCGCGCAGCAACAGCATTTGCGCGAGACTCATCCTTGCGTGCGGCGGCATCTCGAAGGCGCGGAATTCGACCAGGCCGAGCCGGCCGCTGGCGCTGTCGGGAGAATACAGTTTGTCGATGCAGAATTCGGAGCGATGTGTGTTGCCAGTGAGATCAGTGAGGAGATTTCGCAGCAGTCTATCCACCAGCCAGGGCTGCGTCGACTCGCCCGCGGGCATTTGCTGAAAGGCGATTTCCAGTTCATATAGCCGCTCGATGCGGCCTTCATCGACACGTGGTGCCTGGCTGGTGGGGCCAACGAACATGCCGGAAAAAAGATAGGACAGTGCCGGATGGTGCTGCCAGTAGGTAAGCAGACTAGCCAGCAGATGCGGACGGCGCAGGAACGGGCTGTCCGATGGCGTGGCCCCGCCCAAGGTGACGTGGTTGCCGCCGCCGGTGCCGGCGTGGCGGCCATCGAGCATGAATTTTTCAGCCGCCAGGCGCGACAGGCGAGCTTCTTCGTACACCATTGAAGTGGTAGCTACCAGTTCCTGCCAGTTGTGCGCGGGATGAATGTTGACTTCGATCACGCCAGGGTCGGGAGTGACCAGGAGTTTTTCCAGACGTGCGTCCGGCGGCGGCGTATAGCCTTCGATCGCAATCATCACACCAAGCGCGGCGGTGCATGATTCCACTGCCGCCAGCAGGTCCAGATAGTGTTCGAGCGCCGTCGCGGGCGGCATGAAAATATACAGGCAGCCAGCGCGCGTCTCGACGCACAATGCGGTGTGCGGCGCAGCGATCCCCGGCGGTGTCGGTTCGGCCGATGCGTCCTCGGTTTGCGGCACGGCATCGTCTGATTCGATAGGGGGTGTGGCGGCATAACGCGCTGCGATCTCGGCATCAAGATCTGCCAATGGCGGCTGTTCTGCAAAGGGATCGACTTCGACTATGGGCTCGCGTTCGTTTTTGCTCAATCTCGGCAAGGAATTCAAGGGCAGACGCAGCCCCATCGGCGCATCGCCGGGGATGAGGTACAGCCGATCGCGCCGGGTCTGCCACAGCCCGCTGCGCCAAGGATGCTTGCCACCCCGCCACGTGAGGGGCAGCACATAACCCGCCGGCGTATTGAGCCCGCGCGACAATTTGTTGGTCAGAGAACCACGCAGACTGGCGTTGTCAAGTTCCGTGTCGCCTGGTTCGACGTTGGGCGGCAGTTCGGCTTCCTGCAACAGCGCGGCCAGACCATCTTCGTACACGGGTTGCGCATAATGTATCGCCAGCCCCAGGTGGCGAGCCAGTGTTTGCGCGAAATGCCGCGCATCGAACGCAGCGCAAGCATGATCCTCACTGGTCGAGTTTTTCCCGGCCGTGGCCAGCAAGCGAGGATTGCTCCACATCGGCACGCCATCGCGCCGCCAGTAAATCCCCAGCGCCCAGCGGGGCAGGGCTTCGCCGGGATACCACTTGCCTTGGCCTGAATGCAGGAGCGCCCCTGGCGCTAGACGATCGCGCAGGCGTCGCACCAGGATTTCGGCGCGCTCTCTTTTATGCACGCCGAACGCCTCGGTGTTCCATTCCGGGCCTTCCATGTCGTCTATCGCAACAAAGGTGGGCTCCCCGCCGTGGGTCAGGCGCACGTCATTGGCGAGCAATTTTTCGTCGACTCTATTGCCAAGGGCACTGATCGCCGCCCATTCCGTGTCGCTGTAGGGCAGTGTCACACGCGGATCTTCGCGAATTCGGGTGATGGTATTGGTATGCGAGAACTCAACTACGCAGCGATCGGTCATGCCTTCAATGGGCGCCGCAGAAGATGGTTGCGGCGTGGCTGCCAGAGGAATATGGCCTTCACCCGCGAACAGGCCCGAGGTCGCATCAAGCCCTATCCATCCGGCGCCAGGCACATACACCTCCGTCCATGCGTGCAGGTCGGTGAAGTCGCGATCGGGGCCGGAGGGCCCATCCAGCGATTTTTCGTCGGCTGACAGTTGCACCAGGTAGCCCGACACAAAGCGCGCTGCCAGCCCCAGGTGGCGCAGGATTTGCGCCAGCAACCAGGCAGAGTCGCGGCACGAACCGAGTGCCTTCGCCAGCGTCTCCTCGGGTGTTTGCACACCTGGCTCCAAGCGCACGGTGTAGGCGATAGCGCGCTGCAAGCGCTGATTCAACATCACCAGAAAATTATTGCAATGAACCCGCTCGCGCGGCACCGCATCCAGCCAGGCCGCAAGCAGCGGGCCGGCGCGCTCGGTTTCCAGGTAAGGCGTCAACTCGCGTTTGAGTTCGGCGTTGTAGTCAAACGGCCAGAACTCGGCACTGTCCTCGACAAAGTAATCGAAAGGGTTGATCACTGTCAGGTCAGCGATGACTTCGACATCCACGATCAATTCGCGCGTCGGCTCCGGGAATACCAGCCGCGCCAGGTAATTGCCGAAGGGGTCCTGCTGCCAGTTGATGAAGTGCTTCTCTGGCGAAATTTTCAGTGTGTAGGCAAGTATCGGGGTGCGCGAATGCGGTGCGGGACGCAGCCGCACGATGTGCGGACCGAGCGTCACGCGGCGATCAAATTTATAGACGGTGGTGTGGCGAAGTGCGACGTGTATGCTCATGCTGCTGTCATCTGACTGCCAGGCTGATGGAAAGGCCGCCTGGGATATCCATGCCGCTCCACGGCGCCGCTGCCTATTTGGCCCGGCACGGCGCCGCTACCTAGGTGACACGGCAGGACGTCGCTGCCTATGCGACACGGCAGGGCGCCGCTGCCTCTGCGACACGGCAGGGCGCCGCTGCCTATTTGAATATTTGCGACTGGTATTGTGGTGCGGGCGAGCCGCTTAGTTCCCACTGAGGATCGGGTAACTGCGAAAACACCCGTTTCAGACCTTCGCCCCACTCGGTATGAATCAGTCTGTAATACGGGTCGGTTTCCAGGATCCGCTGTTGCAGGCGCACGCGCAGCGCATCGGTCTCCATCACCAGCATGTCGATGGGCAGGCCTACCGAGACGTTTGATCGCATGGTCGAGTCGAAGGATACCAGTACGCATTTCTGCGCCTCGATCAAGGTGGAGGCCGGTGTAACCACCCGGTCGATGATGGGTTTGCCGTATTTTGTTTCGCCGATCTGAAAAAATGGCGTCTCCGGCGTGGACTCGATGTAGTTGCCCTCGGAATAAATAAGGTACAGCCGCATCGGCTCGCCACGAATCTGCCCGCCCAGAATGAACGAG
Organism: Bordetella parapertussis; assembly: GCA_945897475.1. Lineage (GTDB taxonomy): Bacteria > Pseudomonadota > Gammaproteobacteria > Burkholderiales > SG8-39 > 2-02-FULL-62-17. Next base: position 14,748 of record CAMDFL010000045.1, read on the forward strand.
GCGTTGGTGTCGATATTGTTTTGCTGCAGGTAGGGCAGGTCGCGCTTGCGAACCTCGCGCAAAGTTTCCCCCAGGAGAGAAGCAACTTCGAACATCGAACATGCCGACCAGATTGACGGACTGCCGTCGGATTTTCTGCCCGAGAGTTCCAGCTGATTGAGGACGTTCTGGGTCATGGAAAGATTGCCCGAGCTCATCACCACCAGGACACGATCGCCCTGACGCTCGAACACTTTCATTTTCCTGAAGCTCGATACGTTGTCGATTCCCGCGTTGGTGCGGGAGTCGGACGCACATACCAGGCCAGCATCCAGGAGTACTCCAACGCAGTAGGTCATCGATTTCCATTTTTGCGATGCAGTAAAGTCCAAAGCATAGCCGCAAGTGCGAAATGCAGCAAATGATTGACACGTGGAGTAAGGCGAGAAATAACACGCTGATCCGGATCAGGGGGCGTAATCGGGAGCGAGAAAATGCTTGTTTATCTCACTGTTGAGCGCGTCGATGCGAGTGAGGAAGGCCATCAGATATTCGTGCAGTCCAATCTCGAATACCTGTTTTATGCGGCCGTAATGAAGTTGCGAGTGGATTTCACCGGCCAGGCGCTCTGGTTCTAGCCTGTTATCGGGTGCGAGGCCGCAGAGTGTGTTGAACACCTCGGCCATACAAAAATGCAGCGAGCGCGGCATGTCAAGGCGCAGAATCAGCAGTTCGGCGACGCGAAAAGGGGTGATCGCCTCACGATAAATTTTACGGTAGGACTCAAATGCGCCCACCGAGCGCAACAGGGACCCCCATTGGTAATAATCCACCGCCCCGCCCACGTCGTTGACCGTGGGCAGTAGCGTGTGGTATTTCACATCCAGAATGCGCGCCGTATTGTCGGCGCGCTCCAGGTGCGTCCCCAGGCGCGTGAAATGAAAACCCTCATCGCGGCCCATGGTGCCCACCGTCACGCCGCGGAACAGATGCGAACGCGTTTTAACCCAGTCGAATACTTCGGATACACCGCGTTCCAGCAATCGTTCATAGCTCAGCTCGCGAACCTCCAGCCAGGTGGCGTTGATGCTCTCCCACATCTCGGAGCTGATCGCACCGCGCTGGCCGCGCGCGTTCTCCCGCGCAGACTGCAGCAGGGAATAAATGGACGAAGAGTTCTCCGGGTCGATTACCATGTAGCGGATCACCTGCTCGGGGGAAAGGATCGGGGTTTTTTCATAGTATTTGGTGGCAAGCCCGGTGATGACCAGCGGCAGCGCCCAGGGTTCGGCCCATGTTTCGCCGCCTTCGGCGACCCGGTAGGGTAACAGCGACATGCGGTAGGTAATGTCGAGCATGCGCGCGATGTTTTCGGCGCGCTCGACATGGCGCGACATCCAGAAAAGGTCGTTGGCGGAGCGGCTCAGCATTTCTGTGCGGCCGCCGTTCGCATGCTGGTTCGTGCCATGGAGGTATAACGGAATCTCATTTTTCCAGCACCCAGGTGTCCTTGGTGCCTCCGCCCTGCGAAGAATTCACCACCAGAGATCCTTCTTTCAGCGCGACGCGCGTGAGGCCGCCAGGCACGATGCGGGGTTGCGGTCCCGAGAGCACGAAGGGCCGAAGATCCACATGGCGGGGCGCGATGCCGGCCTCGACGAAGGTGGGGCAGGTCGATAACGACAATGTCGGCTGGGCGATGTATTTTTCCGGCGTGGCTGAGATGCGTTCGCGGAATTCGGCGAGCTCAGCCTTAGACGCGGCGGGTCCGATCAACATGCCGTAGCCGCCCGAACCATGCACTTCCTTCAACACCAGTTCGCCCAGATGTGCAAGAACGTATTCGCGCTCCTCCTTTTTTCTCAGTTGCCAGGTCTCGACGTTTTTCAAAATGGGTTCTTCAGACAGATAAAAGCGAATCATGTCCGGTACATGAACGTACATGGATTTGTCGTCCGCGACGCCGGTGCCGATGGCATTGGCCAGGGTCAGGTTGCCCGCCTGGTAGGCCCGCATCAGGCCGGGTACGCCCAACCTGGAGTCGGCGCGAAAAACCTGGGGATCGAGAAAATCGTCATCGATACGGCGATAGATCACATGCACACGCTGCGGCCCGCGCGTGGTGCGCATGAAGACCATGTTGTCGCGCACCATCAGGTCCACGCCTTCTACCAGTTCGATGCCCATCTGCTGGGCGAGAAAAGTATGCTCAAAATAGGCCGAGTTATAGGAACCAGGTGTCAGCAGCACCACTGTCGGGTCGTTGACCCCGGTGGGCGCCACCGCGAGCAAAGTCTCCAACAACAAGTCCGGGTAATGCTCCACCGGAGCAATAGGCTGCGCGCCGAACAGCTCCGGAAACAGACGCATCATCATCTTGCGGTTTTCAACCATGTAGGACACACCCGAGGGCACGCGCAGGTTGTCCTCCAGCACGTAAAACTCGCCCGATCCCGCGCGCACAATGTCGATACCCGCGATGTGCGCATACACTCCGCCGGGGATGTTCAATCCGCGCATTACTGCGCGATATTGTCTGTTGCCAAGAACGCGCTCGGGTTCGATCACTCCGGCTTTAAGAATATTCTGCTCGTGATAGATGTCATGAAGGAACATATTGAGCGCGCATACGCGCTGCTTGAGTCCTGATTCGAGCAAGGCCCAATCGTCGGCCGGAATGATGCGCGGAATGATGTCGAAGGGAATCAAGCGCTCAGCGCCTGCTTCCTCGCCGTAGACCGCGAAGGTGATGCCGACGCGGTGAAACATGACCTCGGCTTCATGGCGTTTTTGCAGAATGCGGTTGGAAGGCTGGCTTGCCAACCATTGCGAGTAATGCCGATAGTGCGCCAGAATTTCGCCGCCCGGAATTTCGCCGTCGCTACCGTGCATTTCGTCGTAGCAGGTGACGGCGGACATTGTCTGCAGAGTCGAAGCTGACACGGCAATCCTTTGCGCTACACTGGCGAGCATTAAAACATAATTTGAAGGAGCCGCTTTGTCCGAAGCCCTGAACAAGACATTTACGCGATACACCGTTCAATGCGCCACGCCCTCGGGCCTGCACAACATGTCCTACCTGGAATGGGGTCGTCGCGATAACCCTCGCGTGCTGGTGTGTGCCCACGGATTGACCCGTTGCGGCAGGGATTTTGATTTTCTGGCGCGCGCTTTGTGTAATGACTATCGGGTGATCTGCCCGGATGTCGCCGGCAGGGGGGAATCGGACTGGCTGGCCAATCCCATGGAATATGCGATACCGGTGTATCTGGCCGACATGGTGACCCTGATCGCGCGTCTTGATGTTGGAGCCGTCGATTGGCTGGGGACATCGATGGGCGGATTGATCGGCATGACGCTCGCCGCGTTGCCGAATTCGCCGATTCGAAAATTGGTGCTCAACGATGCGGGGCCGCATATCACCGCAGTATCGCTGGATCGAATTGGCGAATATGTGGGCAAGGCGCCAATACTGCCATCGATCGAGATGGCAGAAATGCTGATGCGCACGGTCAGCGCGCCCTTCGGGCTGCATAGCGATGCGGAATGGCGATTCCTGACCGAACACATGGTCAAGACGCAAGCAAACGGCAGCGTGGTATTCCGTTACGACCCGGCCATCGCCGTGGCTTTCAATGCGGATCTGCCGCACAAGGATATCGACCTCTGGCCGGTGTTTGATTCGATACGCTGCCCGACTCTAGTGTTGCGTGGTGCGGAATCGGATCTGCTCACCCCGGCCACTGCCCATGCAATGACCGAGCGAGGACCGCGCGCAAAGCTGGCGGAGTTTCCCGGCGTGGGCCATGCACCCACCCTGATTCACGATGATCAGATCGGGGTGGTCCGCGATTTTCTGAGATAAATTGCCGGCGCTTCACCCGGGGCCGTGAGCACTACCGACGAGCGTCTGTCCGCTTGGCGATATGGCCTTTCAAGCCGAATTCAACGCTGCCGGGACCCAATCACATCGCGCACCACCGGGTAGACATGGTTCTGCCAGCGCCGCCCGCTGAATACCCCGTAATGCCCGACTCCGGCCTGAACGTAATGGGTTTTCATGCTGGGGTGCATGCCTGTGCACAGATCGTGGGCGGCCAGTGTTTGTCCCAGCGAACAAATGTCGTCGCGTTCGCCTTCCACGGTCAGAAGGGCGGTGTCCCGTATGGCTTTTGGTTCAACAGTTCGGCCGCGCCATTTCAAGCGCCCCAGGGGCAACTCGTTTTCCTGAAACACTTTCTTCACTGTGTCCAGAAAAAACTCGGCGTGCAGATCGGAGACGGCGAAATACTCCTGGTAGAAGTTTCGCACCGGCCCTACATTCTCCATCTCGCATTCGACCATGTCGTTATAGAGTCGCCGGAAGGTTCCGACATGGCGCTCCAGGTTCATGTTCATGAATGCCGTGAGCTGAACGAATCCCGGCAACACCGAGCGCAGTGCGCCGGCGTGGCGCGTCGGGGTGATCCCAATCAGATTGCACTCGAACCAGTGAATCGAACGCGCGGTGGCAAGACGATTGACCTCCGAGGGATTGATTCGACAGTCGATCGGCCCGGCCATCAAGGTGAGGCTCGCAGGCACAGCCGCGTCGCCGTCTTCGGCCATCAACGCGGTGGCCGCAAGCGCCGGCACGCACGGCTGGCAGATCGCCATCATGTGTGCGCCTGGCCCGAGCAGGCGTTGAAACGAAATCAAATGGTCGATGTATTCGTCCAGACCGAATCGGCCTTCGGCCAGCGGGACATCGCGTGCATTGTGCCAATCGGTCAGATAGACGTCATGATCTGTAAGCATCGTGCGCACGGTTTCGCGCAGCAAGGTAGAGAAGTGCCCGGACATGGGTGCGACCAGAAGCACCTTTGCTTGTCGCGAAAAATTCCCCAGCTTTTTAAAATGCAACAAGGTGCCAAAGGGGGTGACCTGAACTGCGTCTTCACTGACGGGAATTGTTTTGCCCTTGATGTGCACCTCGACAATGCCAAACGCGGGCCGCTGATGGGTGATTTCGGCAAGCGCGAAAAGGCTGCATGCCGCGGCAAATTTTCGTATCGAGGGCGCTCCGCGCATTCCGCTGGCATCGGCGAGGCTGGGAAATGCCGTACCCGCGAGAGCACGAAAGGGGAATAACCAGTCGCTGCGGGCCTGATGCAGTTGGTAGAGGATGTCGGTGCTCCTTTTGTTCTTTCTATTTAATACCACCGGGCTAGACACATTGTCGGCCAGCTAGCAATTGGCGACCTTACTGGTGCGACTCCACCAATATAAAGTTTTTTGTCGTCAATTGCCGGAACAATTGTGCTCAGGCCGGAACAATTGTGCTCAGGCCGGAACAATTGTGCTCAGGCCGGAACAATTGCGCTCAGGGCCGAACAATTGCGCTCAGGCCGGATCAATTGTGCTCAGACTGTAACGATTGCGCTTAGGCTTGTGGGTCTTGCCGGTAGAACAAACTTAACTGCCGATACAGATCCGGCCAATCGCGTTCCAACACGGCTGAATCGGTAAAAAACATTTCGCTCATCACCGCGAAGAATTCCGCCGGGTGCTCAGCCGCATAGGGATCGATGAGCGTTTCCACCCCGGTATCAAGCATTTTGCAAAGCCGCCGGTATTCGCGCTCCAGCGTTTCTTTCCATACCCTGGCGTTCATGCCGGGAAACGGCACAGGGTAGTCCTCATCCGCGCCCCGCATCATGTGAATCTTGTGCGCGAATTCGTGGATCACCACGTTGTAGCCCGCCCCGGTTTGTTTAACGTCCTCCCATGAGAGGATTACCGGTCCGTCGGACCAAGCCTCCCCGGAGAGTTCATCCTCGAATTCGTGCATCACCCCGTCCTCATCGACCTCCTGCCGCCGTACCCGGAATTCGCTGGGATAAATAATGATGCCGACCCAGCCCTGGTAGAGATCGAGGCCCAGATTCAAAACCGGCAGGCAGGCCTGAATCGCAATCGACAGGCGGATTTCGTCGGAGAGTTCCAGTTCCCGCGCGCCGTGCATCTCCTTTTCGTGAAGAAACAGCAGCGTCACTTCGCGCAGGCGCGAGAGGTCCGAGTCCGACAGGCCGCGCAGAAATTCCAGTTTCCTGACCACCGTCTGCCAGAGATCGTCGTCGATGTGTTCGCGCGCCAGTGTGCGCCGTCGTCTCCAGTTGCGAAACCAAGCCATGCCATCATCCTTTTCTGGCCCAATATTATCGGGCATCGGAGCGTTTCCATTTCCGTCATCTTGTTGTAGACTTCTTGCCTATATGAGTTTCTTGTTCCGCCATATTCTTCTTGCGCTGGTTCTGCTTTTCTCGCAGCAGGCCGCGCAACTGCATGGCTTGTCGCACCTGCAGCGTGATCTCGCAGCAGGACTTGGCGGTGAGAAGAACGCACCGCCAGTCGGCCACGCTGCGGAGCAGTGTCTGGCATTTCACGCCATCGACAGTGTGCTACCGGGAATAGCGTCGTCGTTCGTCGCGAACTGCGCGGCGACAACGCCGGTTGCCGGTTTTAAGCTTCCTCTGCCATTTGCGCCGCGAATCGTATTTGATTCGCACGCGCCTCCACCACTCTCCTAAGTTCCGCAGTCTCGGAAACCGCTTCGCGCCTCGAAGCCGGTGTATTAGCCGCCATGCCATGCGCGTGACGGCAATCACTTAACTTATGGAGACAAACATGTTCAAACCACACAATGTCGCACGAACTGCGGCAAGAATTGTCGCGCTCGCCATCGCGATCACATCAGTATTGGTTCAACCGGCGCAAGCTGTTACGGATGACGATCTGAAGGAGTTACGCGAGCAAGTCAGGCAGTTGAAGCAGAGCTACGAGGCCCGCGTCGAAGCCCTTGAGAAAAGACTGCAAGCCGCCGAGCAATCGGCGGGTCAGGCTGCAGCGATCAGAGCCGAAACTGCGGCGATCCAGGCCGAGGCTGCGGCGAGCAAGGCCTCGAGCGCGGTGCAGGAAGCAGCAGTGACCGCGAGCAGCAGGACCGCGGGCGAGAGCGCCATGAACCCCGGTCTGTCGCTTATTCTCAATGGCACCTACGGTAATCTGAAGCGCGACCCGGCGACATACCGGATCAACGGGTTCGCACCCACGGGTGGCGAGGTGGCGCCGGTGGGGCGCGGCCTGTCCCTGGGAGAATCGGAGCTCGCCTTTTCCGCGAATATCGATCCGAGATTTCGTGGCACGCTGCTCGCCGCGCTGGGCGCCGATGACCGCATCGGCGTAGAGGAGGCGTATATACAGACACTCGATCTTTCCGGCGGCTTCACCGCAAAGGCAGGGCGATTCTTCGCAAGCGTGGGATACCTCAACGAAATCCACGCCCACGCCTGGGATTTTGTTGATATGCCGCTGGCCAATAAAGTGTTTCTGGGCAATCAACTGGGTGAAGATGGATTTCAGATCAAATGGGTGGCGCCCACCGATCTTTACTTCGATCTTGGTATGGAGATAGGGAGAGGCAGGAAATTTCCTGCCGGACCGGATAACGGTCGCAACAAAAATGGTTTTGGATCGGGCAATGTGTTTGCGCACCTTGGCGGCGATATCGGCGCCAGCACCGCGTGGCAACTGGGACTCTCCCATCTTCGCACCCAGCCGCAAGGCCGCACCTATCAGGACCCCGATGCCCTGGGCGTCAACGTCACCAACAGTTTCAGCGGCAGAAGCCGGTTATCGGCCTTGAGCGGATTATTAAAATGGGCACCCAATGGAAATTCGAGCATCAACAGCTTAAAGTTGCAGGGCGAGTATTTTCAATTCAGGGAGGACGGCGCGCTGACCTATGACACCGGCGCCGCGTCGCTGGGGACGCAAACCGGCGGTTTTGCCGCCAGGCAATCGGGTTGGTATGCACAAACTGTGTACCAGTTCGCGCGTGAGTGGCGCACGGGGCTGCGCTACGACAAATTGAAATCGGGTTCCACCGGTATAGGTATGGTGAATACCGGTGCGCTCACCGCCGCCGACTTTCCGATCCTACAGGCCTACAGCCCCACCCGCCATACCTGGATGATCGACTGGAGTGGCAGTGAGTTCAGTCGCTTGCGCCTGCAACTGGCGCGCGACAAGTCACGCGCCGGCCAGCCGGATAACCAGGTGGTGCTGCAATACATCATGAGCCTGGGCGCCCATGGTGGCCACAAGTTCTGAAAGGCCGGATATGAAATCGATAATCAATCTGTTGATACTTGTGCTCACGCTCGCGTCAGCCTTTTTTTCCTTGCCGGCGGTCGCCGCGCTCAATGTGTTCGCCTGCGAGCCCGAGTGGGCGGCGCTGGCGCAGGAACTCGGTGGGGACCGTGTCACAACCTATTCAGCGACCACGGCGCAGCAGGATGCGCATCGTATCGAGGCGCGGCCCAGCTTGATCGCGCGAATGCGATCGGCCGATCTGGTGGTGTGTACCGGATCGGAATTGGAGATCGGCTGGCTGCCGCTGCTCCTGACGCAATCGGGCAATGGCCGAGTGCGTCCGGGCGGAGACGGTTACTTCGAGGCTTCGCAGTTTGTGCGCAAACTGGAAATTCCTAAAACCCTCGATCGCGCGCAAGGCGATGTGCACGCAGGCGGCAATCCGCATATCCATACCGACGCACGCAATATCGTTACAGTGGCCGAAGCACTCGCGGCGCGTCTGGCGAAGGTGGATGCGGCCAATGCGGCAGTGTATGCGGCCAGAGCCCGTGATTTTCTTCTGCGCTGGCGCGTTGCATTGGCGCGCTGGGAGCAGCAAGCGCAGGCAATCAAGGGAGCGCGAGTGATTGTTTACCACCGTGAGTATTCCTATCTCATCAATTGGCTGGGTCTGAAAGAAGCGGGCAGCCTCGAGCCCAAACCGGGTCTGCCGCCCACGCCGGGCCACCTCGCCGAATTGTTGAGTGTGGTTGGGCGCGAGCCGGTGAGATGGATTGTCTACTCGCCCTACAACGATCCGAGAGCGGCGGCATTTTTATCCGAGCGCGGCAAAATTCCGGCGATCATGCTGCCCTTTACCGTGGGCGGCAGCGATAAGGCAACGGATCTCATCAGTTTGTTCGACGACACCATCGCGCGCCTGCTGGCGGCAGGACAATGAACTTCGACAATCTAAGTATTATTCTGCCGGCGCTGGTGGTGGGCCTGCTGGTCACCGCGACCCACGTGCCCCTGGGCATGCAGGTGCTCTCGCGCGGTATCGTGTTCATCGACCTGGCTGTGGCGCAGATCGCCGGCCTGGGTGTGATCGCGGCCGATGTGCTGGGCTGGGAGGCGCATGGCGCGGCGGTGCAGATCGCCGCGTTTGCCGCGGCCCTTGCCGGTGCGCTGCTGCTCACCTGGACCGAGCGGCGCTGGCCTGAGGTTCAGGAGGCCACCATAGGCGTGGTTTTTGTGCTGGGTTCGAGCGTGGCAATCCTGTTGCTCGCCAGTAATCCGCGCGGTGGCGAGCATTTGAAGGAATTGCTTTCCGGCCAGATTCTCTGGGTGGGCTGGGGGCGCATCGCAATGGATGCCGTAATTTATGCGGTGATGTTCGCGCTATGGGCGGGTCTTCGCAATCGCTTGGCCGGTTTGCGTTTAGATCGCTGGCGTTTAGGTCGCGTTAGTTTTTATGTTCTATTCGCTTGCGTGGTGACGGTGTCGGTGCAATTGGTGGGCCTGTATCTTGTTTTCGCCACCTTGGTGGTGCCCGCGCTCGCCACCTATTACTCGCCGAAACATCGCATGGCCAAGGCGCTCGGTGTGGGCGCGGTTGGCTACCTGGTGGGACTGCTTGCTTCGGTGCTGAGCGATTTGCCCTCGGGCGCGATGATTGTGTGCGCTATTGGTTTGGTGGGCGCGTTGCTGGCGTTGGCGACCGGACATCGTTCCGGCCCGGGCAGCCTGCGCGCAAACTGATCACGCAGCGGTGAGTCGCCAGCTGAGCGTGTAATGCGCATGTAATAAGCGTGTAAAACGCGTGTGATGTGCAAGCATTACGCGTGCAATAATTCACCCACAATGTCCACGCTGACTTCTACCCAGAAAATCGGCGCCGAGGCCCTCTCCTCGGGGTTGTCTGCGGCCGAACGTGAAATTGTCGCGCGGGCCTACGATTACGCCGTGCCGCTGTACGCGGGGAGGATTCTGTCCACGGGGGAAGGCGCGCTGGAACATGCGATGGGAATGACCGGCTACATTGCCAAGCTCAATCTCGATGGAGACGCGCGCGCGGCGGGACTGTTGTTCGCCGTGCCAAGTTATCTGGAAGGCGCCAACGAAAAGCTGGCGGTCGATTTCAACGTCGTGGTCGCCGATCTGGTGAAGGGCATCTACACGCTCAACGAATTGCGCGTGGTGGTGCGCAAACGCGAAACCGCTGCGCTCAAGTCTCCCGGCCGCGCATCTCAGCTCGAGGTGTTGCGAAAAATGTTTCTCGCCATGGTGGAGGATGTGCGCGTGGTGTTGTTGAGGCTTGCCAGCCGCACGCAGACGCTTCGCTACCTGGCGCGCTCGCCGGAGGGAACGCACACGGAGATCGCCCAGGAAACCCTGGACCTGTACGCGCCGCTTGCCAATCGATTGGGTGTCTGGCAACTGAAGTGGGAACTTGAAGACCTTTCGCTTCGCTTTCTGGAACCCGATCTCTACAAGACGATCGCGCGTAGCCTCGATGAGCGGCGCGGCGAGCGCGAAGGCTTCATTGCTGAAACAATTAATGAACTGACCCGTGAACTCTCAGCCGTGGGTGTGCGCGCGCAATTATCCGGCCGGCCCAAGCACATCACCAGCATCTGGAACAAGATGCGCGCCAAAAATCTTGCCTTCGAGGAAATCTACGACGTGCGCGGCATCCGCGTTCTGGTGGACGAGGTGCGCGACTGCTACACGGTACTCGGCGTGGTGCATAACCTGTGGCAGCCCATTTCCAAGGAGTTCGACGATTACATTTCCCGGCCCAAAGGCAATTACTACCGATCGCTGCACACCGCGGTGATCGGGTCCGACGGGCGCCCGTTGGAAGTGCAGATACGCACCCACGAAATGCATAACTACGCCGAGCTGGGTGTCGCGGCGCATTGGCGCTACAAAGAGAGCGCGAAGAAAACCGCTGCCGGAAATGCGCTCGCCGATCCCTTCGACGACAAGATCGCCATGCTGCGTCAGATGCTCGCCTGGCGCGACGAGGTAGTCGATTCTTCGGACTGGGTGGAAACATTCAAGCGTGCGGCACTGGATGACACCGTCTACGTGCTCACCCCGCAAGGGCAGGTTGTCGATCTGCCGCGAGGATCGACGCCTGTTGATTTTGCCTATTCGGTACACACAGGGCTCGGGCACCGCTGCCGGGGCGCAAAGGCCAATGGCGCCATCGTGCCCCTGGATTACAAGTTGAAAAATGGCGATCGCCTCGAGATCATTACCGCCAATGCCAGAGCCATAGGCGCTGCTGCCGGTCCCAGCCGCGACTGGCTGAATCCGGCGCGCGGCTTCATTGCCAGCTCGCGGGCAAGGAACAAGGTGCGCCAGTGGTTTAACGCGTTGGAGCTGGGCGACACCATCGCCGGCGGCCGCGCCGTCCTGGAGAAGGAACTGCAGCGCGAGGGCAAGTCCAGCTTAAAACATGATGATATTGCGCAGGCCCTGGATTTCGAGCGCGCTGAAGATCTCTACGCCGCGCTCGGCCGCGAGGAGATCGGCAAGGGGCAATTGCATCAGGCGATCAGTGGTGAAACGCAAGCCGAGCTTGCAGCGCCGCCGCGCGCGCATCCTCTCAAACCGGAAAAGGCCGCTCAGGGAAACATTCTGGTGGTGGGCGTGGATCGACTGATGACGCAACTCGCGCGCTGCTGCAAGCCCGCGCCACCCGACGCGATTGCCGGGTTCGTCACACGCGGTCGCGGCATCTCGGTGCATCGGGCTGGATGCCCGAGTCTGGCGCACCTGGCAACGCGAAACCCTGAGCGCCTGCTGCCGGCGGCCTGGGCGCCCAGGCTCGGCGCTGATTCGGCGTTTCAAGTGGATATCGTAGTGCGCGCCAGTGATCGCAATGGTTTATTAAGCGACATCATGGAGGTTCTCGCGCGTGAAAAAATCCGCGTGACGGGATCGCAAAGCTATCGACGTGACGATGCCGCCACGCATTTTCTGACTGTCAATGTCGCCTCCTTGGAGGACCTGAAGAGAACGCTCGCCCAGGTGGGCGCGGTGCGTGGAGTGGCGTCGGTGGCGCGACGCTAACGTTTCTCGATTCCCGCGGCCTTCACTGCCTCTTCATACGCGGCGCGATCGGCCTTGATGTAGCGAGCGAAATCCTCCGCACTGCCGCGACTGTTCTGGCCGGGATCGACGCCTTGGCTCTCCAGAAATTTTCCGGTAAATGCCGAATCGGTGAGTAGCTTGACCGATTCCGCATTGAGCTTTCGCACGATGTCCACCGGTGTTTTGGCGGGCGCGAACATGCCGATCCAGGTCTTGAAACCGAGTTTGACGCCCAGTTCGGTGAAGGTCGGCACCTCTGGCATATCAGCGCGACGGGTATTGCCGGTGTAGGCAAGCGGGCGCAGCTTGCCGGCCTTGATGAAGGGCGCGGCGCCTCCTGCGGCGTAGGCCACCACGTTCACATCTCCCGCGACCGTTCCCTGCACCGCCTGAATGTTGCTTTTGTAGGGGATCATGTAGAACGATGCGCCCAGGTCTTTTCTGAGCATACCGATCAGGAGCGGCCCGTTGCTGGTGGTGCCCAGCGTCCCCCAGCTCACGGTGTTGGGCTTGGCCTTCGCCATATCGAGCAATTCGCTAAATGTTCTAGCGGGCACCGCGGTGTTCACCAGGAGGAGGCTCTCGATGGCGCCGATGTAGGCAACGGGCGCGAAATCGCGCTCCGCGTTATAGGGCAGATTGACGCGTGTCAATTCGTTCATGGTAATGATGGACGCGCTGGTTACCCCGAGCGTATAGCCGTCGGCATTGGATTTCGCCAAGGCTTCCGCACCGATGAGACCGTCGGCGCCATCGCGATTCTCCACCACGAAAGGCTGGCCCATTGAACGGGTGAGAAACTCCGCCAGGCCGCGTGCCGGCAGGTCGATGGGTCCGCCGCCGGTGGGGTGCGGAACAATGATCTTGACCGGTTTGGCGGGGTAGCTCTGGGCTTGCGCGTTCGATGCCAGGAAACCGGCTGCAACCATGGCAAGTGCCACGGCAATACGGGATTGGAAGCTCATGGAGGTCTGCCTTGAATGAAGTCACGTGGAACTCTAGCACAAGCATTCTGGATGGGATCGGCCGGTACGGTCATACTCGCGGCTTCGCTCAGTTGGAATCGACACCCATGAAATTTTCGAGACCCATAATATTTGTCCGAACTGTAAATCGACGCGCAATGAAATTTTTTCGAGTAGAAATATTTGTCCGGCCTAGAATATTTGTTCCGCCCAGAATATTTGTGCGACCCATAATCGTGGCCGCGGCACTTGCGGCGCTGGCGATGATTCGCGTAGATCCGGTCCTCGGGCAGCAGAACTACCCCGAACGCGCCGTCACCATTGTCGCGCCCGCGTCGCCAGGCGGGCTCTACAGCATTTTCGCGCGCCTGATCGGCAGCCGTCTTGAGCAGCGCCTGGGCAAGCCCTTCATTGTCGAGAATCGTCCAGGGGCAAGCTCAATCGTCGGCGCGCTGTCTGTGATCCGCGCGGCGCCCAACGGTTACACCTTGATGGTGGCCAACAGCACCGGCATGGCCACCAATGTCACCTTGCATAAAGCGTTGCCGTACGACCCGGTCACCGACTTCGCGCCGGTTGCGCTGATCGCGCGCATCCCCGACATGCTGGTGGTGAATGCGTCGCTACCGGTGCATAACGTCACTGATCTGATTAAGCTTGCTAAATCCACCCGAGGTGGATTGAGTTTCGGTTCCGCCGGGGCCGGCACTTCGCAGCACTTGAGCGGCGAATTATTGAAAACCCGCCTTGGCATCGAATTAACGCACATTCCCTACAAGGGCATGGCGCCTGCCATCAACGATCTGGTCGGCGGGCACATTCAAATTCTTTTTTCCAATATTCCGGTGGCGATGCCGATGCTGCGCGCCGGCAAGATCCGCGCGCTGGGCGTCACCACCGCGCAGCGTATCGAAGCCGCGCCCGATGTGGCGCCACTGTCCGATTTCGGCGTGAAGGATTTCGAAGCGACATCGTGGTTCATGCTGGTGGCGCCAGCGAAAACGCCGAAAGAAATCATCGATCGCTTGTACGCAGAACTGCGTGATCTCACCGGTGACCGGGAAGTGCGCGAGGAATACATTAAGCTCGGTCTGATGCTGGTTGGCTCCCCGCCGCCGGATGAATTGAAGCGTTTCGTTCAGACGGAGATTGCGCGCCAAGGCGATCTGGTAAAAAGAGCCGGGCTGGCGGGTACGGAGTAGGCCCATGTTCTGTAGAGCCCGCCGCAACCTATGCCTGAGCAAAACGTGAGTCGCCTGATAGATACCGCCGCCCTGGAAAAAGCCATCGAAGCTTTCGCCCGTCCGCGCGGGTGGGAGCAGTTTCATTCGCCCAAAAACCTTGCCATGGCCTTGACCGGCGAAGTGGGCGAACTGGTGGAGCTGTTTCAATGGCTCACCGAAGCGCAATCGATTGAGGTCATGAAAGACCCGCTGCAGGCTGAGCGCATCCACGAGGAGTTGGCGGATGTGACCATTTATCTGGTGCGTCTGGCCAGCGTATTGGGTGTGGACCTGGATGAGGCGGTGAAGGACAAGCTTTTGAAGAATGCGCGGAAATATCCGCCGCCTTGAACAATGCAGTATGGGGAGGAAACAATGAAGTCCAAGTTCAAGAGTCTGTTTATTGCCGCGTTGATCATGGCCGCTGGCGCCTGTTTCGCGCAAAGCTACCCAGTAAAACCAGTTCGCCTGGTGGTGCCGTTTCCGCCCGGTGGCGCGGTGGACCTGATCGCGAGGTTGGTGCAGCCCGGTATGGCGGCGGCACTCGGCCAGCCTTTTTTGATCGAAAACCGCCCCGGCGCTGCGGGCAATGTCGGCGTGGAGAGCGTTGCCCGCAGCGCGCCCGACGGTTACACCCTGGTTGTCAATACCAACGGTCAGGCCATCAGCCCGGCGATGGTTAAAAAACTCAGTTGGGATCCGGCGCGGGATTTTCTCCCGCTGTCGCAACTGGTGGCCTCGCATTTGATTGTGATCGCTTCGCCCAGGATGCCGGCGTCCAATCTGGCCGAGTTCATTGCCCTGGCCAAAGCCAAACCCGGCGTACTCAATTACGGCGGCACCGGCATAGGCAATCCGCTGCATCTGACCATGGAGCTGATTAAACTTACCGCCGGCATCGACGTGGTGGCAGTGCATTATCAAGGCGACGCGCCGCTCTACACCGCGATGATGGCGGGGCAGGTGGAGGTGGCCGTGGTGCCGATTTCAACCGCGTTTCCGCTGGTGAAAAGCGGCAAGATCCGCGCGCTTGCGATACCGAGCGCCAG